>NZ_JBHXLU010000009.1:54512-196865 GCF_042720695.1 Streptomyces sp. NPDC058457 | reverse complement strand
CGCGATACCCGCGCGGGTATCGCGTACCCGCGCGGCCCGGTGGGGTCCGCTCAGAGCCGGTGCGCCGCCCCCGTCGGGGTCGCCCCGCGCGTGTCCAGCAGCAGCTGGGCCTTCACCGACAGGCCCTGGAGGTCGTACGTGCGGTGCTGCTGGACCAGGATCGTCAGGTCGGCGTCGGCGGCCGCCTCGTAGAGGGAGTCCGCGCGCGGGACCGGGCGGTCCAGGACGCTCCAGGACGAGATGTGCGGGTCGTGGTAGCTGACCGAGGCACCGAGCTCCATGAGGCGGATCGCGAGCTCCTGGGCGGGACTGTTCTGCTGGTCGGCGAGGTCGGCCTTGTAGGTGACCCCGAGCAGCAGCACGCGCGCGCCGCGTGCCGACTTGCCGTGCTCGTTGAGGAGGGCGGCGGCGCGCTGGACGACGTACCCCGGCATCCGGCTGTTGACCTGCTGGGCCAGTTCCACCATGCGCAGCCCGCGGCTCGTGCGGCCGGACAGGTCCTGGGCGACGCCGTGCCCGCCGATGCCGGGACCGGGTCGGAAGGCCTGGAAGCCGAACGGCTTGGTCTCCGCGCAGCGGATGACGTCCCACAGGTCGACGCCCAGGTCGTGGCAGAGGACGGCCATCTCGTTGACGAGGGCGATGTTGACGTGCCGGAAGTTGGTCTCCAGGAGCTGCACGGTCTCGGCCTCGCGCGGGCCACGCGCGCGTACCACCTTGTCGGTGAGCCGGCTGTAGAACGTCGCCGCCGACTCCGTGCACGCGGGCGTGAGACCGCCGATGACCTTCGGGGTGTTGGCCGGTGTGAAGTCGCGGTTGCCGGGATCCACCCGGCTGGGCGAATAGGCGAGGTGGAAGTCGCGGCCCGCGCGCAGGCCGGAGCCCTTCTCCAACAGGGGCCGCAGAAAGTCCTCCGTCGTCCCCGGATGGACCGGCGACTCCAGGATCACCGTCGTGTGCGGACGCAGCCGCTCGGCCAGGGTGCGCGCGGCGGTCTCCACCTGGCTCAGGTCGAGCCCGCCGTCGGCGCCGCGTGGGGTCGGCGCGCAGATCACCGCGGTCCGCACCCGCCCCAGCTGGGCCGGGTCCTCGACCACCCGGAACCCCTTCGCGAGCATCCGGCGCAGCTCGGCGGGGCTGAGCGAGCCCGCCTCGGGGCCGGTGGCGTAGCCGATCGTGGGGATGCCGGCGGCCACGGCGGCCTGGGCGAGGGGCAGGCCGTAGGGACCGAGTCCGATGACGGCGAGGTCTGCGGGCATGGCGTGGGCCGTCCTTCCCAGTAACCGAAGCGGGACAGGTGCGCAAGCCCTGTGGACAGGATGAGCGAGGCGCACTGTCAGACTAGGAGTAAATATGACCGTTATGCGGGATTGTGTTCATGTGTCTTCCGTGGGTTCGGTGGCCGTTGTCCACAGGCTGGGGGTGAGTGGTGGCTGAAGTCGGGCACGCCGGTCAGAATTTGGGCAGGGGCCATGCCCGCCGGGCGCGGCCGACGTGACCGATGACCCGACGACGACCGGTGACCGACGACGGCGATGACCGACGACGACCGGTGACCCACGGCCGGCGATGGCCGTGGCGAGCGATGACCGATGGCGGCAGAGCGGGAGGCAGCGGTGAGGACAGCGACACTGGGGCCAAAGCAGCGTGCGGAGTCCCTGGCGGCCATGGCCGAGCGCGAGTTGGACGTGCTGGTGGTGGGTGGCGGAGTGGTCGGCGCGGGCACCGCGCTGGACGCGGCCACCCGGGGCCTGAACACCGGCATCGTGGAGGCCCGCGACTGGGCGTCCGGCACCTCCAGCAGATCCAGCAAGCTGATCCACGGCGGCCTGCGCTATCTGGAGATGCTCGACTTCGCCCTGGTCCGTGAGGCCCTCAAGGAGCGCGGCCTGCTCCTGGAGCGCCTAGCCCCGCACCTGGTCAAGCCGGTGCCCTTCCTCTACCCGCTCCAGCACCAGGGCTGGGAGCGCCTGTACGCCGGCTCGGGCGTCGCGCTCTACGATGCGATGTCCGTGGTCAGCGGGCACGGCCGGGGCCTGCCCGTCCACCGCCACCTGAGCCGCCGTCACGCCCTGCGGGTCGCGCCCGCGCTGCGCAAGGACGCCCTGGTCGGCGCCATCCAGTACTACGACGCCCAGATGGACGATGCCCGCTATACGGCGACCCTGGTGCGCACGGCGGTGTCCTACGGCACGAAGGCGGCCAACCGCGCGCGCGTCACCGGGTTCCTGCGCGAGGGCGAGCGGGTCGTCGGGGCCCGGGTGCAGGACGTGGAGGGGGGCGGGGAGTACGAGATCCGCGCCCAGCAGGTCGTCAACGCGACCGGGGTGTGGACCGACGACACCCAGGCGATGGTCGGCGAGCGCGGCCAGTTCCACGTCCGTGCCTCCAAGGGCATCCACCTGGTCGTCCCCAGGGACCGCATCCACTCCACGACCGGCCTGATCCTGCGCACCGAGAAGTCGGTCCTGTTCGTCATCCCCTGGGGCCGGCACTGGATCGTCGGCACCACCGACACCGACTGGGACCTGGACAAGGCCCATCCGGCGGCCTCCAGCGCCGACATCGACTACCTCCTCAACCACGTCAACTCGGTGCTCGCGGTGCCGCTGACGCGCGACGACGTCCAGGGTGTCTACGCGGGTCTGCGCCCGCTGCTGGCCGGCGAGTCCGACGCCACCAGCAAGCTCTCGCGCGAGCACACGGTCGCGCATCCGGTGCCGGGGCTCGTGGTCGTCGCCGGCGGCAAGTACACGACGTACCGGGTGATGGCCAAGGACGCCGTCGACGAGGCGGTGCACGGGCTGGACATGCGGGTCGCGGAGTGCGTCACCGAGGACATCCCGCTGCTCGGCGCGGAGGGCTACCGGGCGATGTGGAACGCCCGGGCCCGGATCGCCGCCCGCACCGGCATCCACGTGGTCCGCGTCGAACACCTGCTCAACCGGTACGGCTCGATGGCGGACGAGGTGCTCGAACTCATCGCCGCCGACCCGGGCCTGGGCGAGCCGCTCTCGGCCGCCGACGACTACCTGCGCGCCGAGGTCGTGTACGCCGCCTCCCACGAGGGCGCCCGTCACCTCGACGACGTCCTGACCCGCCGCACCCGCATCTCCATCGAGACCTTCGACCGCGGCACCCGCAGCGCCCGCGAGGCCG
Organism: Streptomyces sp. NPDC058457; assembly: GCF_042720695.1. Taxonomy (NCBI): domain Bacteria; kingdom Bacillati; phylum Actinomycetota; class Actinomycetes; order Kitasatosporales; family Streptomycetaceae; genus Streptomyces; species Streptomyces sp. NPDC058457. The sequence goes on along the minus strand of NZ_JBHXLU010000009.1, from coordinate 193,706 downwards.
CCGAGCTGATGGCACCGGTCCTCGGCTGGGACAAGGACCAGATCGAGCGGGAGGTCGAGCACTACGAGAAGCGCGTGGAGGCGGAGCGCGAGTCCCAACTCCAGCCGGACGACCTGACGGCGGACGCGGCGAGGCTGGGAGCGCCGGACATCGTGCCGCGGTAATTCCCTGCCGGGCGTGGGGCTATGGCGTGGCGCCGGGGCAGCCTGCCGGGTGCCGGGTGCCGGGTGCCGGGTGCGGGTGCCGGTGCCGGTGCCGAGTGCCGGGGGCAGCCTGCTGGGTGCTGGGTGCTGGGTGCTGGGTGCTGGGTGCTGGTGGCGGGTGGCGGGTGGCGGGTGTGTGGTGGGTGCAGGGTGCGTGGCGGGTGGTGTGTGCGGTGAGGCGGTGGGGTGGTGTCTGCCGCCTGCCGCCTGCCGCCTGCCGCCTGCCGTCTCCCGCCTGCCGTCTCCCGTCTCCCGCCTGCCGTCTTCCGCTCGCTTCCGCTGCTCCTCTGCGTTGGTTCGGTCCCCGGTCCTTCTGGTCGGCCGCTGGAAAATCCTTGTCCGCCGCGACGGCGCTGAGCCACGACGGCGGTCTCCGGCGGTGCCGTGCCACCCGTGCCGCCCGTGCCACCCGCGCTGCCCGTGCCCCCGACCGTCCGACAACACCCGATCGAGCGACCGGGCATCGGGATCTCTCCCCGAGCCCCGGCCGTTCTACCCGGTGCGAGGGCAGAACTCGGCCGCGAGCAGTGCAGGTTCGAGGTCCGGGTCCGCGACCGTCGTCGTGTTCACCCGGAACGTGAGGACATGCCGGCCGTCGATCGAGGCGGCGCTGCGCACATAGCTGCCCGCGATCCGGCCGTTGTGTCCCCACACCGTGGTCCCGCACGGCAGCTTCACAGGAAAGATCCCCAGGCCGTACGCGCCCTGTGCGGCCCGGGTGTCGAGCATCTCGCGCAGCCGGCGCGGGGGCAGCAGTTCGCCGTCCAGCAGCGCCGCGTAGAAGCGGTCCAGGTCGTCGAGCGTGGTCACCAGCTCACCCGCCGCGCCGGCCACGCGCGGGTCGAGCTCGGTGACGTCGGAGCCGTCGGTCTCGAAGGCGCGGCCGTGCGGGGAGGGCAGCGTGGTGCGGGCGCCCGGCAAGGACGTGCCCGTAAGACGGAGGGGGGTGATGATGCGGCGCCGGACCTCGGTGGCGTACGAGTGGCCGGTGACCTGGCGGATGACCATGCCGAGCACGACGTAGTCGGTGCTGGAGTACGCGTAGTGACCCGGCCGGGTCGAAGGGAGGGAGAGCGAGACGCGGACGGCCTGAAGCGGGGTCAGGGGGACGGCGCCCCGGGTGACCGTGGTGAAGTCGGCGAGCCCGGCGGTGTGGCTGAGCAGGGCCCGCAGGGTGATCCTGCGCCCGTCGACGCCATGTCCGCGCAGCAGCCCCGGCAGGTACCGCTCCACGGGGTCGGACAGGGAGAGCCGCTTTTCGGCGGCCAGTTGCAGGACGACAGTGGCGATGAAGGTCTTCGTGATGCTGCCCGCGCGGAAGTGGTCGGCACGTGCGATGCCCCGGCCGGCGGCCGCGTAGCGGACGTCGTCGCCGTCGCGGTCCAGGAGAGCGGCGGCGGGTGCTCCGCCTTTGGTGACGAACTGTGACAGGAGCGGGTCCGTGACCTCCGCCGAGGATGCCGAACCGGCCATCAGGGGGGCGAACAGCAGGGCAAGAGAGACCGGTATGGCCACCAGTGTCCGAAGCGACGGCATCCGGGTTCCTCCCTCCTCGCGGCCCATCATCCCGGCCCGTGTGACGCCCTCGTCACCGGGGGTTCCGGTCGGCCGGGCCCGATGCGCGGTCAGGGGCCCCCTGGGCGTTGGGCACTTGTCGGGTGAGGGACAATGAAGGCTCTGTCAGGGCGGGTTGTCATGAGGGGACGCATGTCGGAGGCGGAGCGGGCGGGGACTTCTCGTCAGGAGACTCGTCAGGGCAACAGCGAGCGTCTTCTCGCCGGGCGGTACCGGCTGGGAGGAGTGCTCGGCCGCGGCGGCATGGGCACGGTGTGGCGGGCCGAGGACGAGACCCTCGGCCGGACGGTGGCCGTCAAGGAGCTGCGGTTCCCGTCGAACATCGACGAGGAGGAGAAGCGGCGCCTGATCACGCGCACCCTGCGCGAGGCCAAGGCGATCGCCCGGATCCGCAACAACAGTGCGGTGACGGTCTTCGACGTGGTCGACGAGGACGACCGGCCCTGGATCGTGATGGAGCTGGTCGAGGGCAAGTCGCTGGCCGAGGTCATCCGTGAGGACGGCCTGCTGGACCCGAAACGGGCGGCCGAGGTCGGGCTGGCGGTCCTGGACGTGCTGCGGTCGGCGCACCGCGAGGGCATCCTGCACCGCGACGTGAAGCCGTCCAACGTGCTGATCTCCGAGGGTGACGGCCGGGTCGTGCTCACTGACTTCGGCATCGCCCAGGTCGAGGGCGACCCGTCCATCACCTCCACCGGCATGCTCGTCGGCGCCCCCTCCTACATCTCCCCGGAGCGGGCCCGCGGTCACAAGCCCGGCCCTGCGGCCGACCTGTGGTCGCTGGGCGGCCTGCTGTACGCGGCGGTCGAGGGCGCGCCGCCGTACGACAAGGGGTCGGCGATCGCCACGCTGACGGCGGTGATGACCGAGCAGCTGGAGGAGCCCAAGAACGCGGGACCCCTGAAGGACGTCATCTACGGGCTGCTCAACAAGGACCCGGCCAAGCGGCTGGACGACGCGGGTGCGCGGGCGATGCTCAACGCGGTCATCAACGCGCCCGAGGAAGCGCCCGCGGACGCCACCCGGGTCGTACCGCTGCCTCCGCAGCCCGACGCGCCGCAGGAGGAGAAGGGCACCGGGGCCAAGCGGGGCGAGGAGGCCGGGGAGAAGCTGCGCGGGGCGCTGCGGTCGGTGCGGAAGGCCGCGGGGGCGGCCGGTGCCGCGGCCGCGACCCGGACGAAGAACGCCGGCGCGGGCGCAGGCACGTCCGCCGAGGCGGGCGCCGCCACGGCCCCGGTCGTCACCGGTTCGCCCTCGGGGCCGGTCGGGGGTGCGCGTCCGGCCGCCGGTGGCGGGTCCGGCGCCGCCACCGCGCCGACGGGGGCCAAGCCCGCCGCGGGCAAGGCCAGTTCGGGGTGGCCCGTGATGCCGCCGCCCGATCTGGACCTGGCACCCCGGCCCGTGCCCAAGGCGCCGCTCACCGATGTGGTGCCGAAGCGCACCCTGGTGATCATCGCCGTGGTGGTGGTCCTCGCGGTGCTCGGTACCGTGCTCGCCATCGTGCTGAACGGCGACGACGGGGACAGCAAGGGGAGCGGCAGGAGCGGCGGTTCCAAGGCGGTGGCGTCCTCCGGGGCGAGCGCGAGCACCGGCTCCGGTTCCGGTTCGAAGTCCGGTTCCGGTTCCTCCACCAAGGAGGACACGAACGGCGGCACGGTGGCGGACGGACAGGCGTCGGCGGCCCAGACCTCCGGGAGCGACGGCTCGGGCGAGTCCGGGGACGACACGTCCTCGGCGTCGAACTCCAGTGGCAGTGACAGCGGCAGTGGCAGCGCGCCGGTGGTGTCGAAGTACAAGGGCGACCAGGGGTACTCGATCGGGCTGCCCAAGGGCTGGAAGTTCCAGACCGGCAGTTCCGCCGGGGACCGGTTCACCGGACCCGGCGGGCAGAAGCTGCTGATCGCCTGGACGAGCACGCCCAAGGACGACCCGGTGGCGGACTGGGAGAACCAGGAGCGTTACATGGTGCGCTCCCAGTACCAGAAGATCCGCATAGCCTCGGTGAGCTACCGCGGCTGGAACACGGCCGACTGGGAGTTCACCTACGTGGACGGCGGCACCGAGTACCGGACCATCGACCGGGGGTTCGTCGTCAGCTCCCAGCAGGGATACGCGCTGATGTACACCGCGAAGGCCGGCGGCTGGAGCAGCCAGCTGCGCAAGGACACCTGGAAGACGCTGACGGCGTCCTTCGAGCCGAAGTGACAAATTCGCATCCCCACAATGCGAATTGCCTCCGGCACGTATCGTGAGTGGTTGCGGACCGTACGCATCCAGGTATGCATACAGAACGGGCCGCGAAACGAACGGATTTGACCAACCGGGCGGCCGGGGGAGGCAACGTGGACGACTACGCGGGACGGGTACTGGCCGACCGCTACCGCCTGCCGTTGCCCCCCTCCGACGAGTACGAACACACCGAGACGCGGGCCTTCGACACCTACAGCGGGCAGGAGGTGTTCGTCCGGCAGGTGCCGTTGCCGGAGGTCGTCGAGGCGGAGGTGCTGGACGCCGAGGGGTTGCCGGAGGGTTTCACGGCGCGTGACCGTGGCGCCCGCCGACCGCCGACGGCACGGACGGCGACACGCCGGCCCAGCGACCCGGTGGTGCGGCGCGCCGTGGAGGCCGCGCAGGCCGCCGCCCGGATCCCCGACCATCCCCGGCTCGACCAGGTCTTCGACGTGTTCGCCGAGGGCGGTTCGCTGTGGATCGTCAGCGAGTCGGTCGCCGCGCGGTCGCTGGCGGCGGTCCTCGCCGAGCAGCCGCTGAGCCCGTACCGGGCGGCCGAGGTCGCCTCCGACGTGCTGATGGCGCTCCGGGTCCTGCACGCCCACGGCTGGGTGCACCGCAACATCACCGCCCGCACGGTCCTCGTCTGCGACGACGGTCGGGTGATGCTGACCGGCCTCGCGGTCGGGGCGGCGGAGGAGGCGCTGTGCGGGTACGACCCGGTGCCGCCGCAGGAGGGTGAGAGCGGCGAGGGCGGCGGGAGCGGCGTGGCGGCTGCCGGCGGCCGGCGGGTCGGGGAGGCGGAAGGTTCCGCCACGCCCGGCACCCGGACCGGCAACCCGCCCGGCAACCCGCTCGGCACCCCGACCGGTTCGCCCGGTTCGGGTGTTTCAGGCGGTTCGGTCGGCTCGGGTGCTCTCGCCGTCGGGGGCATCGGGAGCGTCGGTGGTGCGTCCGGTGGTACGGGTGGTGGTACGGGCGGCGCGCAGCGGGTCTCCGGCGCGCCGGAGACCGATCCCGAGGCCGCTCGGCGTGCGGCGATTCAGGCACGGGTCGCCGGCGGGTTGCCGGGGGCCGGTCCGGACGACGTTCCGGGCGGTTCCGGTCCGGCCGGTTCCGCTCCGGGCGGTGCCGGTACGGGTGCTGTGGAGCGGCGGGCGCCGGACACCGGCGCGGACATCCGGGCCGCCCGGGCCGGGGCGATCGCCGCGTACCGGGCGGGAGCCAGGGCCGCCGCCCGGGTCCAGGAGGCCCAGCAGAACGGGCGGGCCGCGCTGCCCGGTGCCCGGCCGCCGTCCGAGGGCGAGACCGCGGCGCCCGCACCGCAGCCGCCGTACGGCCCCGGAGGCCCGGGGCATGCCAACGGGGCGGCCCAGCAGCCGTATGCCAACGGCGTGGCGCAACCGCCGTACGCGAACGGGCAGGCGCAGGCCCCGGACGGGGAGCAGCGGGCCGCCGGTGGGGTGCCGCCCGGCCGGATAGCCGACCCGTACGGGGTGCGCGGCGCGCCGCCGCCCTGGCACGGCGCCGCACCCCGCCCCCGCCCCGGCACGCCCCCGGTGGTGGCCCCCGGCCAGGAACGCACCGCGCTCCCGGCCGCAGGACCCGGCGCGGGCACCCCCCTGACCGGCGCCGAACTCCAGGGCGTGCAAGGACAGCCGCACGTCGTCGTGCCCGCGCAGGGCGCCGGACCCGCCGCCCGCTGGGGCGAGCCCGCCGCCGTCGTACCCGGGCGGCGCGGGCCCGCCACCGCGCTGGCCGCCGAACGGGCGCGGCAGGTGCGGATGACCGTGGTGGGGCCGGTGACCGAGCGCTGGGCGCCGGAGCAGGCCGTTCCCGTGCACGAGAACTGGCAGCTGGCGGCGCCCATCGGCCCGGCCACCGACCTGTGGGCGCTGGGCGCGCTGCTGTTCCGGGCGGTGCAGGGGCACGCGCCGTATCCGGAGGAGTCGACGGCCGAGCTGGTGCAGCTGGTGTGCTCGGAGCCGCCCGCCTTCGCGGAGGAGTGCGGGTCGCTGCGGCCGGTCGTGGAGTCGTTGCTGCGTCAGGACCCCATCGAGCGGCTGGACTTCGAGGAGCTGCGCGGCTGGCTGCGCTCGCTGGTGCGGTCGGCGCCCGAGCCGGACGCCGGTACGCATGTCGTCGCCGCCCCGCCCGCCGATCCCAAACGGCTGCCGATCATCCGGCGCCGCGGTGAGCTGGTGCGCAGGCGCAGGGCCGGGCTCCCGGCGCCGCACGGCCGGCACAAGCGGGCCCGGCAGGAGGCGAATTCCCCGCGCAGACTGGGCCGTACGCTGCTTCTGCTGGTCCTGCTCCTGCTGGCCGCGGCGGTCGCGTACGCCATGCTGTTCCTGCCGAAGAAGGACAGCGCGGACGACGGCGCGGCCACCGGCGACCGGACGGGCGCGGCCGGCGACGCGAGCCCCGCACCGAGCCGGAGCCAGACGCCCACTCCGACACCGACGCCCAGTCCCACGTCGACGCCGTCCACCGAGACCCAGACCACCGCCGGTTCGACCGGCGGCTCCACCGTCGCCGACGGGTTCACCCTGCGCGACGACCCGAACGGCTTCCGGATCGCCGTCGCCAAGGGCTGGAGCCGCACTCCGAGGAACGGCAGCGGCCAGGTGATCTACTCGCACGGGAAGTTCGAGCTGATCGTCGTGGCCGGACGGGACAGCTCGGCGACCTACGGCAGCGACCCGATGGCGTACCAGCGGGACAAGGAAGCGGAGCTGCAGCCGTACCGGGACTCCAGCTGGGCCACCGCCGGCGGGCTGCGGACCATCACGGTGGGCCAGCAGGTGTCGGCGGAGGGGCAGTTCACCTGGACGGACAGCCAGGAGGGCGACCTGTTCGTGCGCAACATGGTCTTCCTGATCAACGGGAGGTACCACATCGTGCAGGTGCGCGGCCCGGAGTCCGACCGGGACGAGGTCACCACGCTGTACGAGCAGGCGTCGTCGACGTACAAGTACACGGGCTGAACGGCGGTCGACGCGTTCTCGGGCCGGTCGGTTCCCGTTCCGATGAGGGGATTTGGCTCACATTCCGTAAGGAAAGCGAGAACCGTCACAGTGCTGTCTCCGTGGGACCCCACTGGTTCCCTGACCGCGGGGTGGTCCTTAGTCTGACCCTGACAAGAGCATTGCGGGGCAACGTGAATCAGATGCAGGGCCTGCTCATCGCGGGCCGCTACCGGCTGGCCGACGTCATCGGCAGCGGCGGCATGGGCCGGGTGTGGCGCGCCCATGACGAAGTGCTGCACCGGGCAGTCGCCATCAAGGAGTTGACGGCCGCGCTCTACGTCTCCGAGAGCGACCAGTCCGTCCTGCTGGCCCGCACCCGGGCCGAGGCCCGGGCCGCGGCACGCATCAACCACTCCGCCGTCGTCACCGTCCACGACGTACTCGAACACGACGGCCGCCCGTGGATCGTCATGGAGCTGGTCGAGGGCCACTCGCTGGCCGACGCGGTCAAGGAGCGCGGGCGCATCGAGCCGCGGGAGGCCGCGCGGATCGGGCTGTGGGTGCTGCGCGCGCTGCGCGCCGCGCACAGCGCCGGGGTGCTGCACCGGGACGTCAAGCCGGGCAACGTGCTGCTCGGCCGGGACGGCCGGGTCCTCCTCACCGACTTCGGCATCGCGCAGATCGAGGGCGACACGACGATCACCCGTACCGGGGAAGTCGTCGGATCCGTCGACTACCTCGCGCCGGAGCGCGTGCGCGGGCACGATCCGGGGCCGTCCTCCGACCTGTGGGCACTGGGCGCGACGCTGTACACGGCGGTGGAGGGGCGCTCGCCGTTCCGCCGCACCTCGCCGCTGACCACCATGCAGGCGGTCGTCGAGGACGAGGCCGGCGAGCCGCACGCCGCGGGCCCGCTGGAGCCGGTCATCACGGCCCTGCTGCGCAAGGAACCGGCGCAGCGGCCGGGCCCCGAAGAGGTCGAGCAGATGCTCGCGGAGGCGGCGGAGGGGCGGCGGCCGAGCACGGCACAGGCGTACATACCGACGCAGTCGCAGATCAGCGGTGGCGGTGGCGGCGGCGGAACGCGGCTGGACTCCGGCGGCTCGTACGGCGGCAACGCGCACGGCAGTAACTCGTACGGCGGCAACGCGCACGGCAGTAACTCGTACGGCAGTAACTCGTACGGCGGCAACTCGTACAGCGGTGACCGCTACGGCAGTGACCCCTACGGGAGTTCATACAGCGGTTCTGTCGGCGGTTCTCATGAGGGACAGCGTCCCTCCGGCGGTTCCATGAGCGGGCCGACAGTCGTCGGCGCGCCGTCCGCGCCCGTCTCCGTGCCGCCCAAGCGGCGCCGGCTGCGGACGCTCGCGCTCGTCGTCGCGATGGCCGCGCTGCTCGGCGGCGGCACGGCCGTGGCCCTGCAGAAGTGGGACTTCGGGCAGCAGGACGGCAGCGGCAGCGCGGCCTCGCCGGCCACCTCCGGTCCGTCCTCCTCGGCCGGCGCGAGCACGGCCCCGGACGGCGCGGTCCCCGCCGACTGGCACACCGTGCACGACCCGTTCGGCTTCAGCCTCTCCCTGCCCAAGACCTGGAAGCGCAAGGTCTATGACTCCGGCGGGGACACCGGTGGCGAACAGACCGACACCGACCTCAAGCAGGTCGACTACACGCCCGACGGCGGCAAGCACTTCGTGCGCATCGCCATCGACAGCTCGCCCGACTTCGCCAACGCGAACGCGCACCAGCTTGATCTGGAACAGCAGTTGCAGCGGCTGGTCGACTACCAGCGCGTGACCCTGAAGCAGAACCTGTACCGGGACCGGGACGGGTCGCTGTGGGAGTACACCTGGACCGCGCTGGCGAAGGACGGGGCGAACGTGGCCGGGCCCCGGCGCGCGGTCGAGGAGACGTACTACTCACGGGCGGGCGCCGAGTACGCGATCTACGTGTCGTCGCCGGCGAAGGACTGGGCGACGGCCGAGAAGCAGTTCAAGTGGGTGCTCCAGAGCTGGGCGGAGCCGGGCTCGTCCGGCTGACGCGGCTCCGCGGCCCGGAAAGCGGCCTTCCGGTCAGGTGTCTTGGCTTGTCACCGTCCGGAAGGTTCGCGTCCGGTGCGGCATCATGGGGCCATGGGGACCGACGGGGACGCCGTCCGTCTGATCGCGGGGCGTTATCGCCTGGAAACGCGGCTCGGGCGGGGCGGGATGGGTGTCGTATGGCGCGCGACCGACCAGTTACTGGGACGGCAGGTCGCCGTCAAGGAGCTCACCGTCGACGACTCCCGCTCGGACGACGACGCCCGGCTGCGCCGCGAACGCACCCTGCGTGAGGCGCAGGCCGTCGCCCAGTTGCACCACCCGCACATCATCGTCGTGCACGACGTGGTCGAGGACGGCGGACGGCCGTACATCGTCATGGAGTTGATCGACGGCGGTTCGCTCGCCGACCGGATCTCGCGGAGCGGGCCGGTGGACGTCGGTGAGGCCGCGCGGATCGGGATCGCCCTGCTGAGTGCGGTGCGGGCGGCGCACGGGGCGGGGGTGCTGCACCGGGACATCAAACCGGCGAACGTGCTCGTCGAGGCGGCCACCGGGCGTGTCGTGCTCACCGACTTCGGTATCGCCCAGGTCGCGGGCGCCACCACACTCACCGAGACCGGTTCCTTCGTCGGCTCGCCCGAGTACACCGCGCCCGAGCGGATGAACGGCTCGCGGTCCGGCCCGGCGGCCGACCTGTGGTCGCTGGGCGCGCTGCTGTGTGCGGCGCTCAGCGGCGAGTCGCCGTTCCGGCGCGACTCGCTCGGCGGGATCCTGCACGCCGTGGTCTCCGACGAGATCCGGCCACCGGCTCAGGCCGAGCCGCTGCTGCCGGTCGTACGGGGGCTGCTGGAGCGGGATCCCGAACGGCGGCTGGGCGCGGCGGAGGCCGAGCGGATGCTGCGCGGGTTCCTGGAGACGGGGGCCGTGACCGGCGCCGGTACGGCACTGAGCGCGGGCGCCGCGTCGTACACGCCGACCCAGCGGGACGTCCCGTGGCCGCCGGCTCCGGAACCGGTCGTGCCGCCCCGGCCCTCCACCCGCGGGGTGCTGGTCGCCGCGCTGCTGGTCGCCGCGATGGCCGGAGCGGGGGTGTCGGCGGCCACGCTGCTGTTCAACGGCGGCAGTGGCGGCACCACCCCGGGCCCCGGGGGTACGACGGCCGTCTCCGCGTCGCACCCGGCGACGGCCTCGCCCACCGGACTCTCCTCGACCGCCCTGCCCTCCTCCACCCTCACCCCCTCCTCGACCGCCCTGCCGCCCCCCACCGCCCACTCCAGCACCGCGCCCTCCGGCTACCGCCTCGCGCGGGACCCGGCCGGCTTCGCCCTCGCCGTACCGGAGGGCTTCACCCGCGACCCGCAGGGCGAGCGCGTCTTCTACATGTCGCCGGGGCAGACCTTCCGGCTCGGCATCAAGGTCTCCGAGCCGCAGACCGGCGGACCCGGAGGGGTGATGCGGCGGGCGGCGGCCGACGGACCGAGTACGAACCCCGGGTACCACGACGGCCGGGTCACCGACACCACCCATTCCGGGCACCCCGCCGCGTTCTGGGAGTTCACCTGGAAGGGCTTCAGCGCGACGGAGGGACCGCGGCACACCTACGACCTCTGCTGGGAGGAGGGCGGACAGATGTACGACGTGTGGGTGTCGGCGCCGGTCGGGAAGGTGCGGGAGGCGCGGGAGTACTTCGACGTCGCGGTGGACACGTTCACGGCCAACTCGGCCTGACACGGGCCGACATGCGCCGACACGGGGCAGCCGTGGGGCAGTCCTGGGGCGGCCGTGGGAGCTTCCACAGGAAGGGGCCCGCGGCCGGCGGACCTCTGACCGCGCCGCTTCGACAAGGACATGGTGCGCAAGGTACTCATGTGACATGAGCGAAGACGGCGAACAGCCGGTCGAGGGACGTCTGATCGGTGGGCGCTACCGGCTCGAGGAGCGCATCGGCTCCGGGCCGACCAGTACGGTGTGGCGCGCCCGCGACGAGCAGGACGGGCCGGAGGGGCACGGCCGGGACTCGGCGGGCCGCCCGGACGCTCGGTACGTCGCCGTCAAGGAACTGCGCCTGACCGGTGAACCGGCGGACGAGGAGCGGCAACGGGCCGCGCACCGGTTGCTGCACGAGGCCCGCGCCGCCGCCCGCGTCGACCATCCGGCCGCCGTCGCCATCCATGACGTACTCCTGGACGGCGAACGCCCGTGGATCGTCATGGAGTTGGTGACGGGGGAGTCGCTGCACGCCGCCCTCGCCGCCCGCGGCCCGCTGCCGTCCGCCGAGGCCGCCCGGATCGGGCTCGCCGTCCTCGGTGCCCTGCACGCCGCCCACTGCGTCGGCATCGTCCACCGTGACCTCAAGCCCTCCAACGTCCTCCTCGAAGCCGGCGGCGAGCGCGTCGTCGTCACCGACTTCGGCATCGGCGCCGCACAGCAGGAGCCGTGCGGCGGTGACTTCGTGGCTCCGGAGTGCGGTGCGGGGCGCGGCGCCGGGCCTGCCTCCGACCTGTGGTCCCTGGGTGCCCTGCTCGGTAGGGCCACGGAGAGCACCGAGGGGCCCCTCGGGCTGCTGCTCGAACAGTTGTGCGCCACCGAACCGGAGGCCCGGCCTGCGGTCGCCGACGTCGCCGAGGTGCTGGCCGAGGCCGCCGGCGAGAGCCTGCCGGAGTGGGTGACCGCACCCCCGGCCCCGGCCCCGGCCACCCCCGCCTCGGCCACCCCCACGGCCACTCCCGCCGCCACTGCCCCCGTCCCGCCCCCGACGGCCCCCGAACCCCGCCGCCTGACCCCGCTCGCCGCCCTCGGCCTGCTGCTCGCCAAAAAACCGGAACGCGGCTGATCGTCCTCACCCGAGGGCGCTGATCAGCACATTCTCTGCCAGTGATCACTGGCGGTGTGTGTGCGGTCCGTGAAACCGAGTTACCCACGGGTACCCAAAGGCCCCGCTCCCGAATACCCTGCGGCTCATGACGGACTCGCAGGCCCCGGCCCACGCACCGGCCCCCACCGGCACGAACCCGCTCGCCCCCGCCCCCGCAGGGGCCCGAACCGCGGCCGACGTGGTCACGCCCGAGCTGGTCGCCCAGCTCACCAAGGGCGTCGCCGGCTCCGGACGTACGGCCAACCACACGCCCTTCACCGGCGAGAAGCTGGCCGACCTGCCCGAGTCCACCCCCGAGGACGTGGCCAAGGCCTACGACGCGGCCCGCGCCGCGCAGGCCGTGTGGGCGAAGGTGCCGGTACGGCAGCGCGCCGCCGTCCTGCTCCGCTTCCACGACCTGATCCTGGCCCGCCAGGCCGAGGTCCTCGACCTCATCCAGCTGGAGACCGGCAAGGCCCGCCTGCACGCCCACGAAGAGGTGCAGGCCGTCGCGGTCGCCGCCCGGCACTACGGCCGCAAGGCCCCCGCCTACCTCCGCCCCAAGCGGCACGCGGGCGCCATGCCCACCCTCACCCGCGTGACCGAACTGCGCCACCCGCGGGGCGTGGTCGGCCAGATCGCCCCCTGGAACTACCCCCTCGAACTCTCCGTGGGCGACGCGCTCCCCGCCTTCGTCGCGGGCAACGCGGTCGTCATGAAGCCGGACACCGAGACCTGCCTGACCGCCCTGTGGGCCCGGGACATCCTCATCGAGGCGGGCCTGCCCGCCGACGTCTTCCAGGTCGTCCTCGGCGAGGGCCCGGTCGTCGGCCCCGAGGTCGTCCGGCACGCCGACTACGTCTCCTTCACCGGCTCCACCCGCACCGGGCGCGAGGTCGCGCAGGGCGCGGCGGCCCGCCTGGTCGGCGTCTCCCTCGAACTCGGCGGCAAGAACGCCATGCTGGTCCTCGACGACGCCGACATCGAGAAGGCCGCCGCCGGCGCGGTCCGCGCCTGCTTCTCCTCGGCCGGCCAGCTCTGCATCTCCATAGAGCGGCTGTACGTCCACGAGTCGATCGCCGACGCCTTCGTCGAGCGCTTCGCCGCCCGCACCAAGGCCATGCGCCTCGGCAGGTCCCTCGCCTACGGCGCCGACATGGGGTCCCTGGTCGGGGAGCGGCAGCTGGAGACCGTCACTCGGCATGTCGACGAGGCTGTCGAGAAGGGCGCGACCGTCGTCGCAGGCGGCACCGCCCGCCCGGACATCGGCCCCTACTTCTACGAGCCCACCATCCTCGACGGCGTCGAGGACGCGATGGCCGTCTGCACGGAGGAGACCTTCGGCCCGGTCGTCTCGATCTACCGCTTCAAGACGGAGGACGAGGCCGTCGAGCACGCCAACGGCACGCCGTACGGCCTCAATTCGTCCGTCTGGACGAAGAACGGCAGCCGCGGCCGCGCCGTCGCCGCCCGCCTGCGCACCGGCACCGTGAACGTCAACGAGGGCTACGCCCCCGCCTACGGCAGCGTCCAGTCCCCGATGGGCGGCATGAAGGACTCGGGCCTGGGCCGCCGCCACGGCTCGGAGGGCATCCTCAAGTACACGGAGGCGCAGACGGTGGCGCAGCAGAGGCTTCTTCCCATGGCCCCCTCACTGGGCATGGACGACGAGAAGTACGCCGCCTTCATGAGCACCAGCCTCCGGGTGATGAAGGCACTGAGGCTCCGATAAGCGCCCCGTTAAGCGCCCCGTCAGGGGCGCGGGGAACTGCGCGAGCAACCACGAACTACCTGCACGTAGGCTCAAAGAGGAGAAATCGTGCCCCAGGACACCTACGACTACGACGTCATAGTCGTCGGATCAGGATTCGGCGGATCTGTAACCGCCCTGCGCCTGACAGAAAAGGGCTACACCGTAGGCGTCCTGGAAGCCGGCCGCCGCTTCACCCGAGAAGCCCTCCCCAAGAACTCCTGGGACATCAAGAACTACCTCTGGGCCCCGCAGCTCGGCTGCTACGGCATCCAGCGCATCCACCTCCTCGGCAACGTCATGGTGCTGGCCGGCGCGGGCGTCGGCGGCGGCTCGCTCAACTACGCCAACACCCTCTACGTCCCGCCGAAGCCCTTCTTCGACGACCCCCAGTGGCGTGCCATCACGGACTGGCAGGACGAGCTGAAGCCGTACTACGACCAGGCGCAGCGCATGCTCGGCGTACGGCTCAACCCGACGATGACCCCGTCTGACGTCCACCTGAAGGCGGCGGCGGAGAAGCTGGGCGTCGGCGACACCTTCCACCTCGCCCCGGTCGGCGTCTTCTTCGGCGACGGCAAGGACGCCGACGGCGAGGCCAAGGCGGCCCCGGGCGACCAGGTCGCCGACCCCTACTTCGGGGGCGCGGGCCCCGCCCGCAACGCCTGCACCGAGTGCGGCGAGTGCATGACCGGCTGCCGACACGGCGCGAAGAACACCCTCAACGAGAACTACCTCCACCTCGCCGAGCAGGCGGGCGCGGTGGTGCACCCGATGACGACGGTCGTCTCCGTCACCGACGACTCGCAGGGCGGCTACGCCGTCGCGACCCTGCCCACGGACGACAGGAAGAAGGCCGAGGGCCGTGTCTTCAAGGCCCGCCGGGTCGTCATCGCCGCCGGCACCTACGGCACCCAGACCCTCCTGCACCGCATGAAGGCCGGCGGCCAGCTGCCGTACCTCTCCGACCGGCTGGGCGACCTCACCCGTACCAACTCCGAGGCCCTGGTCGGCGCCCAGACCGACAACCGCCGCTACCGCAAGGCACACGGCACGCCCAAGGCCGACTTCACCCGGGGCGTCGCGATCACGTCCTCCGTCCACCCGGACGAGAACACCCACATCGAGCCGGTCCGCTACGGCAAGGGCTCCAACGCGATGGGCGGGCTGTCGATCCTGCAGGTCCCGTACGCGGAAGGCTCCTCCCGCGTCCTCGGCTGGCTGGCGAACGCGGCCCGCCACCCCCTCCTGGTGCTGCGCTCGCTCTCCAACCGGCGCTGGTCGGAGCGGACCATCATCGGCCTGGTGATGCAGTCGCTGGACAACTCCCTGACGACGTACCTGAAACCGGACGGCGTCGGCAAGGGCCTGCTCACCGCCCGGCAGGGCCACGGCGCCCCCAACCCCAAGCAGATCAAGGCCGCTTCGGAGGCGGCCACCGTGCTCGCCGAGGAGATCAACGGATTCGCCGGCAGCAATGTCGGCGAGCTGATGGGCA
The DNA here is from genome assembly GCF_042720695.1 of Streptomyces sp. NPDC058457. Lineage (NCBI taxonomy): Bacteria > Bacillati > Actinomycetota > Actinomycetes > Kitasatosporales > Streptomycetaceae > Streptomyces > Streptomyces sp. NPDC058457. The sequence goes on along the minus strand of NZ_JBHXLU010000009.1, from coordinate 178,586 downwards.
CCCCGCTCACCGCCCACTTCCTGGGCGGCTGCCCCATCGGCGACTCGCGCGAGACCGGGGTCATCGACCCGTACCACCGGCTCTACGGCCACCCGGGCATCTCGGTCGTGGACGGCGCCGCCGTCTCCGCGAACCTCGGCGTGAACCCGTCCCTCACCATCACGGCGCAGGCCGAGCGCGCGATGTCGTACTGGCCCAACAAGGGCGAGGCGGATCCGCGGCCGCGGCAGGGCGAGCCGTACGCGCGGCTCCGGCCGGTCGAGCCGCTCCGCCCGGCGGTCCCGGCCGAGGCCTTCGGCGCGCTGCGGCTGCCGTTCCTCGGGATTCCGGCCGTACCACCGAAGAAGTAGGCCCAAGGAGCGAGTCGAAGTAGTAGGCCGAAGTAGTAGGCCGAAGTAGCAGGCCGAAGGAGTAGGCCGAAGGAGTAGGCCGAAGGAGTAGGCCGAAGGAGTAGCCGGACACCGAAGAGGGACCTGTGCCCCCCTCCGAGCCCAGGTCCCTCTTCGATCGGTGCGCGGCCGCCGCCTTAGGACGGTTCGCGCGACCTTGCTCTGTGCGGCTCAGGCATCCGCGCCCGTGCCGGCCTTCCGCCGCCGTACCAGGACCACCGCTCCGGCGCCGACCACGACGGCGGCCCCGCCGACCAGGCCGATGACCGGGAGCGCCGAGCCGGCGCCGGTGTCGGCGAGGTTGCCGGTCGGCAGGTCGGAGACGTTGCCCTGCGGCTTCTTCACGGAGTCCTTGCCGCCGTCGTCGCTCGGCGTGGCCGTCCCCGGGTCCGGGTTGGACGAGCCGGCCTTGAGGACCGTGAAGTCGTACTGGGCCCAGCCCTCGGCGATGCAGTCCTGGCCGTCGACCTTGTCGAGATAGGCGCCGGAGCCGAAGGAGTAGGCGTCGCCGGCGGGCGCCTTGGCGTCGATGGAGACCCGCAGGTCGACCGACTTGCTCGCGCCGGACTTGAGCTTCGGCACGTAGAAGAAGTAGTCGCCGGCCCAGTCGTCGCTGCCGATCCGGTCCCAGGAGCCGGTGTCGGGGTTCTTGAACTCCAGGTCGACGTACGGGCTGAGGTACTTCGACTCGTCGAGCTCGTAGTTCTCGATCTCGGCGTAGAAGGCGACGCCCTCGACGTCCGTCTTGGACTCGTTCGTCACGACCAGCTCGAAGCCGTGGAAGCCGTCGCCCGCGACGATCTTGCCGGGCAGGCCCTTGATGTCGGCGGACACCTTGGCGTCGCCGAAGTTCTCGTCGAGGTCCTCGCAGTACGGCACGTCCGGGTCGGACGGGTCCTCGCTGGGCTCGGCCGACTCGGACGGCTCGGCGGAGGCGGACGCCGATGCGCTTGCGCTCGCGCTGTCGCTGGGCGAGGCGGAGGCCGACGCGGATTCGGACGCCGACGCCGACGCGCTGTCGCTCGGTGCGACGGAGTCGGACGGCGAGGCCGGGGCCGTGTCGCTCGGTATCTCGCTCGGCGCGCTCTCCGACGTCTCCGACGCCGACGGCGACTCGTCCGCGAACGCAGCCGGCGCGGACAGCAGGGCGACCGGCGCGATGACGGCCGTGACGGCCGCCGCGGCCATGACCCGGCGAAGCTTCATGAGGACCCCCGTGCATCAGCTGCGGTGGATGGATGTCACCGCTGGTTCCGCTGATGTGACCGGCAAGTCGTGTGAATGGTTGCCTCCGCATTCACACAATCATTATGTGATGTGAGTCACTTGATCTCGGGGTTCCCGCCGCTCGAAACCAATTGCCGGGCATGGCATGGACACAGTCGGTTCCAAGGCTATTCTCGCCCCGTCGAACGGCCGAGCGAGAGAGTGTCATGTCTGACAGACGGTCCGAAGAATCGTCGGGGGACGAGCCGTCGTCCTCCTCCATATCCGACGAGGTCTGGGAGCAGTTCCTCCAGGACACCGAACGGGACATCCGCAAGTCCGCCCCCAAGGAACCCTCCGCACGGGCCCGCGAGGTGACCGAGCGGCTCAAGGGGCGGAAGGGGGAGCCCGAGGGGTGGCGGACCGGGCCCGCCTGGCAGGAGATGAACGGGCGGGCCACCCGCCGCCGCAGGACATGGGCGGTCATCGGCGTTCCGCTGGCGATCGCCGTGGCCGTCGTCGCGATGCGGCCCTCCCTGCTCCCCGGCGATCCCTTCGGCTCGTCCGCCGGCACGGACACCGCCACCACGCCCCTGCCCGCCGAGACCGCCACACCGACCGCCCCGCCCTCCGCGGTCGCCTCCGACACCCCCACACTCGCCCATCCCTTCGCCGGTTCCCCGGCGCTGCGCTGGGCCGACGGCGCGGCCGGCATCGTGCTGCCGAAGGCCACCGCGCTCGGCGCGATCCCGAAGGACCGCGTCGAACTGGCCCTCCAGCAGACCAAGAAGCTGCTGGTCGACGCCAACCTGAACCCCGACGTGGTGGCCGGCGGCCGCCCCGAGGCCGCCCTCTCGGTGCTCGACCCCAAGCAGCCCGACGTGCTCGACGACCTCAAGACCTCGCTGCGCAGCCCGAGCAAGACCCATGACCCGCTGTTCCTCTTCAGCCGCTTCGACCCGAAGGACGTGAAGCAGGCCGGGAAGGTCGTCAAGGTACGCGGCCGGATCACCTTCGCGAAGGGCAAGTTCGAGGGCGTGGCCGTGCACGCCGACTACACCTTCGTCTACCCGGTCGTCCCCGCCGACGGTTCCACCGAGGTCACCCGTACGATCGTGCGCCGCGTGATCGACACCGAACTCCCCGACCCCACGCGGTACCAGGTCACCCCCGGCCGGCTGACCCTGCTCCGCTACGACGAGGACGCCGGCAACTCGGCCTGCGACATCAACGACGGCTATCTGCACCCGCAGTTCCCGTCCCAGGCCCCGACCGGAAGCGCCGCCCCGACCGGCCCGTCCGTCGACCCGTACGACCGCAGCCGCGACATCGGCAAGGAGGAGGCCTGCGGCACGGTCAGCCGTACATAGTCTTCGGCGTCTTCCGGTGTGTCTTCTCGCACACAGGCGAAGGGCCCCGCGGGACGGAGCCGCGGGGCCCTTCTTTCGTCAGCACCGACGTCAGGGCAGCGTCGGTGCCTGGAAGCGGCGCCGGGGGGTTGCGCCGCTGGTTTCTGCGCCCTGCACCACCGTCCGGGCCCCGGGTCGGCGCCCCGGCGCGCACGGGGCGTACGGCAGGTCTCGACCTTTGGCGGACGGTCGGCACACGGCAATTCCGTTGCCTGAGCTGGGACTTGGGAACTCCGAAGACCCTTGCGGGCCCTCTACGCATCGTGCTGGATGTACGCGGCCTCCGCAACCGTTTGACCCAGCCCTAGTGCATTTTTGCAATTTTCCGCCGGTCGGCCCCGGGCGTCCCCGGAGCCGGCCGTCTCTTGGGTGACCGGGCTGCTGTCCCCTGCCGTCCGGTCACTTGACTGGAGCGAGGTCCCACGACGCACGGCACGTTCCGCACGCCTCATCGCCCCAGTGAAGCCACGCGTGGTTCCTTCGGGCCCGCCCCTGGCTGACACGGACACCCCACCAACGAAGCGGTTCGCGGGCCGGTCACGCGCCGTACGGGTGAGAAGGCCCCGAACTCAGGTCCGCCCGACTCAGGTCCGCCCGACTCAGATGCGACCTCGGCACAGTTCCAGGAGCGTCATGGCGAGGGCGGTGCCGGGCTTGCCGAGCGCCGTGCTGTAGTGGCCGAGGATCTCCATCTCCCGGGAGAGGTTCACCCGGCGGCCGCCGGAGGTGATCCGTGCCTCCTGGACAACGGCCGAGACGGCCATCCGTTCCTGGATCAGACCGATGATCCGGTCGTCGAGCGCGTCGATGCGCTCCCGCGCACCGCTGATCACCTCGGCGGCCTCGGGGGTACGGGCACCGGTCACGTCGATCGCGTTCATGGGGGCTCCTCGTCGGAAGGGGTGCGGTGCCCCGAAGCGACAGGTTCCGGAGAAACACCAGGCGCCCCGGACCTTGTCGGCCCGGGGCGCCTGGGGAAGTCGCTTGTCAGTAGCTCAAGCAGCACGACCATGGCAGCCGGTGGGCCGGTTGCCATAGGTAAAGAGGAAGGTCGTCTGCGTGAGCATGGCGCAGAGTATGCCACAGAACCCGAGTCGGCAGACCGGTCCGGGCGGGTGACCATTTCTCGGGCTACCGGTCCGGGGGCTAGCTCTTGGGCTACCGGGCCGCGGGGGTGGTTACTTCCTGTCTACCGAGTCGGGGGCCTTTTGGCCGACCTGGTCGGGTGGGGCGGCCGCTTTCTGGTTTGCCGAGTCGGGTGGTGGGTGGGCATAGGACCCGGGGGTCTGGGGGCGGAGCCCCCAGGGACGGGAGCTGTCCCACCGCACCCCGTTAGAATCGAAGACACAGACCCCGCCCACCCGCCGAAAGGCACCTCGTGTCCTCAGCCATCCCCGACACCGTCCTGGTCGTCGACTTCGGCGCGCAGTACGCCCAGCTCATCGCCCGCCGCGTCCGCGAGGCCCGGGTCTACAGCGAGATCGTGCCCAGCACCATGCCGGTCGCCGAGATGCTCGCCAAGAACCCGGCGGCGATCATCCTCTCCGGCGGCCCCTCGTCCGTGTACGAGGAGGGCGCCCCCCGCCTGGACCGCGAGCTCTTCGAGGCCGGCGTCCCCGTCTTCGGCATGTGCTACGGCTTCCAGCTGATGGCGCAGGTCCTCGGCGGCACCGTCGACAACACCGGCGCCCGCGAGTACGGCCGTACCGACCTGCACGTCTCCAAGACGTCGTCCACCCTCTTCGAGGGCACCCCCGCCGAGCAGCACGTGTGGATGTCGCACGGCGACGCCTGCTCCGCCGCCCCCGAGGGCTTCACCGTCAGCGCGTCCACGGACGTCGTCCCGGTCGCCGCCTTCGAGAACGACGAGAAGAAGCTCTACGGCGTCCAGTACCACCCCGAGGTCATGCACTCCACGCACGGCCAGCAGGTCCTGGAGCACTTCCTGTACCGGGGCGCGGGCCTGAAGCCGACCTGGACCACCGGCAACGTCATCGACGAGCAGGTCGCCGCGATCCGCGAGCTGGTCGGCGACAAGCGCGCCATCTGCGGCCTGTCCGGCGGTGTCGACTCCGCGGTGGCCGCCGCCCTCGTCCAGAAGGCCATCGGCTCCCAGCTGACCTGCGTGTACGTCGACCACGGCCTGATGCGCAAGGGCGAGACCGAGCAGGTCGAGAAGGACTTCGTGGCCGCCACCGGCGTCCAGCTGAAGGTCGTGGACGCGGAGGCGCGCTTCCTCGACGCCCTCGCCGGCGTCTCCGACCCGGAGCAGAAGCGGAAGATCATCGGCCGCGAGTTCATCCGGGTCTTCGAGCAGGCCCAGGCCGAGATCATCGCCGACGCCGGCCCGGCCGTGGAGTTCCTGGTCCAGGGCACCCTTTACCCGGACGTCGTGGAGTCCGGCGGTGGCACCGGCACCGCGAACATCAAGTCCCACCACAACGTCGGCGGCCTGCCGGAAGACCTCGAGTTCCAGCTGATCGAGCCGCTGCGCAAGCTGTTCAAGGACGAGGTCCGGATGGTCGGCCAGGAGCTCGGCCTGCCGGAGGAGATCGTCCAGCGCCAGCCGTTCCCGGGTCCGGGTCTCGGCATCCGGATCGTCGGCGAGGTCACCAAGGAGCGCCTGGACCTCCTCCGCGAGGCCGACGCGATCGCCCGCGAGGAGCTGTCCGCGGCCGGCCTCGACCGCGACATCTGGCAGTGCCCGGTGGTCCTGCTCGCGGACGTCCGCAGCGTCGGCGTCCAGGGCGACGGCCGCACCTACGGCCACCCGATCGTCCTGCGCCCGGTCTCCTCCGAGGACGCCATGACGGCCGACTGGTCCCGCCTGCCGTACGAGGTCCTCGCGAAGATCTCCACCCGGATCACCAACGAGGTCCGGGACGTCAACCGGGTCGTCCTCGACGTCACCTCGAAGCCGCCGGGCACCATCGAGTGGGAGTAGGCCCGGGCGCGTCCGATCGCGCTCGGTGCTGAAGAAGCTGAAGAAGAGGTGGCACGGCTCCGGCGGCGCCACCTCTTCGACGTGTGTCGTACGGCGGCCACAGTGCCGCCGATTCCCGACATCTTCTGTCGCGATCTGGTCGCGCGCGTCATCTTTACAGAACAGCTCTGTTTTCCTGCGCTGACCGGCGGTAACTTCCGGCCGTAACACAAACCCAGTGCTGGAGGACCTATGCACGGGCCGACCCCGCCCCCGCCCCTGCCGCTGCCCACCGATCAGCTGCAGTTCGCGATGCCGCCGATGTACGACTCGCTCGACGACGAGCGCCGGCATCGCAAGGAGCGGCTCGCCGGCGCGCTGCGGATCTTCGGCCGGGCCGGACTGGAGGACGGGGTGTCGGGGCACATCACCGCCCGCGACCCCGAATACTCGAACTGCTTCTGGGTCAACCCGTTCGGCATGCCGTTCAAGCACGTCACCGTCGGCGACCTGGTCCTCGCCAACCAGGACGGCCAGGTGATCGAGGGCCGCTACCACGTCAACCAGGCCGCCTTCACCGTCCACGTCCAGGTGCACGCGGCCCGCCCGGACGTCGTCGCCGTCGCCCACTGCCACTCCGTGCACGGCCGCGCCCTGTCCGCCCTCGGCGACCTGCTCGACCCGATCAGCCAGGAGAGCTGCGCCTTCTACGAGGACCACGCCCTCTACGACTCCTACACCGGCGTCGCCGTCGACGCCGAGGAGGGCCGCCGCATCGCCGCCGCCCTCGGCTCCCGCAAGGCGCTGGTGCTGCGCAACCACGGGCTGCTGACCGTCGGCGACTCGGTGGACGCGGCGGCCTGGTGGTTCCTGTCGATGGAGAAGTCCGCGCAGGTCCAGCTCACCGCCAAGGCGGCCGGTCGCCCGCTGCTCATCGACCACAAGCTCGCCGTCGCCACCCGGGAACAGCTCGGCGGCGACCTGGTGGCCTGGATCAACTACCAGCCCCTGTGGCAGGACATCAGCCGCAGCGAACCGGACCTGCTCAGCTAGGCGCTCCGCTGGAAGTGCCGCGATCTGCCCTCTGCCGACCGCGGCGCCGTCGTGGCTGGTCGCGCAGTTCCCCGCGCCCCTCCGGGGCGCTGCCGAACCGCGGCGGACTTCGCCGGACCCGCTCAGCCCCCGGCTCAGAAGCTCCGCAGCACGGCCGCCTTCGTCAGCGCGAACTCCTCGTCCGTGAGCACCCCGTCCCGGTGCAGTTCGCCGAGTTCCCGCAGCCGGCGCAGCAGGACGTCGTGATGGTCCGTCGACCGGCGCGGCACGGGCACCGTGGCCCGGTTCCGGTCCCGGTCGGTGTACTCCGTGCCGGGCCGGGTCGACGGATGCGGCAGCCGGGCCGTGACCGCCGCCGCGACCAGCGCCGTCAGCAGATCGCGGCGGACACTGCCCCACAGGTCGAGGGCGTACGGGTCGCGCTCGGCCGGCAGCTTCGAGAACACCGTCTCCCGGGTCACGAACCGCAGGAAGCCGTCCTCGCGGCCGGAGTTGGGCAGCCACTCCACCTGCACCAGATCGCCGACGCCGAGGATCCGGGGCCCCGTGGCCCGCTTGACCCGGTCGGAGGTGTCGGCCCAGTCGACGCGCACCTGCGTACCGTCGAACGACACCGTGCCGTCCGACGACCGCACCGACACCGGCACCGGCGGCCCCGGCAGCAGATACGTCTTCGTCGGCTCCCTCGGGACCTGGTCCAGCAGCAGCGACTGCCGGATCTCCGCCGCGACGTACTCGGCCACCCCGGACCGGTCCCCGTCCACCGTCAGCCGGTACGGGTCCGCCGCCTCCGGCAACCGCCCGCCCGTCGCCTGCAACAACGGGTCCGCACCCTCGCGCAGCCGCATCCTCAGCCGCCCCCGCCTGCGCTCCGGCTCGTACACCACCCCCGACACTGCTTCCAGGGGTACGGTGATCTCCCCGTAGGTCTGCCGGAACAGCGGCACGGAACGGTGGCGTCCCGGCGTGATCCGGACCGTACTGCCGTCGAAGGCCCAGGTCCCGTCCCGCTGGATGATCTCGGCCATGGGGAAATTCTCGCAGTCGGGTCAACACGTCTGCCGTACCTTCACTCGTCGTGACCAACCTGCTGCTCGCGAATGGCGTGGCGTAGGGCACAATTCGCTCTCGACACAAGGGAGTTGCACGGCGTCGTCGGGCCCCGGGGAGGGCCCTGCGCGGCGTGCCCCGGGCGTGGGGAAGGCGGGCGTCGGGCGTGGCGGTGCAGGAGGCGAGGCAGGGCACCGGTTCGGGTGTCCACGGGGGCGGCTGCGCGTGCGGGGACTGTCCGCACGGGGCACGCGAGGGGCACCGGCGGGCGGTCGCCGAATTCCTCCTCAAGCGCGACGAGTTCGCGGCCGGGCAGGGGCTGCCCGCGGCGGTGGCCCATTCGGCCTCCGCCTCCCGCCAGTGGGTCTCCGAGGAGCTCACCCAGTCCGCCGAGGCGGTCGCCGAACGCGGCCGCGCCGAGGGCGGGGCCTGGCTCGCCCGCCTCTGGCTGCGCACCGCGTGCACCGTGTGGGCAGCCGTCGTGATCATGCTCCTCACCCAGTCCCTCACCGCCATCGGTGCGGGCTGGACCAGCGCCCGCACCGCCGGACTGCTCGCCGCACTGGTCGTGGCCCTCGCCCTCACCGCCGCCTCCTGGTTCCATCGCTCGCGCGGCGGGGTGCTCGCCCCCGTCATCGGCGAGGACAACCGCATGTCCACCTCCCGCACCGTCGCCGCCTCCTGGGTCCTGTTCGTCGTGTACGCCGTCCTCGTCCTGGCCGGCCGCCTGGCCGCCGCCTCCTCTCCCGCCGAGCGTGACGCCCTCATCTCAGGTCTCGACCTCGCGCGCGGCGCCGGTGCGGTGACCGTCCTCGCCGTGGTCTGCGGCATCGCCGTCCTGGTGCGCCGGGTGGTCGGCCTGCGCATCGTCGGCCAGCGCCTGCAGAAAGTGCACGCCCACCGCCCCCGCGCCGCCGACCTGCTCACCGACGACGCCGGCCGCGGCACCTTCGCTGACATCCAGTACGTCGTCATCAGCGCCGTCGCCCTGCTCTTCGCCGCCGTACGGCTCGCCCGCCGCCCCGACCAGCTCCCCGACCTGCCGTGGGGCCTCGCGACGGTGGTCCTGATCTCCGCCGCCACCTACCTGGCCGGAAAGTACGCCGAGGGCGGCCGCCCGGTGATCCTCTCCGTCGTCCGGGCCCGCGAGGCCGGTGACCTGGACGGCCCGATCCGCACCGGCGACGACATCGAGATCCGCGGCACCGGCTTCGTCCCGCCCGGCGCCCAGACCGCCGACCGCCTCTCCCGCATGGTCGTCCGCATCGGCGCCGTCAACGTCCACGTCCCCCTGGTCCCCGTCACCGGAGGCTTCAGCAACCCCACCGACCACGTCCTCACCGTCCCGGTCCCGGCCGACGTGGAGCCCGGCTGGGTCGAGGTCCAGGTGGTGACGGCGGCCGGGGTGGCGACCAACCGGTGCGTCGTCGAAGTGACCGAATGAGGGGACTTTCTCCGCTCTCCCGGGTGGCTACGTCAGGCCGAAATTCGGAAAAACGTCCGGCTGAGGGTTGAGCAGGTCGTGGTTGTCGTACGTATGGTCTGTTGAGGGGCCTGGGCACAGCGGCGAGAGGCGGCTACTGGCGATGACTCACGGCATTCGTTCGGACACGCACACCCCGTATCTCGACGGCGACCGCGGACTGCGGGACACCGCCACCCGATACGCCCTCCTTCCCTTGCGGATCTTCCTGGGCGTCACCTTCATCTACGCCGGCCTGGACAAGCTGACCGACAACGCCTTCCTGAAATCCGGCGGGTCGGGGTCCATCGGCGACACCATGCGCGCGGTCCGTGACTCCGCCGCGATCCCGGCCCTGATCGACCTGGCCCTGAAGAACCCCGTCGGCTTCGGCACCGCGATCGCCATCGGCGAGCTGGCCGTGGGCCTCGGCACCCTCTTCGGCCTGCTGGCCCGCCTGGCCGCGCTCGGCGGCGCGCTGATCTCGCTCAGCCTCTGGCTGACGATCAGCTGGGCCAACTCCCCGTACTACTACGGCAACGACCTCGCCTACCTGATGGCCTGGCTGCCCCTGGTCCTCGCCGGCGCCCCCTACCTCTCCCTGGACTCGATGCTCCGCGCCCGGCGCCGACACCGCTCCGCACGGGCCTCACTGGGTCTCTAGCCGGCTCGGTTCCTAGCTTTCCGGTGTACCGCGGCGCCTGCGTATCGCACGGGTCAGGGCCGCGGTCACCCCTGCCAGGAAGAGGCCGGCCACCATCACGGGGATGACGGCGAACCACTCGGTGTCCCACCAGCCGCCCGCGTCACCGGCATAGGCGATCCCCGCCGCCGTCAGGAAGACACCGACGACCAGCCGTCCGGGCTGGAACTCATGCCGAAGCACGGGTCACCTCCACCTGTCCCGCGCCGACCTGGAGATCCAGGTCCAGCGTCCCCGCGTTCTTCGCACCGCTCGTCGGCGGCAGCGTCACGTCCTTGTGCTTGCCCGGCTCCACGTCCACGTCCTTCTTGTCGTCCCCCGGCAACTGGATGTCGCCCACTCCCACGTCGATGCTCATCCGCACGGTCGCGTCCGCCGGTACGACGATCTTCAGCTGACCCGCGCCCACCTCGGCCGACGTCGACACCGTCCGCCCCTCGGCGATGCGTATGTGCGTCAGGTCCAGGGTGGCCACACCTGTCCCGAGGTCGTAGGCCGGCGACACCTCCGCCGCCGTGGCCGGGGTCCAGGACATCCGCGTCCAGTGGGTGCTGATGTCGGACGGCAGGGCCGTGGCGACCGCCAGCAGGGCCGCCGTGAGCAGTGCCAGGAACAGCGAGCCGGCCCCCGTGCGTCCGAGGAACGAGCTGAGCGCCGTGCCCAGCCCGAACACGATCAGCGTGCAGGCCAGACCGGTCTGGAGGCTGGTGCCCAGCGGGTGCGTGTCCCACGTCAGGCCCGTGCCCAGGCTGCCCGCCACCAGGGCGAACAGGAAGATCCAGCCGCCGATCCAGCGCGGTCCGCGCGGCTTCGGGGGCGGGCTCTGCCCGGCGCCGGTGTCCTGGCCGTGGACCCACGGGGTGCTCAGCCGGAAGTCGGGTCCTGGGGCGTCCCGGCCGCGGGCGTCGCCCGGGCCCCACAGATAGCCGGTGCCTCCGACATGTGTGCCGTCCTTGACGATCGGGTCGCGCCACCACGAGGGGTACGAGATCTGGACCGGTGGTGCCTGGGCCTCCGGCGGGGCGTCGGCGACGGCCTGGGCGGACAGCGGGTCGGGGTCGGGGGCGCCGCGCCGCCGTGACCAGTACCCGGCACCGGCCAGCAGCAGGGAGAGGACGACGGCGAACGCCAGCACCTGGCCGTTCCCGATCATGCTCAGCAGCACTCCGCAGCCGACCAGCGCGAACAGCACGGCCGCCAGGGCCTGCCCGTCGACCCGGCCGGTCAGCAGCTTGCGGACCTCGTTCTCCTCGTCGTCCTCGTACGGCACGAAGAGCCAGGCGAAGCCGTAGAAGAGGAGGCCGATGCCGCCCGTCGCGGCCAGCACGGCCAAGGTGATGCGGAAGATCACCGGGTCCAGGTCGGTGTGGCGTCCGAGCCCCGCGCACACGCCCGCGATCATCTTGTGCCGGCGGTCGCGCCGGAACCGGGGGGAGGCCGCGCCGACGGCCTCCGCGCCGGTGCCGGCGGCACCGGCCCCCGTCCCGGCCGTCTCCGTCGCGGCGGGCGCGGCATCCGACGGCCCGGTGCCCGCTGCGGGCCGCGGGCCGGGGCCGGGTCCCGGACCCGTCGCGGCGTGCTCGTGATCAGTCATGAGTCAATGGTGACGGCCGTGCCGCCGCAACGGCAGTCGGGATGACCCTGGCCGAACCCTGAAATCGGCCCCGAGGCCGGGCCGGGAAGCGTTCGAACGGTGCTGCGGCGACGGAGACCCGGGCCCGCGCCGCAGGAGAACCAGCAGGAGAACGAGTCCGGGGGACGAGCAGCGGAACGAGGAGTCGGCGCCGGGAAATCGGAAGATCAGGGGAGTCTCGGGGGCCGACCCTGATGCTCCGCAACTCCGGGCGTGTGAACATCGATGGCATGCCGGAAGCCGCAGCAGTGCCCCTCGACGACCCGCGGCCGCCGCGCAAGCTCTACCGAAGCAGCGACGGCCGCTGGCTCGGCGGAGTGGCGCGGGGCCTCGCCGGGCATCTCGGGCTGCCCGTGGTCTGGGTGCGGCTCGTCTTCGTCGGCCTGTTCATGGCCAACGGCCTCGGCGCGCTGCTGTACGCCGCGTTCTGGTTCTTCGTACCCCTCGGCGTCGGCGGGGTCGGTGGCCAGAAGCCCCCGTCCCTGGTCGCCACCGAGACCTCGGCGGACGGCCGCCGCAGACTCGTCGCCCGCAAACCGGACCGGGGCCAGATCGTCGCCCTGCTCCTCATGGTCGTCGTGTCCATGGTGTTCGTGGGCAGCGTCAACCTGACCGGCGGGGCCAAGGCCTACCTCCTTCCCACGGTCCTGGTCGCCGCCGGCGTCGCCCTGGTCTGGCGCCAGGCGGACAACGCCCGCCGGGCCCGCTGGGTCGAGGTCGGCAGCCGGCGCCGTACGCTCACCCTGCTGCGCGCGGGTGTCGGTGTCCTGCTCGTCACCGCGGGCGTCTCGGGCGTCTTCGTCATGCAGGGCTCCGCCGCGCACATCGGCGCGGTGCTCCAGGCGGCCCTTGCCGTGCTTGTCGGCATCACGCTGCTCGCCGGTCCGTATCTCGTGCGGATGACCCAGGACCTCTCCGAGGAGCGGCTGATGCGCATCCGCGCCCAGGAGCGCGCCGAGGTCGCCGCCCATGTCCACGACTCCGTGCTGCACACCCTCACCCTGATCCAGCGCAACGCGGAGAACGCGGGCGAGGTGCGCCGCCTCGCCCGTGCCCAGGAGCGCGACCTGCGCACCTGGCTCTACAAACCCGAGGGGACCGGCAAGGACGAGGCCGACGAGCCCGCCACCCTCGCCGACGCGGTCCGGCGCAGCGCGGCGGAGGTGGAGGACAAGCACGGCGTCCCCATCGAGGTCGTGGTGGTCGGGGACTGCCCGCTCGACGAGCGGACGAGTGCCCAGATGCAGGCCGCGCGCGAGGCGATGGTCAACGCGGCCAAGTACGGTGGCGAGGGCGGCGCCGTCCAGGTCTACGCCGAAGTCGAGGGCAGGACGGTCTTCGTGTCCGTCCGCGACCGTGGTCCCGGCTTCGACCTCGACTCGATACCCGCCGACCGCATGGGTGTCAGAGAATCGGTCATCGGCCGCATGGAGCGCCACGGCGGTACCGCACGGCTGCGGTCCGTGCCGGGCGGCGGCACGGAGGTCGAGCTGGAGATGGAGAGGGCGGAGAAGACGTCATGAGCGACGCGACCGAGGCGAACGGCCCGGCGAACGGACCGGTGGAAGGCGCGGAGAAGGCCGGGCGTCGGGTGCGTGTGGTCCTCGTCGACGACCACCGGATGTTCCGGACGGGCGTCCAGGCCGAGATCGGCCAGACCGAGCAGACCGGCGTCGAGGTGGTCGGCGAGGCCGCCGACGTCGACCAGGCGGTCACGGTGATCACCGCGACCCGGCCCGAGGTGGTCCTCCTCGACGTGCACCTGCCGGGCGGCGGCGGGGTCGAGGTGCTGCGCCGGTGCGCCCCGTTGATGGCGGACGCCGAGCAGCCGGTGCGCTTCCTCGCACTGTCCGTGTCGGACGCGGCCGAGGACGTGATCGGCGTGATCCGGGGCGGTGCCCGCGGCTACGTCACCAAGACGATCACCGGCACCGACCTGGTCGACTCGATCTTCCGGGTCCAGGAGGGCGACGCCGTCTTCTCGCCACGGCTCGCGGGGTTCGTCCTGGACGCCTTCGCCTCCACCGACGCCCCGCCGGTCGACGAGGACCTCGACCGCCTCACCCAGCGCGAGCGCGAGGTCCTGCGTCTCATCGCGCGGGGCTACGCCTACAAGGAGATCGCCAAGCAGCTGTTCATCTCTGTCAAGACGGTCGAGTCCCATGTGTCGGCGGTCCTGCGGAAGCTGCAGCTGTCGAACCGGCACGAGCTGACCCGCTGGGCGACGGCGCGCCGCCTGGTCTGAGGCGGGTCCGCGGCGGCCCGGCGCCACGAGTCCACAGTGCCCTGCGAGGGGCTCACACAACCCGCACGGTGCCCGGCGAGTGGCTCACACGACCCGCGCGGCCCCCGCGAACGGCATCTCGTCGATCGGGGCGATCCGCACCGGCGCCGACGGATTGGGGGCGTGGATCATCTGGCCGTTGCCGATGTAGATGCCGACGTGACTGATGCCCGAGTAGAAGAACACCAGGTCGCCCGGCTGGAGTTCGGAGCGGGAGACGCGGCGGCCGGCGTCGATCTGGGCGTAGGTGGTGCGGGGGATGGAGACGCCGGCGGAGCGGTAGGCGGCCTGGGCGAGGCCCGAGCAGTCGAAGGCGTCGGGGCCGGTCGCGCCCCAGACGTAGGGGCTGCCGAGCTTCGAGTAGGCGTATGCGACGGCGGCAGCGGCACGGGAGTCGGGGGCGGCGACGCTGCCGGCGGTCAGGGGGGCGCGGGCGTCCGACGCCGAGCGTGAGGCACGTCCGGTGCCGTCGTCCGCCGCGACCGCCGCCCGCTGCCCCGGCGACAGCTGCGACAGCAGCCGCCGGGCCTCGCCGAGCTTGCCGTTGATGGCGGTCTTCTGCCGCTTCAGCTCGGCCTGCCGGGACCGCAGCGAGGTCAGCTCCACGTGCGCCGCGCCACGCAGCTGCTCGACCTCCCGCAGCTGCCCGCGCACCCGCGCCACCGCCCCGGCCTGCCGGTCGCCGACCCGCTCGGCGAACGCGGCGTCGTCCAGGTACCGGTCGGGGTCGCTGGACAGCGCGAGCTGCCAGGCCGGATCGATGCCACCGGCGCGGTACTGCGCGGCCGCTGTCGAACCGAGCGCGTCCCGGGCGGAGTTGAGCTTGTCCTGCGCGCGGGCGGTCTCGTCCTGCAGCGACTTCAGCCGCCGCTCGGCCGAATCGGCCTTGTCCTTCGCTCCGTCGTACTTCTGGGTGGCCGCCTCGGCCTCCTGGTACAGCTGGTCCACCTTGGCCTTCACCTGCGCCGGTGTCAGTTGGGGCTCGGCGTTTCCGGTCCCTTCGAAAGCCGTCGCGGTGGCCGCGCCCGCCAGGGCGAGGGTGGCGGCCGTGCGGGCCGTGTTGCCGCTGAGCGAGCGCTGTCGGGGCTTGCGGTGCGCTGCCACCTGGACTGTCCCGTCCTTTCGTACGACCGCAGTCCCGCCCGTCCGAACGCCAGGGGAGCGCCCGTACGGCCGCGGGGGACTGCGGATTGCGCGTCCGGCGGCGGCCCGCACAGGGGGAACGGACCGCCGCCGGACCTTCTCGGCGGAGGTGTCCGACTGCCG
This sequence comes from Streptomyces sp. NPDC058457, assembly GCF_042720695.1. Lineage (NCBI taxonomy): Bacteria > Bacillati > Actinomycetota > Actinomycetes > Kitasatosporales > Streptomycetaceae > Streptomyces > Streptomyces sp. NPDC058457. The sequence goes on along the minus strand of NZ_JBHXLU010000009.1, from coordinate 163,208 downwards.
CCCCTGGCCCGGGCGGCGGTGGGGAGTCGGTCACCTGGGGGAGGACGCTAGGCCCGCGTGTGTCGGCTCGGTAACGCGATGCGCGGAATTGGCGTGACCGGATCGTTACCCGACGGTATATGACCGGGATTCCGGTCCGGAGCCGTCGGCTTCTCGGGACGGGATGACCGAAGAGGCAGTTCCGGGGCTGGCGGGGGACGCGGGGTGCTATGGGGTGCATATATGCGGCGCGGCGGGCGCGGAGGGAGGGGCCGGTGCCCGGCGCCCCGTACCGCCCTGATTAGGCTCCGGGGTCATGGACGTACTCATCCATCTCTTCGTCGGCCTGCACATCATCGGCATCGCCGCGCTTCTCGGCGGCTTCCTCACCCAGATGAAGGCGATGGGCCAGGGCACGGCCCGGTTCGTCCCCGGGATGTTGCACGGCGCGTTCACCATGCTCGTGACCGGCGTGATCCTGGTCGGTCTCAACGAGGCCGACGACCACCACGTCAACACCTTCAAGATCGGCGTGAAGCTCGCCCTGCTGATCGTGATCCTCGGGCTCGTCTACGTGAAACGGGACGACGAGAAGGTGGAGAAGGGCGCCTTCGGGCTGGTGGGCCTGCTCACGGTGGCGAACATCTTCATCGCCGTCCTGTGGACCTGATCCTCGGCATCCTCAGCGGGCCTTCCTGAGGCCGGTACGGGCGGCCGCCGCCGCGCCGGCCGCCACCGTCAGCCAGGCCGTCACCGCGCGCAGGACACTTCGGTCGTCGTCGTTCCACAGGTACAGCCGCGCGCTGTCGGCGGCCAGCAGCCTCGCCCCGGCCAGTGCGGAGATCGCGATCGCGCCGCCCGCCACCCACTGGTCACCGGGCCCCTCGGCGATCTGCCGCCACTCGAACCGGGGCACGGCGAGTCCGTACATCGCCAGCCCCAGCCAGAAGAGGGCCAGCGAGAGGTGGGCGAGCCACGCCGTCGTCACGGCCGCCGCCAGCGTCGCTCCCAGTACGGCCAGGCCCTGCGTGGCCACACAGGCCAGGAACACCGCGCCGGGCATCCGCGGCTTCCAGTGCCGCACGACGAGGACCAGCAGCGGCGGCCACAGCACTGCCGACAGCGCCAGCAGAGCCTCGGCGAGGGTCTGCCACCCGAGCGCCGAGAACCGGGTCCCCAGCACCGTCGTCGCCGCCACGGCGGTGAGCGCGCCCGGCGTCCGCGCCTCCGCCGCCCACCGCCGGCGATCGAGCGCCAGCCGTACGACGAAGTCCGCGGCCAGCGCCGCCCACATCACACAGGCCGCCACCAGCGCCACCCGGGACACGGTCTCCGCCTCCGCAAGGTGCAACCCCACCGACATGATGCCGGTGGCCATCACGGCGGCCCCGGCCGCCGGCGGACGCTGCGCCCACCAGGCGCGGAGGGGGGAAATACCGGACATGCCGCTGATGCTAGGGAGGGCCGACCGCGGCACGAACGGGCCACGCGCGTGTGCGGCCCGAATACCCCGCGGTCGCGGGACAGGGGCGCGAGCGCGCGTCGCTCGGGGTCGGTCGGGTGTGAGAGGGCGTGGGGAGCGACTGAGGGGCGCTTGAGGGGGGACGGGGATGCGCGGGGTGGTGTTTGCGGCGGTGGGGTGAGAGCGGGTGTGCAGAAGCGGCCGGGGCGCGCGCGAGACGGATGCGCGCGATGGCGCCCGGATCGTTGAGGTGAGAGCAGGTGCGGGGGGAGTGCCTGGGGGCGCCTGATGGGTGGTGGGCGCCCCCGACGGATCAGGCCGGGCGTACCACGCTGTGGATGATCGACTCACCGCCGTAGTAGATCGACTCCTCCCGGACGTACGCGCCGGGCTTGGGGGCGTGGATCATCATGCCGTTGCCGATGTAGATGCCGACGTGGCTGACGTCGTCGTAGAAGAAGACCAGGTCGCCGGGGCGGGCGTCGGCGAGGGAGACGGTGGTGCCGGCGTTCACCTGGTCGTAGGTGGTGCGCGGCAGGGAGACGCCCGCGGCCTTCCAGGCGGCCTGGGAGAGCCCGGAGCAGTCGTAGGAGCCGGGGCCGGTGGCACCCCACACGTACGGCTTGCCGATCTGCGCGCGGGCGAAGGCGATCGCCTTGGCGGCCTTCGTGGCGTAGGCGGAGGAGGAGCCGGAGGAGGAGCCGCTGGACGTCGAGGGCGACGAGGACGACGAGGCCTCCTGGTCGGCGGCCGCGGCCTGCTGCTTCGCCAGCTCCGCCGCCTTGCGGGCCGCCGCTTCCTCCTGTTGCTTCTCGATCGCCGCCAGCCGGGCCTTCTCCGCGGCCGTCAGCTGCGACAGCAGCTCTCGCGCGGAGGCCAGCTTCGTCTGGACGGTGGTCTTGGCGGTTTTGAGTTCGTCCTGCGTCTCGGTGAGCGTTTCGAGGCTCCGGGCGGCCTCCTGGCGCTTCTTCATGGTCGCGGACTGCTGTGTGACGTAGTCGTCGACCGCGCCCTTCTGGCGCGAGGTCAGCCGGCTCATCAGCTGCGTCTGGTCGAAGTAGTCCTGCGGAGTGTCCGCGAGCAGGAAGGTCGCCGTGTCGGGGGCGTCGGCCCCGGTCCGGTACTGGGCCGCGGCGAACGAACCCAGCTCCTCACGCGCCTTGTTCAGCCGGTCCGTGCGCTCGGCGACGTCGTCGAGCAGGGTGTCGACCTGCTTGCGCTGCGTGCCGGTGCGCTCCTTGGCCGCGTTGTACTTCTCGGTCGCCGACTCGGCCTGCCGGTAGAGGGCGTCGACCTTCTTCTCCACCTCCTCCAGGCTCGGCTTGCCGTCCGCGGGGGGTGCGGCCTCGGCCGTCTGGGAGAACAGGGCCACGGAGGTGAGGGCGGCGGTGGCCAGCGCGGGAGTGCGTATGCCAGCCGCGCGCGTTCCTGACGGCCGGGACTTGCGGTGCGACGCCAACTGAGGCGACTCCTTCCAGTGTTCCGCCTACCGAGTTAGCTGTCGGGTTCGGGCGGGTGGTTCGGAAGGGTTGCCCTACGGTCCGCTCCCCTGAGGGGAGTCGGGACCGATTCACCCCGGGATCGGTGTGGGTCCCCGGCTCCGGATGCGCGGCGGCGCCCCGGACTCGGCGGAGGCCGTGCGGCCCGGCGATGTTCGCCGGTGGAGGTCGTACGGCCTGCCCGGCACGCTAACCAACTCGTGTGGCCTCTGTGAAGGTTGATGTGCGATATGCCCGATACATTTTCGTGACCTTGTTGTCGGGACTCGTTCAGGCAGGGTCATTTGGGATGTTATGGGTGACTTGCCTGGAAGGGTGCCAGTGGTTCGCGGTGGGCGCTCGCGGGTCAGCGGCGTGCGCCGGCCTGCCGTGACGTAGCGGATCCGTTCGGTCACCCGGGCGAGTTTTCGGGGTGGCGGCCGGTTGTCGGTGGGGCGCCCTAGACTCGGAGAGCGATGAGCAGCCTCTTTGACGACAGCTTCCTGGCGAGCCTCCAGGCCCCCCGCGGCCATGACGAGGAACCTCCGCCGCCGCCCGAGGACGAGCACGCTCCGGAGTCGATTCCGGACGATCTGTTCGGCGGGAAGTTCGACGTGCCCCCGGACCGGGACGCCTACTACCGCGACGGCGCCGCCCGCCCGGCCCCGGACCCGGCCGCCCTCCTGGACGGGCTGAACGAGAACCAGCGGGCGGCCGTCGTGCACGCCGGCTCCCCGCTGCTCATCGTGGCCGGCGCCGGTTCCGGCAAGACCCGGGTACTCACCCACCGCATCGCCCACCTGCTCGGCGCCCGCCAGGTGCACCCGGGCCAGATCCTCGCGATCACCTTCACCAACAAGGCCGCGGGCGAGATGAAGGAGCGGGTCGAGCACCTCGTCGGCCCGCGCGCCAACGCGATGTGGGTGATGACGTTCCACAGCGCGTGCGTGCGGATCCTCCGCAGGGAGAGCAAGAAGCTCGGCTTCACCTCCTCCTTCTCGATCTACGACGCGGCCGACTCCAAGCGCCTGATGGCCCTGGTCTGCCGGGACCTGGACCTGGACCCCAAGCGCTACCCGCCCAAGTCCTTCAGCGCCAAGATCAGCAACCTCAAGAACGAGCTGATCGACGAGGAGGACTTCGCCGTTCAGGCGACCGATGGCTTCGAGAAGACCCTCGCCCAGGCCTACGCCATGTACCAGTCGCGGCTGCGCGAGGCGAACGCCCTCGACTTCGACGACCTGATCATGACGACGGTCAACCTGCTGCGCGCCTTCCCGGACGTCGCCGAGCACTACCGCCGCCGCTTCCGGCACGTCCTGGTCGACGAGTACCAGGACACCAACCACGCCCAGTACGCCCTGGTGCGCGAGCTGGTCGGCACCGGCGCGCACGGTGCGGACACCCCGCCCGGCGAGCACGACCTGCCGCCCGCCGAGCTCTGCGTCGTCGGCGACGCCGACCAGTCGATCTACGCCTTCCGGGGCGCGACGATCCGCAACATCCTCCAGTTCGAGGAGGACTACCCGAACGCGACGACGATCCTCCTCGAACAGAACTACCGCTCCACACAGACGATTCTGAGCGCGGCCAACGCGGTCATCGAGCGCAACGAGTCCCGCCGCCCGAAGAACCTGTGGACCAACGCGGGTGCGGGCGCGCAGATCACCGGCTACGTCGCCGACACCGAGCACGACGAGGCGCAGTTCGTCGCCGAGGAGATAGACCGTCTGACGGACGCGGGCGAGGCGAAGGCGGGCGATGTCGCCGTCTTCTACCGCACCAACGCGCAGTCCCGGGTCTTCGAGGAGATCTTCATCCGTGTCGGCCTGCCGTACAAGGTCGTCGGCGGCGTCCGCTTCTACGAGCGCAAGGAGGTCCGGGACGTCCTGGCCTACCTGCGGGTGCTGGCCAACCCGGAGGACTCCGTCCCGCTCCGGCGCATCCTCAACGTCCCCAAGCGCGGTATCGGCGACCGCGCGGAGGCGATGATCGACGCCCTCGCCCAGCGCGAGAAGATCAGCTTCCCGCAGGCGCTCAGGCGCGTCGACGAGGCGTACGGCATGGCCGCCCGGTCGACGAACGCGGTCAAGCGGTTCAACACGCTGATGGAGGACCTCCGTACGGTCGTGGAGTCCGGCGCCGGACCCGCCACGGTCCTGGAGGCGATCTACGAACGCACCGGATACCTGGCCGAGTTGCAGAACTCGACGGATCCGCAGGACGAGACCCGCATCGAGAACCTCCAGGAACTCGCCTCCGTGGCGCTGGAGTTCGAGCAGGAGACCGGCGAGGGCGAGCAGCCGGCCGGGCTCGCCGCCTTCCTGGAGCGGGTGGCCCTGGTAGCCGACTCCGACCAGATCCCCGACGAGGACGAGAACGGCGACGGCGTCATCACCCTGATGACCCTGCACACCGCCAAGGGCCTCGAATTCCCGGTGGTGTTCCTGACCGGCATGGAGGACGGCGTCTTCCCGCACATGCGCGCCCTCGGCCAGACCAAGGAACTGGAGGAGGAGCGGCGGCTCGCGTACGTCGGCATCACACGTGCGCGGGAGCGGCTGTACCTCACCCGTTCGTCGATGCGCAGCGCCTGGGGCCAGCCGTCGTACAACCCGCCCTCGCGCTTCCTGGAGGAGATCCCGGGCGCCTATCTGGAATGGAAGCGGACCGGGGCGATGGCGCCGGTCTCCGCCGGGCCCGCGGCGGGCGTGGCCGCCTCGCTCTCCTCCACCCGCTCGCGCTCCTCGGCCTCGGGCGCGTCCGGCTTCGCCACCCGGCGGACCTCGGAGAAGCCGGTGGTCTCGGTGGCCGTCGGCGACCGCGTCACCCACGACCAGTTCGGCCTCGGCACGGTCGTCGCGGTGAAGGGCACGGGTGGGAACGCGGAGGCGACGATCGACTTCGGCGACGCCAAGCCGAAGCGGCTGCTGCTGCGGTACGCGCCGGTGGAGAAGCTGTAGTACCACCGGGCCCCGCTGCGGCGGGGCCCGGTGGTATCGGCCAGGTCAGGTCGGGTCGAGCCCGTGGCTGCGCAGCCACGGCAGCGGGTCTATGGCGGCGCCTCCGGCCGGCCTCACCTCGAAGTGCAGGTGCGGACCGGTCGAGTTGCCGGAGTTCCCGGAGTACGCGATCGGATCGCCGGCCTTCACGGTCGTACCGGCGGCGACACGGTACGACGAGAGGTGGCAGTACCACGTCTCCGTACCGTCCTTCGCCGTCACGATCATCATGTTGCCGTAGGCGCTGTTCCACTTGGTGGAGACGACGCCGTCGGTGGCGGCCATCACCGTCGTGCCGTAGGAGACGGGGAAGTCGATGCCCGTGTGGACGGACATCCAGTTCACGCCGGCCTGGCCGAAGTAGGCGCTGAGACCCCTCTGCGTGACCGGCAGCACGTACTTCGGGCGCAGCCGCTCCTTGCGGGCCGCCTCGGCCGCCGCCTTCTTCTTCTCGGACTCCTGCTGGGCCTTGAGGTCGATGCGCTCCTGCGTCCGGCTGGCCCGGTCGGCGAAGTCGTCGGCACCCGCCGAGAGCGTCCTGAGCTGGGCGTCCAGCTTGCTGTTGGCGGCGGACGGCTTCACCGACTGCGCGTCGGAGGCGGAGGCCGTGGTGTCCTTGCCGTCGCCGGTCAGGCTGTTGACGGAGGCAGCCGCGATCCCGGCGACGCCCATCACACACACGGAGGGCACGGCGACGGTCAGCAGCGCGGACCGCTTGGGAGGCGTACGGCGGCGGGAACGCGCCCCCGCGCGGGTCGTCGCCGACGGCGTGACCGGGGTGACCTCTTCCTGGTCGTCCAGCAGTGGCGTTACTTCAGGCAGTTCGCCGGTCGCGGTCAGCGCCCCGTCGTCCGGGAAGTTCTCCGCGGGCTTCTCGAACTCCCCGAACTCCTCGTAGGGGTGCTGCTCGAACATCTGGGTCGCCGACTCGTCGAAGGAGTCGGCGGCCTGCGGTTCGTGCTCGTAGCCGGGCTCGGCGGTCTGCGCCGGGGTGCCGTCGGAGTTCCACTGCGTGGCGTCGTACACGCCGGTGTCGAACGCCTGGGTGCCCCACTCCCACTGCTGGGTCGCACCGGCCATGCCCGACTGGTCGGGCTGCAGCCAGGCGTTCGCGTTCCAATGGCCGCTGGTGTCGGCGACCGTCTCCTGCGCCGGTGCCGGGACGGTCCACGCGGTGCTGTCGTAGGCGCCGGAGTCGTAGGCGGCGTGGTGCTGGGCCGCGTACGGGTCGTAGTTCAGCGTCTGACCGCCGGCCGTCTGCCACTGCGTGGCGTCGTACCCGCCGGTGGCCTGGCCCTCGCCCGGCAGGCTGCCGAAGAGCGGGTCGCTGTGGAAGGAGGCGCCGGTGGCGGTGTGGTCGCCGTACGTGGTGAAGTCGCCGTACTGGGCTTCCTGGGTGCCGTACGGCGCGTAGTGCGCCGGATCGGCGTCGGAAGCCGGGGCCGGGGTGGTCATGGTCCCCGACGGGTGACGGTCGTTCACCAACTTCTCTTTCGCCTCGACAACAGGGGCTGCCAGAGCAGTGCGGCGACTGTACCCGGCGGTATACGGGCGCGACAATCTTCAACAGGTTTCACTGTTTCGGGAAACGGGCATTCGGCCGTGTTTCGGGGGACGACGGGCGCGGGTTTGGCCTTGTGTTCGAGGAGTGTTCGAGCGGGGGTGGGTCCAAACGGGCTCCGCCGGGCGGCCCTCGCCCGCCCGGTTCGCCCTCAGGCCACCGTCAGACCGCCCGCGATCCGCTCCTCCGCGTGTGTTTCGTCGAGGGCCTGCCGTATACCGGACGCGATCGCCGGGTGGACGGGCAGGGCGAGGTGACCGATCCCGGTCACCCGCACGTTCGTCGCCATGAGGTCCGGGTGGTCGACACGGGCTGTCTCCACCGGCTCCATCACAGAGTCGAGGTCGCTCCAGAAGCTCACGAACCGGGTGCGGCAACCGGGTGCGGGCCTGGTCAGCTCCTCGATCACCTCCGAACCCGGGCGCATCTGCCGCACGATCGGGTGCGCGTCCGCGAGCGGCACCGCCCGGGTGCCGGAGTGCGGGGTGCCGAGCGTCACCAGGGTGCGGACGCGCAGGTCGCCGCCGAGGCGCTGGACGTAGTAGCGCGCGATCAGCCCGCCGAGGCTGTGCCCGACGATGTCGACCCGGCCGCTGCCGGTGCGCTCGCAGATCTCCTCTATGTGCTGGCCGAGCAGTTCGGCGGCGGTGCGGATGTCGCAGGTCAGCGGCGAGTAGTTGAGCGACTCGACGCGCTGGCCGCCGTGCTGGGCGAGGGTGCGGCGCAGCAGGACGAAGACCGAGCGGTTGTCGATGAAGCCGTGCAGCAGCACGACCGGCGGGGCCGGCCGGACCGGCAGCCGGACCGTGCCGTCAGGCTCCGCGGACGGTGCGGGCGGCGAGGGCGGGCGGCGCTCCGGGGTGAGGCCCGTCGGGTAGAGCAGGAGATGCCCGGCCAGGATCGCGGCCTCCAGGGCTGTCGACTTCAGGAGGGCCAGCGACAGGCCGGCGAGACTGCTGGGCAGGAGGCGGCGGCAGAACGGGAGAAAAGGGTCCAGTACCCCGGTGACCTTCATCGGCCGACCTCCTGTCGGCACGCCGAGGACGACTCCGTCCCCCGTGTGCCCTCATGGGGAGGCCGGGCGGAGGCGGCGGGTACGGCTGGATACGACGACATGCCGCGTCGCCTGTCCGTACCGTCCCCGCGGACCACGCTGCGACTCCCTGACGTGTCCCGCTGTGTGTGATTTCCCCCTCTGTAACCTCCGCGAAACTGCCGGTTGCGGGATGCTGGAGATAACGTTCGTTCACTTGAGACGGGTGGCGGAACGCGCCGAATATGCGGTACTTCTCGATACGGATGGATGTTGGCGTGTTCGTTTCATGGTCATGGAGGCAGTGATGGGTGTGGCAGCCGGCCCGATCCGTGTGGTGGTGGCCAAACCGGGGCTCGACGGCCACGACCGCGGAGCCAAGGTCATCGCGCGGGCGCTGCGCGACGCGGGCATGGAGGTCATCTACACCGGGCTCCACCAGACGCCGGAGCAGATCGTCGACACGGCGATCCAGGAGGACGCCGACGCCATCGGCCTCTCCATCCTCTCCGGCGCCCACAACACCCTGTTCGCCGCGGTCATCGACCTCCTCAAGCAGCGTGACGCCGAGGACATCCTCGTCTTCGGCGGCGGCATCATCCCCGAGGACGACATCGCCCCCCTCAAGGAGAAGGGCGTCGCCGCGATCTTCACACCGGGGGCGACGACGACGTCGATCGTGGAGTGGGTGCGGGAGAACGTCAGGCAGCCGACAGAGGCGTAGGCCGCGTTCGCGGGGGGCCGACTTCGGTGGTGGGGGTCGTGTGTGGGCTGCGGGTCGGTGGGGGCTGATCGCGCCCACGCGGCGGAGCCGCATATCGACTCAGCCCCGCGCCCCTATGGGGCGCGTCCCGATGAGCGGTCGTTCAATTGTCCGGTGAGTCCAGTTCTCCGAGCATTGCTGCTCGTAGTCTCAGTGTCGTCACCAGGCGCTGGAACGCCTCCGCCCAGTAGCCGCCGGCTCCCGGCGACGCGTCCTCCCGTTCGTCCGGTACCGCCAGGAGCGCGTCCAGCCGGCCGGCTTCCGCGGGGTCCAGGCAGCGTTCGGCCAGGCCCATCACTCCGCTGAAGCTCCAGGGATAACTCCCCGCGTCCCGCGCGATGTTGAGGGCGTCCACCACGGAGCGGCCGAGCGGCGCGGACCACGGTACGGCGCACATGCCGAGCAGCTGGAACGCCTCCGACAGGCCGTGCGCCGCGATGAAGCCGGCCACCCAGCCGGCCCGCTCCGCGCCCTCCAGGGTGCCCAGCAGCTTGGCCCGCTCGGCCAGGGACACCGCGCCCGGGCCGCCCGCCTCCGGTGCCGCCGGAACCCCGAGCAGCGCTCTCGCCCACCCGGCGTCCCGCTGCCGTACGGCGGCCCGGCACCAGGCCGCGTGCAGCTCGCCCTGCCAGCCGTCCGCCACCGGCAGCGCCACGATCTCCGCGGGCGTACGGCCGCCGAGTCGCGCCGGCCAGGTGGAGAGCGGGGTCGCCTCCACCAACTGCCCCAGCCACCACGACCGTTCGCCGCGCCCGGTCGGTGGTTTGGCCACGACGCCGTCGCGTTCCATCCCCGGGTCGCACTCCGGCGGTGCCTCCACCGCGATCGCCGGGCCGTCCCCGGTATGGTCGACGGCCACGCACGACCCGGCCCGCACCGCCATCCGCCCGGCGAGCGCCGAGCCGGGCAGCGCGGACAGCAGCTCCGCCGCCGTCGTCCGCACGTTACGGCTCCGGTCCGACAGCGCCTGCTCCAAGAACGGCTCGTCCCCGGCGGCCAGTCCCGTGCGCAGCGAGTCCAGGAACATCAGCCGGTCCTCGGCCCGCTCCGTGGCCCAGGTCCCGGCCAGCAGCTGGAGCGCCGCCTCGGGCGCACGAGCCCGTTGCGCGGCCAGCAGCGCGACCCGCTCGGCGAACAGCCCCTCCTGCCACAGCCGCCGTATCGCGTCGGTGTCCTCGGGGCCGGGCAGGGCCGCGCCGCCGCCCGGGGCCGCCCGCAGGGCGAACCGCCAGTCCTGGTTGAGCCGGGCCAGCCACAGGGCGCGCGGTCCGGCGAAGGCCAGCGCGGCGGGCCGCAGGTCGGTACGGCCCCGGGCCGCGTCCAGCAGTGCGGGCAGCGCCTGCGGGGGTGCGGCGAACCCGTGTGCGTTGGCCGCCGCGAGCCACTGCGGCAGCAGCTCCATCAGGTCGGGCGAGGTGCCCCGGCGGCTGCCGGCCGCGATGCCGGGACGGTCGGAGAGCAGCATCGCCAGCCGGCGGGCCGCGGCGGCCGGCAGCGCGGGACGCAGGTCCTCGGCGGCCGGTTCGGGGCGGGGCGCGGCCGGTGCCGGACGCAGCCCGGCCCGCCGTCGTACGGTCGCCACGGCCGCCTCGTCCAGCAGGGCCACCGGAGCCTCGCGGCCCGGCCCGCCGGTCGCGGGCGGACGCCGGTCCGTGCCCAGCAGAGCCGTGGTGACGAGATCCTCCCAAGCGGTCACGGGCTTCCCCTTCCGTGAGTTCTGCGAGTCGGTTCGGATGCGGTGCGGTGGTGCCGGGTCGGTTCGGGTGTCGGCCGGGTCAGCACAGCGGTACCGCCGCGCCCGCTGTCTCAGGCCAGGCCGTCAGCGGGGTGAAGCCACGGTGGCCGCACTCGCCGAAGACCGTGACCGGGGCGCCGCCCGAGAGCGCGACCAGCCGCCACAGCCCCGGCCCGGAACGGGCGGCGGGAGCGAGCGGCAGCGCGGACTCGCCCTCGGCGTCCGCCAGTTGCCAGGAGTCGCCGTCCGGGACCGGCACGACCCGGGCCAGCGTCACCGGCACCGACTCCAGCCACGGGTCGTCGCGCAGCGCCTCCCCGTACCGGGCCGTCGCCTGTGCCGTCGGCACGCCCGGCGGCCGTATCGACAGGGGCGCGGGTGCGGCGAACCGCTCACCCAGCGCCGCCCGGTGCTGCCCCGCGCCCGGATAGGCGGACAGCTCCGCCTCCAGGGCGAGACCGACCGGCAGCGCCAGCTCGGGGGCGCGGCCGGCCGCGCCGTAGGAGAGGAGCAGTGCCGTACGGCCCGAGTCGGCGCCGTGCAGCCAGATCCGGCGGGTCGTCAGCTTCGCGTCCGCCGTGTCGTACTGGGCGAGGACCAGCCAGCGGTCGCGCACCGGCGGGCCGTCCGCCGGTGCGGGCAGGCCGACACGGGAGCGGACCGTGGCCGCGAGGCCCGCCGGGAGCCGGTCCCGGCGCAGCCAGCCCTGGTCCAGGAGGTGCAGCAGCGCGCACTCCTCGAGGAGCCGCACCGGCCAGCCCGGACCGGAGCCCGGTATCGCCCCCAACTCCCGCACCCGCGCGGCCAGTCCGGGGGCCTGGGCGTCGACCATGCGGGCCGCCGTCTCCTCCCACAGTCCGTACCCCGCCTGCTCGGCAGTGGCCAGGCCGCCGCGCAGCAGGTCGGACAGGCGCTGCTCCAGCTCGGTGGCCCCCGCCGTGACCCGCTCGGCCCGCTTCTCCGCCCGGCGCCGGGCCGCCTCCGGATCAGCGGTGGCCGGGGAACTCCCGCCGTCCGCCGGCCGTTTGTCCTCCGCACGCTTGCGCCGGCCGGCGATCCACTGCTCGGCCCAGTCCGGCGGCTGCGGCACCGCCGGCACCGAGTCGTCCTCGCCCGCCCAGAGCAGGAGCAGTCCGAGGGCGTGCTTGCAGGGGAACTTCCGGCTCGGGCAACTGCACTTGTAGGCGGGACCCGCCGGATCGGCGATGTCCACGATCGTCTGGTACGGCTTGCTGCCGCTGCCCTTGCACAGTCCCCATACCGTCCCCTCCTCGCAACTCCCGGCCCCGGACCACGGCCCGGCCGCTCCGAGTTTGCTTCCCGCTTTGCGTGACGCGGCGTCAGGCGCCAAGGCCAGCACCTGGTCCGCACTCCAGCGCACCCCCTGCTGAGTCATGCCATCGAAGGTAGATCCCGCCACTGACAATCGCCCCGGCGCACATGTTTGTGCAGGTCAGAGCGATTGTCAGTGGCGTGGTGCACGGTGGACACCAGATCCGAACCGGCCGAGCTGGAGGGGGCCTCAGCCATGACTGTGTCCGTGGAACCGACCGACCCGACGACCATCGAGAGCGCACTGCGGCCGCACGCCGAGCACGCCTTCGCGGCCGAACTGGCGGCGCTGGCCGCGCAGGACGACCGGCCGCGCCCGGCCCGCTGGAAGATGTCGCCGTGGGCGGTCGCCACCTATCTGCTCGGCGGCACGCTGCCGGACGGCACGGTGATCACACCGAAGTACGTCGGCGCGCGCCGCATCGTCGAGGTCGCCGTCACCACCCTCGCCACCGACCGTGCCCTGCTCCTGCTCGGTGTGCCCGGCACCGCCAAGACCTGGGTCTCCGAGCACCTGGCGGCCGCCGTCAGCGGCGACTCGACCCTCCTTGTGCAGGGCACGGCCGGCACTCCGGAGGAGGCGATCCGCTACGGCTGGAACTACGCGCAGCTGCTGGCCCACGGTCCGAGCCGGGACGCCCTCGTGCCGAGCCCGGTCATGCGGGCCATGGCGGAGGGGATGACGGCGAGAGTCGAGGAGCTGACCCGGATCCCCGCCGACGTACAGGACACGCTGATCACCATCCTGTCCGAGAAGACCCTGCCCATTCCCGAGCTGGGCCAGGAGGTGCAGGCGGTCCGCGGCTTCAACCTGATCGCCACCGCCAACGACCGCGACCGGGGGGTCAACGACCTCTCCAGCGCCCTGCGCCGCCGCTTCAACACCGTGGTGCTGCCGCTGCCGGAGAGCCCGGACGCCGAGGTCGACATCGTCGCCCGCCGCGTCGACCAGATCGGCCGCTCCCTGGACCTGCCGGCCGTGCCCGACGGCATCGAGGAGATCCACCGGGTCGTCACCGTCTTCCGCGAGCTGCGCGACGGCGTCACGGCCGACGGCCGCACCAAGCTCAAGTCGCCCAGCGGCACGCTCTCCACGGCCGAGGCGATCTCCGTCGTCACGGGCGGCCTCGCCCTGGCGGCCCACTTCGGGGACGGCGTGCTGCGGGCCGGTGACGTCGCGGCCGGCATCCTCGGGGCCGTCGTCCGTGACCCGGCCGCCGACCGGGTCATCTGGCAGGAGTACCTGGAGACGGTCGTCCGCGAGCGCGACGGCTGGAAGGACTTCTACCGCGCCTGCCGCGAGGTGAGCGCATGAGCGACGACACGGAGTGGCGGCGGTCGCCCGGCCCCGGGCCGCTGCTGCTGGGGGTACGGCACCACGGGCCCGGCTCCGCGCGGGCGGTGCGGGCCGCGCTGGACGCCGCCCGGCCGCGGGTGGTGCTGATCGAGGGGCCGCCCGAGGCCGACGCGCTCATCCCGCTGGCCGCCGACCCGGAGATGCGGCCACCGGTCGCGCTCCTCGCGCACGCCGTGGACGAGCCCGGCCGCTCCGCGTTCTGGCCGTTCGCCGACTTCAGCCCCGAGTGGGTGGCGGTCCGCTGGGCCCTGGAGCACGAGGTCCCGGCCCGCTTCATCGACCTGCCGGCCGCGCACACGCTGGCCTGGGGAAGAGGGCAGGAAGAAGAAGCGGTTGCGGTCCCCGACACCGACACCGACACCGACACCGAGGCCGACGAGCCCGACAGCGGGCGGCAGACGCCTGAAGCGGCCGACGAGCCCGACAGCGGGCGGGAGAAGCCCGATGCGGCCGACGAGCCCGACACCGACCGGCAGCTGCGTGTCGACCCCCTCGCCGCCCTCGCCGAAGCCGCCGGTTACGACGATCCCGAGCGCTGGTGGGAGGACGTCGTCGAGCACCGGAGCGCGGCCGGGGAGCGGGACGTGTTCGCGCCGTTCGCCGCGGTGTCGGAGGCGATGGGGGCGCTGCGGGAGACGTACGGGACCGGTGGCCGCGACCGGGACCCCGTGCGGGAGGCGCATATGCGGCTGCGACTGCGCGCCGCGCAGCGGGAGTTCGGGGAGCGGGTCGCGGTGGTGTGCGGGGCGTGGCACGTGCCGGCGCTGCGCGCGAAGACCACCGTCGCCGCCGACCGGGAACTACTGAAGGGGCTGCCCAAGGTCAGGACGGACATGACCTGGGTGCCGTGGACGAACCGCAGGCTTGCCCGGGCCGGCGGATACGGCGCCGGTATCGACTCGCCGGGCTGGTACGGACATCTGTTCCGCGCCCCGGACCGGCCGGTGGAGCGCTGGCTCACCAAGGTGGCCGGACTGCTGCGCGAGGAGGACCGGATCGTCTCCTCGGCCCATGTCATCGAAGCGGTACGGCTCGCCGAGACGCTGGCCGTGATGCGCGGCCGCCCGCTGCCCGGCCTCGGCGAGACCACCGACGCGGTGCGGGCGGTGCTGTGCGAGGGCTCGGACGTCCCGCTGGCGCTGGTGCACGACCGGCTGGTGGTCGGGGACGTGCTGGGGGAGGTGCCGGAGGCGGCGCCCGCGGTGCCGTTGCAGCGGGACCTGGTGCGGGAGCAGCGCCGGCTCAGGCTCAAGCCGGAGGCGCTGGAGCGGGAGCTGGAGCTCGACCTGCGCAAGGACACCGACGCCGGGCGCAGTCGGCTGCTGCACCGGCTGCGGCTGCTCGGCGTGGGCTGGGGCGAGCCGGTGCGGTCGCGGGGGAGTACGGGCACGTTCCGGGAGACGTGGCGGCTCTGCTGGGAGCCGGAGCTGTCGGTGCGGGTGGCCGAGGCCGGGGTGTGGGGGACGACCGTCGAGGGCGCGGCGACGGCCAGGGCCGAGGCCGACGCGGTGCACGCCGGCACCCTCGCCGATGTCACCGGGCTCGCCGAGCACTGCCTGCTCGCCGGGCTGCCGGACGCGCTGCCGGTGGTGATGCGGGCGCTCGCCGACCGGGCCGCGCTGGACACCGACGTCGGCCATCTCGCCCAGGCCCTGCCGGCCCTGGTCCGCTCCCTGCGCTACGGCGACGTCCGGGGCACCGACACCCGCGCGCTCACCGAGGTCGCCGCGGGCCTCGCCGAGCGGGTCTTCGTCGGGCTCCCGCCGGCCTGCGTCGCCCTCGACGCGGACGCGGCGGAGGAGATGCGGGGCCATGTGGACGCGGTGCACACGGCGGTGGGGTTGCTCGGGGAGCCGGGGACGGGGACGGGGGCGGGTGCCGATGCCGGCGGCCGTGACCTGCGGCGCCGCTGGCGTGCCGTGCTGCGCACGCTGACCGGGCGGGAGACCGTGCCCGGGGTGCTGCGCGGGCGGGCCGTGCGGATTCTGCTGGACGAGGGGGAGCTGGGGCCGGAGGCGGCGGCGCGGCTGATGGGGCTGGTGCTCTCGCCGGGGACCCCGCCGGCGGACGCGGCCGCCTGGATCGAGGGGTTCGTGGGCGGCAGCGGCGGGGGCGGGATGCTGCTGGTGCACGACGAACGGCTGCTCGGCCTGGTCGACGCCTGGCTGACCGGGGTGCCGGCGGCGGCGTTCACGGACGTGCTGCCGCTGCTGCGGCGGACGTTCTCGGTGTACGAGCCGGGGGTGCGCCGGACGATCGGCGAACTGGTGCGCCGTGGCCCGGGAGAGCGGCTCCAGGGGGCGGGGCAGGCCGGCGGGACACCGGGCTTCGGCGCCGAGGCGGACGCCGGGCGCGCCGACGCCGTACTGCCGGTGCTGCGCCTGCTGCTCGGCCTCGACGAGACAACACCGGACAACGACCTTGTGGGGGCGGGGAGATGAGCACGGACGTGACGGACACCGGCACCGGCACCGGCGCCGAAACCGGTGATCCCGCGTGGGAGCGGCTGCGGCGGTGGCGGCTGGTGCTCGGTGGCGAGGCCGCCGACGGCACCGGGTGCGCGCTGTCGGGGCGGGACGCGGCGATGGACGGGACGCTGGCCGCGCTGTACGGGAAAGGGGACAGACCGCAGTCGGGGCGGGAGCGTTCGGCGGGGCTCGGGGCGTCGGCGCCGTCGGTGGCGCGCTGGCTCGGGGACATCCGGACCTACTTCCCGTCCTCCGTCGTCCAGGTCATGCAGCGTGACGCCATCGACCGGCTCGGACTGGCCTCGCTGCTGCTCGAACCGGAGATGCTGGAGGCGGTGGAGGCGGACGTGCACCTGGTCGGCACCCTGCTCTCGCTCAACAAGGCGATGCCAGAGACCACGAAGGAGACGGCGCGGGCGGTGGTGCGCAAGGTCGTCGAGGACCTGGAGAAGCGGCTGGCCACCCGCACCCGGGCCACCCTCACCGGCGCCCTCGACCGCAGCGCCCGCGTCAACCGGCCACGCCACCACGACATCGACTGGAACCGCACCATCGCGGCCAACCTCAAGCACTACCTGCCCGAGTACCGGACGATCGTGCCGGAGCGGCTGATCGGGTACGGGCGGGCGTCGCAGTCGGTGAAGAAGGAAGTGGTGCTCTGCATCGACCAGTCCGGGTCGATGGCCGCGTCGGTGGTGTACGCCTCGGTGTTCGGGGCGGTGCTGGCGTCCATGCGGTCGATCGACACCCGGCTCGTCGTCTTCGACACCGCGGTGGTCGACCTCACCGACCGGCTGGACGACCCGGTGGACGTCCTGTTCGGCACCCAGCTCGGCGGCGGTACGGACATCAACCGGGCGCTGGCGTACTGCCAGTCGCAGATCACCCGGCCGGCGGAGACCGTCGTCGTCCTCATCAGCGACCTCTACGAGGGCGGGATACGGAACGAGATGCTGAAGCGGGTCGCGGCGATGAAGGCGTCGGGGGTGCAGTTCGTGGCGCTGCTCGCGCTGTCGGACGAGGGGGCGCCGGCGTACGACCGGGAGCACGCGGCCGCGCTTGCGGCGCTGGGGGCACCGGCGTTCGCCTGCACGCCCGACCTCTTCCCCGAGGTGATGGCGGCGGCGATCGAGAAGCGGCCGATTCCGGTGCCGGACACCGTGTGATGCCGCGCCCGGAGGGTGACTTGTCGACTCGGTGATGTCCGGCACCGGCCGTCAAAACGGACATGACTACCCATCGGTAACGGGGGGCTTGCGCAACCTCGGGAGTCCCGTGCAAGGATCGAAGTCTCCACGGGTCTTTCACCGGCCTTCACGCCGTCGGGCCCCCTCTGCTCTGTTCCGCCGCACGGGAGGATCCTCCCCGTCTTGACCTCGCCAGCAGTTGTGTCCGGTGCCGCCGTGCGCGTGTTGCGCACGGTGCCGGGACGACGTGCGCTGCAACTGGCGCTGCTGGTCGGCGGACTGCTCGCGCTCGGCTTCCTCTGCGGGCAGCAGGCGCAGGCGGCCGAGGGGGTGCCTTCGACTCCGTCGTTGACGTCGCTGACGTCGGCCGTGCCCCGGAAGGCGCCGCCGCCGGGGGCACGGAAGCCCGCCGTCATCAAGGCAGTGCCGGTGGCGCCGGTGGTGGACGGCGTCCACGAGGTCGTCCGGTCCGTGACCGACACCGTGACCGACACCGTGAACTCTCCCATCACCTCGGCCCTGACCGAGACGCTCACCGAGACGGTGCGGCAGGTGACGGAGCTGCCCGTGGTGCAGGTGCCGGAGCTTCCCGTCGTCTCCGAGCCGCCGGTCGAGTCGGCACCGGTGACGCCGACGCCCGGCCCCGCGCAGCCGCGGACACCGGTCACGCACGACGCCGGGCACGACAAGTCCCGTACGGAAAAGGCAGCGGCGGCGACCACCGCCGTGTCGTACGGGCCGCGGATCACCGCCGTGGCCTTCGCGTCCGACCGGGCGGCGGCACACATCGGCGGCCATCGCGCCGCCCGCGCCGTCGACGCTCCCGCCCACCCCGCGCCCACCGGAGACCCGGACGGTGTGCTGGGCAAGTCGGCGGTCGACGGCAGCCCCTCCCGGCACGGTGACGCGTACGCCGTGGCCTTCGCCGACCGGGCGCTGCTCAGGCTCGTGCCCGGTGCCGCCGCGCGCCTCGACGCGGCCGGAACCCCGGACAGATACCGGGACATCCCGGTCTTCCCCGGCTAGGACCGGCGACCCCCTTCCCCGCCACAGACCTGTCGCGCGGGGGCGGAACAGGTCTGCCCGCCCGTCCGGACCTCTGAGGACCCCTCCCACGGCTCCTCCTCCGAACCTTCCGGACGGCGATGTCCCCAGCCGCGCTTCCGGCACCCCCCCCGGAAGCCTCCCGGCTCCGCGTCCGCGTCCCGAACGCACCGGAGCCCCGAAGGACTGACGTACGCATGCACAAGAACATCCGCCGCTCCGTCTTCACACCCGCCGCCGGACCGGCGCCCACCACGGGCCGGGCCGGCCGCACCGTCGCCGCCGAGATCCGGGCCGCCGAGGCCATCTACGGCGCCCGGGCGGCCCGCGCGGCAAAGGCAACGGCAAGGGAAAGGGAGCGGGAGAGGGAGCGGGAGAGGGAGCGGGAGAGGGCGGGCGAGAGGGCCACCACCCACCCCGCGACCGCCGAGGTCACCGTGGCCGTCGTGGACACCGCCTCCCCGGCCGTCCCCGGGGACGGCGTCGACCACCTGTTCGGCCCCCTCCCCTCCTCCGTTCCCGAGGCCGTGAGCTCGGAGTACGCCGGCGGTCCGCAGGACGCCGGGGCGTACTCCGGCTGACTCCGGGGGGTGGTCGCCCGGACGGTCGAATGCCGTCGGTCCGGCCGGTCCGACACCCCCCGGTACGGGCAGGCCGGTCCCCCAGGGGCGGGGACCGGCCGCCCGGCCCCGCGAGGGGCCTGAGGCCTCACCGGGCCAACCCCAGCCCGGTGAGGCCTCGCACATCGCACGCAAGACGGCACGCCGTGCCATGAGAACCCGGGATACCCGGCATCATGTGACAGGTATCACCGCTCAGGTGTGACCCTCGATTTAGGGAGCCCCCGTGAGCGGCGATAATCTGCGAGACGGACATGCCGCGCGCTCGGACACCGTGTGCGCCCCCCTTGTGACACACGCGGACGTCACGTTGCCCTTCGCGGCACGCCCACGCATCCAACGAACCGCGAGATCACTGATAGGGACGGAAGCGCGTGGACCTGTTCGAGTACCAGGCGAGGGACCTCTTCGCCAAGCACGATGTACCGGTGCTGGCCGGTGAAGTCATCGACACGCCTGAGGCGGCGCGCGAGATCACCGAGCGGCTGGGCGGCAAGTCTGTCGTCAAGGCGCAGGTGAAGGTCGGTGGTCGCGGCAAGGCCGGTGGCGTCAAGCTGGCTACCTCCGCGGACGAGGCCGTCGCCCGTGCGACGGACATCCTCGGCATGGACATCAAGGGCCACACGGTCCACAAGGTGATGATCGCCGAGACCGCCCCGGAGATCCTCGAGGAGTACTACGTCTCCTTCCTCCTCGACCGTGCCAACCGCACCTTCCTCTCCATCGCCTCCGTCGAGGGCGGCATGGAGATCGAGGAGGTGGCGGCCACCCGTCCGGACGCCGTCGCCCAGACCCCGATCAACCCGATCGACGGTGTGGACCTGGCCAAGGCCAAGGAGATCGTCGCCGCCGCGAAGTTCCCGGCCGAGGTCGCCGACAAGGTCGCCGACGTCCTGGTCACGCTGTGGGACACCTTCATCAAGGAGGACGCCCTCCTCGTCGAGGTGAACCCGCTGGCGAAGGTCGCCTCCGGTGACGTCATCGCCCTGGACGGCAAGGTGTCGCTGGACGACAACGCCGAGTTCCGCCACGCGGACTGGGCGGAGCTCCACGACAAGGCCGCGGCCAACCCGCTGGAGGCCGCCGCCAAGGAGAAGAACCTCAACTACGTCAAGCTCGACGGCGAGGTCGGCATCATCGGCAACGGCGCGGGTCTCGTCATGAGCACCCTGGACGTCGTCGCGTACGCCGGTGAGAACCACGGTGGCGTGAAGCCCGCCAACTTCCTCGACATCGGCGGCGGCGCCTCCGCCCAGGTCATGGCCAACGGCCTGGAGATCATCCTGGGCGACCCCGACGTCAAGTCGGTCTTCGTCAACGTCTTCGGTGGCATCACCGCCTGCGACGAGGTCGCCAACGGCATCGTGCAGGCCCTGAAGCTCCTGGAGGACCGCGGCGAGGACGTCTCCAAGCCGCTCGTCGTCCGCCTCGACGGCAACAACGCCGAGCTGGGCCGCAAGATCCTCACCGACGCCAACCACCCGCTGGTGCAGCGCGTCGACACCATGGACGGCGCCGCCGACAAGGCCGCCGAGCTGGCAAACGCCGCCAAGTAAGCACTCAGGACGAGGACACAACACACCATGGCTATCTGGCTCAACAAGGACAGCAAGGTCATCGTCCAGGGCATGACGGGCGCCACCGGCATGAAGCACACCAAGCTCATGCTGGCCGACGGCACCAACGTCGTGGGCGGCGTGAACCCCCGCAAGGCGGGACAGAAGGTCGACTTCGACGGTACCGAGGTACCCGTCTTCGGCACCGTCAAGGAGGCCATCGAGGCCACCGGCGCCAACGTCTCCGTCATCTTCGTGCCGGAGAAGTTCACCAAGGACGCGGTCGTCGAGGCCATCGACGCCGAGATCCCGCTGGCCGTCGTGATCACCGAGGGCATCGCCGTGCACGACTCGGCGTCGTTCTGGGCGTACGCCGGCAAGAAGGGCAACAAGACCCGGATCATCGGCCCGAACTGCCCCGGCATCATCACCGTCGGCCAGTCCAACGTCGGCATCATCCCGGGCGACATCACCAAGCCGGGCCGCATCGGCCTGGTCTCGAAGTCCGGCACGCTGACGTACCAGATGATGTACGAGCTCCGTGACATCGGCTTCTCGACCGCCGTCGGCATCGGTGGCGACCCGATCATCGGCACCACGCACATCGACGCGCTCGCCGCGTTCGAGGCCGACCCCGACACCGACCTGATCGTCATGATCGGTGAGATCGGTGGCGACGCCGAGGAGCGGGCCGCCGACTTCATCGCGAAGAACGTGACCAAGCCGGTCGTCGGCTACGTCGCGGGCTTCACCGCGCCCGAGGGCAAGACCATGGGTCACGCCGGCGCCATCGTCTCCGGTTCGTCGGGCACCGCCCAGGCGAAGAAGGAGGCCCTGGAGGCCGCGGGCGTCAAGGTCGGCAAGACCCCGACCGAGACGGCGAAGCTGGCCCGCGAGATCCTGGCCGGCTGAGCGCCGATCTCGACGCCGGTTGACTGAACGTAGGTAGGCCCGTCCCCGGAGTGGGGGCGGGCCTACCGGCGTTTCGCTCGCCCGCGCTTGCGGGGTGCCGCTGCGCCCACCCGTGCCGCCCCAGCGGCACGACTGCCCGCAGCTATGAAGCCGGCGCGAGTGCAGCGCCCCGACAAGGGGCGCGGGGAACTGCGCGAGCAACCCCCACCGGCCCGCGGCCGAACGACGGCTATCTCGCCACCGGTACCAGTCTCTCCGGTCCCTTCTCGGCCGCCCTTTGCAGCTTCGCCTGCAGCGCCCGCTCCCCGGCGGACAGCGGTCCCAGCCCCACCTCCGCCGGGACCCCGCTGATCGCCTGGGCCGGGCCGATCGGTGCCTCGTAGTGCGTCGGCGCCGTCCGCAGCGTGAGGGTCGTCGCCGCGATGATCGTCGCCGTGAAGGCCAGCGCGGACCGGGTCCAGAAACGGGTCTGCCGTTCGGCGTAGGTCCGTACGGTGGGCGGCGGCTGGGCCGCCCGCAGCCGCTCCGTGGAGGCCAGTTCGGCGAGCCGCCGGTTCAGCGCGGCGGGGTCGGCGAGTTCCGGCACCCGGTCGGCGACCAGCCGCCGTGCGCGGGTCAGCCGGTTGGCCGCCGCCGGAGTGCTCGCCTCCGTCTCCGCCGCGGTCTCCGGCAGGTCGAGGCCGACGCCGTCGTACAGCAGCAGCGTGCGGCGGTACGTCGTCGGCAGTTTCAGCAGCGCCTCCAGGAGCGCGCGGTCGGCCGCGTCGGCCGGCGGGGGCTCGGGGTGGCGGTAGCGCAGGCGGAATCGGTGCCAGGGGGAGAGCGCGCACTCGTGCGCCACCGCCCGCACCCAGCCGGCCGGGTCCCGGTCGCGGGCCACCTGCGGCCAGTTCTGCCAGGCGAGTTGGAAGGCCCGCTCGACGGCCTCCTGCGCCAGTTCCCGGCGGCCGGTGAGCAGGTAGGTCTGCCGTACCAGGGCCGGGGCGCAGAACGCGTAGAGCGCGTCGAAGGCCTGAGCGGGCGTCAGAGCGGGGGACGGTCCGGCCTCGTCGGTACGGGCAGGGCTCTGCGTCATCGGGCGCACCTCCCTTCGAAAAAGCACATAAACATATATTGAGCGACACTTCGGCTGTTCACCGGTTACGACGGGAAAGCGCGTGTCGTTGGGAGCATGGCGGTCGTGATTCGGATGATCGCCCGCCGACTGTCGTTGCCGTCCCGCCGACCGTCGTTGTCGCCTCTGCTCAGCCGGGTGCGCGACCGCTCCCCGGGACTGGCCGCGAGCCTGGCGGCCGGCGCGCTCGCCGCCGGGCTCGGGCTGGGCGCGTTCGCCGTGCTGGCGATCGCGCTGTGGGTCAGCTCGCCGTACCCCGACAGCGGTCCGGGCGGCGCGCTGCATGTCGCGGCGGCGCTGTGGCTGCTCGCCCACGGCGTCGAACTGGTCCGCACCGACACGCTGTCCGCGGTACCCGCTCCGGTCGGGGTGACGCCGTTGCTGCTGCCCGCACTGCCGGCGCTGCTGGTGTACCGGGGCGCTCGGGACGCGGTGGACGCGCCGCACGGCGACTACGCCGACGCACCACCGCCGGTCCGCGCCCGTACCTCGTGGACCGGGGTCGTCGTCGGCTACCTCGGCGTCGGCGGCTGTGCCGCGCTCTACGCGTCCGGCGGTGAACTGCGGCCCCAGTGGCCGTGGGCGGCGGTATGCCTGCCGTTGCTCGCGACGGCCGCGGCGGGCGCCGGGGTGTGGACGGCGTACGGCCGTCCGCGTGAACCGCTGCTGAGTCTGATGCTGGTGCTGCCCGGGTCGGCGCGCCGGCTGCTGCTCGGGCGGGACACGCGGGTGCGGTGGGGTACGGCGGTCCGCGCGTCCCTGGCCGGGACGACCGTGTTCTTCGGGGGTGGGGCGCTGTTGCTCGCGGTGTCACTGGTGGGGCACGGCGAGGCGGCACGGTCGTCGTTCCTGCAGCTGACGGCGGGCTGGTCGGGCCGGTGCGCGGTCCTGTTCCTCTGCCTCGCGCTGATTCCGAACGCGGTGGTGTGGTCGGTGTCGTACGCCGTGGGCCCCGGCTTCGCGCTCGGCGCCGGGCATCTCGTCAACCCCCTGGCCTCGGATCCGGCACCGCTGCTCCCGCCCTTCCCGCTGCTGGCGGCGGTGCCGCAGCACGGCCCCGGAACTCCGGCGAACTGGCTGGCCGGGGTGGTGCCGGTGGCGGCCGGGGTGACGGTGGCGTGGTTCGTGGCGGCGAGGGCGGTCAGGCGGCGCTGGACGGCCGGGCGCACGGCCGGGGTGGTGGCACTGGCGGCGCTGCTGTGCGCGCTGCTGCTCGCGGCGCTCGCCGAGCTGGCCGGCGGTCCGCTGGGGGTCGCCGCGCTCACCCGCTTCGGCCCGGTCTGGTGGCAGACGGGCATGGCGGCCGGCGGCTGGCTGCTCGCGGTGGGCGTACCGGGAGCCCTGGGGCTGCGGGCGTGGCGCAGGGAGGGCGCCGCTTCACTCGCCGCATGGCTGGGGTTCGCGAGCACACAGCCGGAGGAGTGGCGCACCATGGAGAACCGACGGAAGCGGCAGAGGCGGCGGAAGCGAGGGAAGCGAGGGAAGCAGGGGAAGCGAGGGAAGCAGGGGAAGCGAGGGAGCCATACGCCGTCGGCCCCGGCCCCGGCCCGGGCGTCGACCCCGGCCCCAGCTTCGCCGTCGGCCCCGGCCCAGGTCGTGGTGGTAGGGCTGCGGCCCGATCAGGGCGACGGCGACGCGTCCGAGCGGTACGAGGCACTGCCGGCCGAGCCGCACAAGGTGCTTCCCGGGGACCCGCTGCCCGGATTCTGGGAGGACGAGGCGGCACGCAGGGCCCGCTGGACGGCGTTGCGGAAGCTGTCCGAACCGGCCGTCGAGGACACCGACGGCCCCTGACCCTCCGGTCGTCCCGTCAGCTGTTCCCGCTCCCCAGCACGTTCCGCAGCTCCTGCGGCAGCAGGTGGTCGCAGGACTGCTTCGCCTCGTTGGTGAGGGCGTCCGTGACGCAGGTGTAGTAGTCGCGGTAGACCATCTGGGCCGTGAAGTTCGCCGCCACCAGGGCCAGCGCCAGGGACGCCGTGACCAGACCGCTGATCGCCGCCGTCGTCTGGGGGCGGCCGGTGGTGGCCTCGTCGGGGGTGCGGGGCTTGGCGCGGAGCGCGCTGATGCCCCAGTAGAG
Source organism: Streptomyces sp. NPDC058457 (assembly GCF_042720695.1). Taxonomy (NCBI): domain Bacteria; kingdom Bacillati; phylum Actinomycetota; class Actinomycetes; order Kitasatosporales; family Streptomycetaceae; genus Streptomyces; species Streptomyces sp. NPDC058457. Next base: position 138,528 of record NZ_JBHXLU010000009.1, on the reverse strand, counting down.
GGCCAGGGCACCGAGCAGCAGCGCCACGTACGGCCAGCTGAAGAGCGCGAAGAGGAAGGCCCACATGCCGCACAGCAGGGCGTACCGCGCCCGCCGCTGCACCGGATCGGTCGGATCCCAGCGCATGCCGGGGCCGCCAGGGCCGCCGGGACCGCCCTGACCGCCGCCGCCCGGGCCGCGGTCGGGACGCTCGCCGAACCCGCCGGGCTGCCGGCCGGGCTGGCGGTCGCTCCACTGGCTGCCCCAGGGCGCCCCTTGATCGTCGTCACCGGCCGGGCGGCGCGGCCGCCAGGGCGTGTCCGGCGTGCCCTCGGGCGGCGGGGCGAAGGGGTTGTCGTCCTGCTGGTCGCCCTTCGGCCGGTCCGAGGGCGCGTCCGGCGGCGAGGCCGGCCGCTCCCGCAGCAGCACGGCAGCGCGCGTCCCTCCCTGTACCGACTGCGGGGGGAGCATGCGAAGTCCCAGGCTGCGGTCCGGCATCAAGTGAGCGTCTTCCCTTGGATCAAGATGAACAGAACAGAGCTGATGGATCGGCTGGATACGGCTACGGCTGGCTGCGGGTGATTCGGCAGAGCAGCCGAAACGACTGCCTACCCGGTGAACGCGCCGTATCCCGGACGCGTTCCCGCCTCGGTACCTCCCAGACGCTACCTTCCGGCCACGCCCCCGTCCCGTGGGGGCCGCCCGGTGTGCCGGTATCGTTGCTGACGGTCGGCCGCTTCGTAGACTTCCCCGTATCCCGGGGCGCGATGCACTCGTACGAATGTACAAAGCGGGTGCGAGTCCGGCCGCCGTACCGACGCTCCCCCGAGAAAGGGCCCCCACCGTGGCCGCCAAGCCCGTGGCCAAGCGCCTCGTCGTGCTGGTCTCCGGATCCGGCACCAACCTCCAGGCGCTCCTCGACGCGATCGCAGAGAACGGCGTCGAGGCCTACGGCGCCGAGGTCGTCGCCGTAGGCGCCGACCGCGCCGGCATCGAGGGGCTCGCGCGGGCCGAGCGGGCCGGGATCCCGACCTTCGTGACCAGGGTGAAGGACTTCGGGACCCGGGAGGAGTGGGACCGGGCGCTGGCCGACGCCGTGGCCGCCCACGCACCCGACCTCGTCGTCTCCGCCGGGTTCATGAAGATCGTCGGCAAGGAGTTCCTGGCGCGGTTCGGAGGGCGGACCGTCAACACGCATCCCGCGCTGCTGCCCAGTTTCCCCGGGGCCCACGGCGTACGGGACGCGCTCGCGTACGGCGCCAGGGTCACCGGCTGCACCGTCCACTTCGTCGACGACGGCGTCGACACCGGGCCGATCATCGCTCAGGGCGTGGTGGAGGTCCGGGACGAGGACGACGAGAGCGCTCTGCACGAGCGCATCAAGGACGTCGAGCGAAGGCTGCTCGTCGAGGTCGTGGGGCGGATCGCCCGCAACGGCTATCGCATTGAGGGACGAAAGGTAGTTATCCAGTGACCGCCACCGCCGAGAGCAACAAGCGGCCCATCCGGCGCGCGCTCATCAGCGTCTACGACAAGACCGGGCTCGAAGAGCTCGCCCGCGGACTGCACGAGGCCGGTGTCGCGCTCGTCTCCACCGGCTCCACCGCCTCCCGCATCGCCGCCGCCGGCGTTCCCGTCACCAAGGTCGAGGAGCTCACCGGCTTCCCGGAGTGCCTGGACGGCCGGGTCAAGACCCTGCACCCCAAGGTCCACGCCGGCATCCTCGCCGACCTGCGCCTGGCGGACCACCGGCAGCAGCTCGAAGAGCTCGGTGTCGAGCCGTTCGACCTCGTGGTCAGCAACCTCTACCCGTTCCGCGAGACCGTCGCCTCCGGTGCCACCCCCGACGAGTGCGTCGAGCAGATCGACATCGGCGGCCCCTCGATGGTGCGCGCCGCCGCCAAGAACCACCCCTCGGTCGCGATCGTCACCAGTCCCGCTCGGTACGCCGACGTCCTGGCCGCGGTCGCCGACGGCGGCTTCGACCTCGCCACCCGCAAGCGGCTCGCCGCCGAGGCCTTCCAGCACACCGCGTCCTACGACGTGGCGGTCGCGAGCTGGTTCGCCTCCGAGTACGCGCCCGTCGACGAGTCGCCGTTCCCGGACTTCCTCGGTGCCACCTGGGAGCGGGAGAACACCCTGCGCTACGGCGAGAACCCGCACCAGCCCGCCGCCCTCTACGTCGACGCCTCCGGCGGCGGCCTCGCCAAGGCCGAGCAGCTGCACGGCAAGGAGATGTCGTACAACAACTACACGGACACGGACGCCGCGCGCCGTGCCGCGTACGACCACGACGAGCCGTGCGTCGCGATCATCAAGCACGCCAACCCCTGTGGCATCGCGATCGGTTCGGACGTCGCCGAGGCGCACCGCAAGGCCCACGCCTGTGACCCGCTGTCGGCGTTCGGCGGGGTCATCGCCGTCAACCGGCCGGTCAGCAAGGAGCTGGCCGAGCAGGTCGCGGAGATCTTCACCGAGGTCATCGTCGCGCCCGACTACGAGGAGGGCGCGCTCGAAGCCCTCGCCAGGAAGAAGAACATCCGGGTGCTGAAGGCGCCGGGCGCCCCCGCCAACCCGGTCGAGGTCAAGCCCGTCGACGGCGGCGTGCTCCTCCAGGTCACCGACCGCCTCCAGGCCGACGGCGACGACCCGGCCAACTGGACCCTCGCGACCGGCGAGGCGCTCGGCCCCGAGGAGCTCGCGGAGCTGGCGTTCGCCTGGAAGGCCTGCCGGGCCGTGAAGTCCAACGCCATCCTGCTCGCCAAGGACGGCGCCTCGGTCGGCGTCGGCATGGGCCAGGTCAACCGCGTCGACTCCGCGAAGCTCGCCGTCGAGCGGGCGGGGGAGGAACGGGCGCGCGGCTCCTACGCGGCCTCCGACGCCTTCTTCCCCTTCCCCGACGGTCTGGAGATCCTCACCGCGGCCGGCATCAGGGCCGTGGCGCAGCCGGGCGGTTCGGTCCGTGACGAACTCGTCGTGGAGGCCGCGAAGAAGGCGGGCGTGACGATGTACTTCACCGGCACGCGGCACTTCTTCCACTGAGTCACCGCGCAAAGAGCGCAAACACCAGGGCCGTGTCCCCCCTGCGCGGGGACACGGCCCTTGGAGTACCGGGGCGAACGCTCAGTTGCTGCGGATCACGATGGTGCCGCAGACCTTGTCGGCGAACGTCTGGCGCTTGGAGTCCCACGCCGGCCACAGCCAGCCCAGGTAGCAGGCGAGGCTGTCCAGGATGTGCGCGATACGGCGCACGAAGGCCATGCCGACGCCGATCGGCTGGCCGGTGGCCTCCTTGACCAGGCGGATGCCCAGCGCCTTCTTGCCGACCGTCTGACCGGTGCGGCCCTCCATGATCAGCTGCCAGATGGCGACGGCGAGGACGGCGAGGAGGCCGATCGCCCTGATCGCCGCGTTGTTCCTGCCGACGATCACGATGATGTACGGCACCAGGAAGACGAGGCCGTCGACGATGGTGCCGGCGAAGCGCTGACCCCAGTTCGCGTACGGCGGCGTCGCGCCGTACCCCTGCTGCGGGTAGCCGTAACCGCCCTGCTGCGGGTAACCGGGCTGCTGGGGGTAGCCAGGCTGCTGGGGGTAGCCGTAGCCCTGCTGCGGCGGCACGCCCTGCGGGGCCTGCGGGTAGCCGGGCTGCTGGGGGTAGCCGTAGCCGGGCTGACCCTGCTGCGGGTCCTGCGGCTGACCATAGGGGTTGTTGGGCGAGCCGAAACTCATGACCGGTTTCCTCCGTTGGACCTGCGGGGACGACGCGGACAAGGACGGAGGTACGTCATGATCTGAGCGGTTTGCCCCCCACCGGACCGCGATACTGCGCCGCTCATCGTTTAGTACGGGCGTGTTGTTGTCCACCCCGATTCGCGATGTGTTGTGCAAGTGCAACATCATTGATCATGACCGCACACCCGACTGGAACCGGGAGACCGGCATCCGCGAGGATGGAGCCATGAGCGCCCAGATTCTCGATGGCAAGGCCACCGCAGCCGCGATCAAGTCCGATCTGACCGTCCGCGTGGCGGCGCTGAAGGAGAAGGGCGTCACGCCCGGCCTCGGCACGATCCTCGTCGGGGACGACCCCGGCAGCCAGAAGTACGTCGCCGGCAAGCACCGCGACTGCGCGCAGGTCGGCATCGCCTCCATCCAGCGCGAACTCCCGGCCACCGCGACCCAGGAGGAGATCGAGGCGGTCGTCCGCGAGCTCAACGACGACCCCGCCTGCACCGGCTACATCGTCCAGCTCCCGCTGCCCAAGGGCATCGACGAGAACCGCATCCTGGAACTGATGGACCCGCACAAGGACGCGGACGGCCTGCACCCGATGAACCTCGGCCGGCTGGTGCTCGGCGAGCCGGCGCCGCTGCCCTGCACCCCCAACGGCGTGCTCACCCTGCTGCGCCGCCACGGCGTCGAGATCAAGGGTGCCGAGGTCGTGGTCGTCGGCCGCGGTGTGACCATCGGGCGCCCGATGCCGCTGCTGCTCACCCGGCGCAGCGAGAACGCGACGGTCACGCAGTGCCACACCGGTACGCGGGATCTCGCGTCGCATCTGAAGCGCGCCGACATCATCGTCGCCGCCGCCGGCTCCCCGCACCTGATCCGTCCCGAGGACGTCAAGCCGGGCGCGGCCGTCCTCGACGTCGGTGTCTCCCGCAACGCCGAGGGCAAGATCGTCGGCGATGTGCACCCCGGGGTCGCCGAGGTCGCCGGATGGATCTCGCCGAACCCCGGCGGGGTCGGGCCGATGACCCGGGCGCAGCTGCTCGTCAACGTGGTCGAGGCGGCGGAGCGCAGTGTCGGTGCGGGGGAGTGAGGCCGGCGGGGGGCGCCGGGTGACCCGGCGCTTCCCGCTGTTCACCCGGGACACGGCACGCCCCGAAGGGGGCGGCAGGGCCGCGTCGGGGGATCTGCCGGCGCCGGCCAGGCAGTGGCCGATGCTGGTCGTGCTGTCGACCGTCGGGGTCGGGCTGCTGCTGACCTCGCTGGACCAGTTCCGGGTCGGTGCGCTGCTGATCGGGGCGGCGCTGCTGGCCGGGGCGGTGATGCGGTGGATACTGCCGAGCGTGGGGATGCTGGCGGTCCGGTCGCGGTTCACGGACATCGCGACGTACGGGGTGCTGGGGCTGGCGATCGTGCTGCTGGCGTTGATGGCGCAGCCGAAGCCGTGGCTGGTGATCCCCTACTTGAAGGACACGCTGCATTTCACGATGAAGAGCTAGAGGGTTCGGTTTCGGGTGCGGGGCGGTGGGGGCTGGTCGCGCCCACGCGGCGGTAGCCGCACATCCGACACAGCCCCGCGCCCCTTACGGGGCGCTGATGTCCCCGGTGCTTGAAATGGGCCCGCACCTCCCCCGGTGGGTGCGGGCCTCCTCCCCCCGGTTCGAAGGTAGGGATCCGGCTTCGTTCGCGAATCCCACTTTCGGTTGAACCTCCTACAACTTCCGCGGTACGTCCGGCGATTGACTCGCCCTCTCCGGGCCCCGCGTTACGCTGCGGCGATGCGACCGCGGAACCCGCCCCCACTCGCCGTCGACACGCTGATCGCGTGCATGACGGTCGTGATGGCCGTGTTGCTGGGGCGGGAGTCGCCCACCCAGGGGTGGCCGCAGCTGGACGCGCGGGCGTACGCGCTGATCGGGCTGGCGCAGCTGCCCGTCGCCCTGCGCGGGCGGTGGCCGGTCGCGGTCTTCGCCGTGATGCAGGGCGCCTCGATCGTCTACGTCAGCCTCGGCTTCTGGCCCGTGGTGTGCACCTTCGGCTCCATGCTGGCGCTCTACACGATCGCGTCGGTACGGCCGGTCCGGATCGCCGTCGGCTGCGCGGTCTGCATGACCGGCATGTGGCTGTACGCGGGGATCGTCACCGACGACTCCTCGATGCCGTCCGTCGTCATGCAGGCACTGCTGTACTGCTCGGTGCTGGTCTGGTTCGGGCATCTCGCGCAGCGGTCCGCCGCGCTCACCCGGCATCTGCGGGCCGAGCAGACCGAGCGGGCACGGCGCGCGGTCGCCGAGGAACGCGGGCGGATCGCACGGGAGTTGCACGACGTCGTCGCCCATCACATGTCGGTGATCGCCGTGCAGGCGGGGCTCGCCAGATTCGTCTTCGAGTCCGATCCGGGCAAGGCGCGCGGGGCGCTCGGCACCATCGCCGACACCAGCGGGGAGGCCCTGGACGAGCTGCGGCGCATGCTCCAGGTGCTCAGGGACGAGGATCCGCGCGCCGCCGAGCGCGCTCCCATGCCGACCCTGGAGCGGCTGGTCGAGCTCGTCGAGAGGGTGCGGGCCGGCGGACTGCCCGTCGAGTTCGTGGTCGAGGGGGACCCCCGGCCGCTGCCGCCCGGCGTGGAGCTGTGCGCCTACCGCGTCGTCCAGGAGGCGCTCACCAACGTTCTCAAGCACGCCGGCCACGCTCACGCGCGCGTGCTGCTCCGGTACGGGCCGCACGAGTTGACCGTGTCCGTCCGCGACGACGGAGAGGGGGTGAATCCGGACAGAGTGCGAACGGGCGCCGGACATGGCTTGATTGGCATGCGGGAGCGGGCCAAGCTCTACGGCGGGACGATCAGCGTCGGCCCACGCTCCGAGGGCGGCTTCGCGGTCGAGCTGGCCCTGCCGACATCGGCCGCACTCGCACGGCGAGGGGACGACCGTACCGGATGACCAGAGTGCTCGTGGTCGACGACCAGTTCCTCATCCGCGCGGGCCTGGTGGGCCTGCTGGAGGCCGCCCCCGGGTTCGAGGTGGCCGGCGAGGCGGGGGACGGTGCGGAGGCGGTGCGGCTGGCCGCCGAGACCCGGCCCGACGTCGTCCTCATGGACATCCGGATGCCGGGGGTCAACGGCATCGAGGCGACCGAGCGCATCCTCGCGCAGACGGACGGTCCCGCACCCCGCGTCCTCGTCCTCACCACCTTCGACCTCGACGAGTACGTGTACGGCGCGCTGCGCGCCGGCGCCTCGGGGTTTCTCCTCAAGGACTCCGGCCCCGAACGGCTGCTGGCCGCCGTCACCGCGGTGGCCGGCGGCGACGCCCTGTTCGCCCCCAGCGTCACCCGGCGCCTGGTCGAGGCCTTCGCCCACCGGCACGGCCCCGGCCCCGACGCCGGACCCCCGCCCGACCTCGACGTGCTGACCTCCCGCGAGGTCGAGGTCCTCAGGCTCACCGCGCGCGGGCTGTCCAACCTGGAGATCGCCGACCGCCTCTACATCAGCGAGGCGACCGTGAAGACCCACCTCAACCGCACCATGACCAAGCTCGACCTGGGCAGCCGGGCGCAGGCGGTGGTGGTGGCGTACGAGACGGGGCTGGTGACCCCGCGCGGACCGGCGAACTGACCGGCGACCCGGCCGGTGGGATCCGTCCGGTGGGATCCGTCCGGTGGGATCCGTCCGGCGGGATCCGTCCGGTGGGATCCGTCCGGTGGGATCCGTCCGGTGGGATCCGTCCGGCGGGATCTGCCCGACGGATCCCTCCGACGGATCTGTCCGAAAGGCGGCCCGTCCCCTCCCCCGAGCAGGACGGACCGCCGTCCTGAATCAGCCTTCCCACCGTGCCGCGGCTGTTCAACGGCTGTCCGCGGGCTGTGGCACAGAGGTGACAGTTCCGCTACGGGCCGCCCGTACTGCCACAGCCTGCGGGAACCGTCCGGCCGCCCACCGTCGTCACCCGCTCTGAACTGGCAACGAACTGGCAACGAGGCAGGCCGTGGAGGTGTGTGATGGGCGGCTGGCAGCCGCTGCCGGAGGGGCTCCCGCCTGAGGTACGGCACTTCGTGGAGCAGCTGCGGCTCCTCAAGGACGACACCGGCCTCAGCCTGGTGGCGCTGGGTGCCCGCACCGCATACAGCAAGTCCTCCTGGCAGCGCTATCTCAACGCCGTGCAGCCGCCGCCCCGGCAGGCCGTCGTCGCGCTGTGCCGGGTCGCGGGCCTGGCCGGCGCCGACGCCGAACGGCACGCCGTGCGCTGGGAGCTCGCCGTCCAGGCCTGGCCGCGCCCGGCGACCGCGCCGGACCGCCCGGCGGGCGCGGGGGAGGCGGAGGGATACGAGGACGACCCGACCCTCCCGTGGTGGGACCGGCCGGAGCCGGACCCGGCGCCCCGCCCGCACGGCCGCCTGCTGCTGTACGCGGTCCTGCTGCTGCTCGCGTTGCTCCTGGTGGCGGTCGTCGGTGCCGTGGCTCTCGGGTGAGCTGTGCGCCCTGTGACCCGCGAGGTCACGGCTGGATGACCGGTGTGTCGATGTGTTGACAAGTTCGCGGATATGTCACGAAGCCGACTCACAGCCGGGCTAACGTGTCCAATCTGGACGAGCCGGCGGCCCGTTGGACCGTACGGCGGTCGGCGTGCAACGGTGCATGCCGGACGGGTCGATGCTCCAGTGCGCCCCCTGCCCGGGGACTGTCCGCCGAGGCCGCCGCATCCCGGTGGGTAGCCAGAACGGGGACCGGCGCGGGGGCACCGCGCAGGGGAGACGCGGGGGAAGACACCGCACCGAACCGGGGGAAAGAGGACCGGGGGAAAGAGGGGGGAAGCAATGCCTCGTTGGAAAGCCCTGCCGGATGAACTCGATCCGCAGGTCAAGGAGTTCGCGACCCAGCTACGGCGGCTCGTGGACCGCGGCGGGCTGAGCGTCGCCGCACTGTCCGACCGCACCGGCTACGCCAAGACGTCCTGGGAGCGCTATCTCAACGGCCGCCTGCTGGCGCCCAAGGGCGCGGTCGTGGCGCTGGCCGAGGTCACCGACACCGATCCCGTCCACCTCACGACCATGTGGGAGCTGGCCGAACGGGCCTGGAGTCGTTCGGAGATGCGCCACGACATGACCATGGAGGCGATCCGGATCTCCCAGGCGCGGGCCGCGCTGGGGGAGTTCGGGGCGCCGCCGGCCACGTCCGCGACCACCGCCGCCGGCGGGGGCAAGGCGCCGCGCCGGGCGGCCAGCGCCGTGGCGATGCCGGGGATCGCCGGGCCGGCGGGCGTCTCGCCCACCATCCCGCCCCAGCCGACGGCACCCGACGCGAACCGCCGGGAGGGCACCGGCTCCCGCGGCCCCGCCACGCCTCCGCCCCCGGCCCCGCCCGGCGGCGGCAGGCGGCGGCTGACGATGTTCCTCGCCGGAGTCGTCGGCGTGGTCGTGGTCATCGCCGCGGTCCTCTTCCTCACCGGAGGCGACGGCGGAGGGAAGAAGACCCAGGGCAACGGCGTCTCGGCCACCCCCTCCACCGGCACCAGCAGCGGCCTTCCGGCCGGGGTGAAGTGTGCGGGCGCCGGCTGCACCGGCAAGGACGCGGAGGCCATGGGGTGCAGCGGCGACCTCGTGACCACCGCCAAGACCGTCGCGGTCGGCGCGACCACCCTGGAGGTCCGCTACAGCAGGACCTGCGGCGCCGCGTGGGGCCGTATCACCGGGGCCGCGCAGGGCGACTCGGTCCGGGTCACGGCCGGGACCACCACGGAGCGCGGCTCCATCACGGCCACCGGCGACACGATCGCGTACACGCCGATGGTGGCGGTGCGGGACGCGGCACAGGCGAAGGCGTGCGCGACGCTGGCTTCGGGGCGGACGGGGTGCACGACGTAGATGCGTGACAAGAGCAGCCTGTCCGGCGTCTGAGAACGAGGCGGAAGGCCGACAGCGGGGGCCCGGGGGCGGCAGCCCCCGGACCTCGCAGCAACGCCGGCCGGCGAAGAAACCGGCGGCACACAGGAATGCCGGCCTCCTTCCTGGGCACGCGAAACGTATCCCCCCACGGGAGTCCGGACACCGGTACCCCCGAGAGGCGGCCGCTCCGTCCTCCCTCTCCCGGACGGGGCGGCCGCCTTCTTCGTGCGGCACTTGTAGGGTCGCCTCTGTGGGGTGAGCCACACCCACCCCTCGACGTCCGGCATCCGGATTGCGCGATAGCCTGACCGGTGGATCTCTTGATACCAAGAGATCGATCATTTGTACGTCCGCACCCCAGGGCACCCAGGGCAAGGACGCCCACCGCCAGCTGTCATACGGAGAACGCCATGACCCGCACTCCCGTGAACGTCACCGTCACCGGCGCGGCCGGCCAGATCGGTTACGCCCTGCTCTTCCGCATCGCCTCCGGCCAGCTGCTCGGCGCGGACGTGCCGGTCCGGCTCCGCCTCCTGGAGATCACCCCGGCGCTCAAGGCCGCCGAGGGCACCGCCATGGAGCTCGACGACTGCGCTTTCCCGCTCCTGGCGGGCATCGACATCTCCGACGACCCGAACGTCGCCTTCGACGGCGCCAACGTCGCCCTCCTGGTCGGCGCCCGTCCCCGCACCAAGGGCATGGAGCGCGGTGACCTCCTGGAGGCCAACGGCGGCATCTTCAAGCCGCAGGGCAAGGCCATCAACGACCATGCCGCGGACGACATCAAGGTCCTGGTCGTCGGCAACCCGGCCAACACCAACGCGCTGATCGCCCAGGCCGCCGCGCCGGACGTACCGGCCGAGCGCTTCACCGCGATGACCCGCCTCGACCACAACCGCGCGCTGACCCAGCTCGCGAAGAAGACGGGTTCGACGGTCGCCGACATCAAGCGGCTCACCATCTGGGGCAACCACTCCGCCACCCAGTACCCCGACATCTTCCACGCCACGGTCGCCGGCAAGAACGCCGCCGAGGTCGTCAACGACGAGAAGTGGCTGGCCGAGGAGTTCATCCCGACCGTCGCCAAGCGCGGCGCGGCCATCATCGAGGCCCGTGGCGCGTCCTCCGCGGCCTCCGCCGCCAACGCGGCCATCGACCACGTGCACACCTGGGTCAACGGCACCGCCGACGGCGACTGGACCTCCATGGGCATCCCGTCGGACGGCTCCTACGGCGTCCCGGAGGGCCTGATCTCCTCCTTCCCGGTCACCACCAAGGACGGCGTCTACGAGATCGTCCAGGGCCTGGAGATCAGCGAGTTCTCCCGCGCCCGCATCGACGCTTCGGTCCAGGAGCTGGCGGAGGAGCGCGACGCGGTCCGCGCCCTCGGCCTCATCTGAGCCTTCCGCACCCCGACGGGCCCCTCTCCGGATTCCTCCGGAGCGGGGCCCGTCGCCGTCTGCGGTGTCACTCCATCCCGCGCTTGCCCGGCGTCCAGAACGGCTTGGTGAGGACCGCGCGCCGGTCCCAACCCGCCTCCTGGACCAGCACCTTCCGCACCGCCTGCACGGCCCGTGCCTCCCCGGCGACGTAGGCGACCCCGCCGGGTTCGGGAGCGAGCCGGCGTACCGCCTCCGGCAGCGAGGTCTCGGTCCTGAGCAGCCAGTCGAGGCGCTCCGCGTGGGGGAGGGGCAGCCGGTCCGCGGCCGTCTCCGTCTCGACGCACCCGGAGATCCGGGCCTCCTCGGGCAGTGCCGCGAGCATCGCGCCGAAGGCGACCGCGGCCGTCTCGTCCCCGACGAAGAGGTGGTGGGCGGCGTCGGGGCGCAGCGTGAAAGTGCCCTCGGGCCTGCGCAGTCGTACCGGCTCGCCCGCCTCGACGGTCCGGCCCCACCGGGCGCCCGGGCCGCCCTCGGAGTGGTCGAGGACGCACAACTCGACGACGCCTGACGGGTCGTAGCGCCAGACCGAATACGTCCGGAGGGTCAGGCCGGCGACCAGGACGCGGACCTGCTGGCCGGGCCGGACGTCGAGGTCGGCGAGCTGGTCGCCGTCGATGCGCAGGCGGCGCATGCGGGCGGTGATCTGTTCGGCCTCGGTGACGGTGCCGCGCAGGGTCAGCAGGTCGAGGACGGGGTTCAGGAGGGCGGGCATCGGGGCTCCTCAACGGGCCGGGGTGTGCGGGGAGTTGCTCAGGCGCCGGTAGAACGCGATAGTACGCGTTGTGGATCGGACGCGATAGAGCGTGTCGGGGTGCGGCGGCCGTAACCGGCCACCACGAGCGCCGTCGCCGCGAGGACCAGCAGTGCGACGGTACGCAGGGCCGGGCCCATCCCGGAGGTGAGGTCGCCGTGCGCGGACAGGATCGTGCCGGTGACCGCGACCCCGAGGGCCGCGCCGGTCTCGCGCGCCGTGGTGCCGAGGCCGGAGCCGAGGCCCGCCTGGTGGGGCGGGAGCGAGCTGACCACGCCGAGGGTGAGGGCGGGCATGGACAGACCGGTACCGGCCGAGATGACCAGCAGCCAGCAGGCATACGTCCGGTACGGCGTGGACGCGTCGACGGTGGACGCGCCGAGCAGGCCGAGGCCGATCAGAGCGAGCCCGGCGCCGACGACCGCGCGCGGGTGGCCCGCCCAGCGGGCGGCGAGCCTCGGGACCAGGGCCATGCCGATCGTCAGCGGCATGATCGCGACGCCGGTCACGGCCGCGTCGTAGCCCTTCACGCCTTGCAGGTACTGCGAGTTGACGAAGAAGAGGGAGAAGAGGCCGAAGAAGCCGGCCGCCGTGCCGAGGGACGCCGAGCGCAGCCGGGCGGAGGCGAAGACGCGGGGGTCGAAGAGGGGGCGCGGCGAGCGCAGGGCGTGCATGGTGAACAGGGCGGTCAGGGCGGCGCCCGCCGCGAAGGAGCCGAGGATGGGCGCCGACGTCCAGCCGTACGTGGTGCCCTCGATGATGCCGAACAGCACCGCCACCAGGCCCGCCGTCAGGAGCAGGGTGCCGAGCGGGTCGAGGTTGCTGCGCGCGGAGCGTTCGGTGCGCGGGGTGACGACGGCGACGGCCAGGGCGAGCAGGGCGGCCAGCGGGACCATGGCGGCGAACAGGGCCCGCCAGGACAGGAACTGGCCGACCAGGCCGCCGCCCAGGTTGCCGGCCGCGCCGCCCAGGCCCAGTGCCAGGGTCCAGGAGGCGAGGGCGCGGGCGCGCTGCTCGGGGGCGGAGAGGTGGACCAGGATCGACATGGTGGCCGGGGTGATCAGGGCGGCTCCGGCGCCGGACAGGCTGCGGCCCGCTGTCAGCACGGCCGGATCCGGCGCCAGGGCGCTGGTGGCCGCGCCCGCCGCGAACAGGGCGAGCCCCGTGAGCAGGGCGCCCTTGCGGCCGTACCGGTCGCCGAGCGCGCCGGCCGGGATGAGCAGGGCCGCGAAGGCGATGACGTAGGCGTCGACGGTCCACAGGATCTCGCTGTGCGAGGGGTGCAGGGACGACGCGGCCAGTTCGGGGATGAGGAGGTTGATGGCGGCCACCATGCTCTGCGCGACCAGCACGCAGGCGCACAGGACGAGCAGGACAGGGCGTTTCAGGGCGTGCGCGGGCACGGCTCCTCCCGGGGAGCTGGTGGGTGGTGTGGGATGCCCTGTCACCGTAGGGTCGGGGCCGACCTGCTTTCCAGTGCAACCTTCGCAAGGGACGAATGCGTATGACGCAATCCACCGGCTCCCCCGGCAGTCTCGACCTGAATCTGCTGGTCGCGCTCGACGTGCTCCTGGAGGAGCAGAGCGTGCAGGGGGCCGCGCGGCGGCTGCATCTGTCCGAACCGGCCATGAGCCGCACCCTCGGCCGGATCCGCAGAGCCCTCGGCGACCCTGTGCTGGTGCGCGCCGGACGCGGGATGGTGCCGACCCCGCACGCGCTGGCCGTGCGCGCCGAGGTGAGCGCGGTGGTGGAACGGGCGCGGGCGCTGTTCGCACCGGGCCGGGACACCGATCTGCGCACCGTCTCCCGGACGTTCACGATCATCGGCTCCGACGCGATCGCCGGCACCCAGGCCGCCACCCTCTTCGCCCGGGCCGCCGCGGAGGCGCCCGGCATCCGTATCCGCTTCCTCGCCGAGGCCCATGTGGACCTGCCGTACCTGCGGCAGGGCACGGCCGATCTGGAGGTCGGGGCGATCGACACCACCGCGCCCGAGGTACGGGTGGAGCAGCTCCACGAGGACCGGATGCTCGGCGTCGTACGGTCCGGACACCCGCTGCTGGCCGGTGAACTGACGCCCGAGCGGTACGCGACCGCGGCCGGTCACCTGAACGTCTCGCGGCGCGGCAAGCTGCACGGCCCCGTCGACGCCGCGCTGGCCGAACTCGGCCTGGAGCGCCGGGTGGTGGGGACCGTCGGCACCTTCCCGGCCTCCCTCTTCGTGCTCCGCGACTCCGACCTGATCGGCCTGATCAGCTCCTGGGGAGTCCCGTTGGCCGCCGCCCTGGGCCTCGCCACCTTCGAGGTCCCGCTGCCGCTGCCGCCGATCCCCCTCGGCCTGGCCTGGCACCCGCGCCACGACGCCGACCCGGCACACGCCTGGCTGCGGCGCTGCGTACGGGAGTTGCTGGTCGGCCACGGCCACGGCCACGGCAACCGCAACGGCCACAGCAACCGCAACGGCCACAGCCACGACGGCTGACGACCGGCGGCTCCGGGGCCGTTGTCAGTTGCGGCCCGTAGCCTTCGGGGCATGACTGATGACACCCGGTCGGGCGTCTGGTGGGAACCGCCCGTCGCCGGAACGGAACTCGACACCCTGATCGGTTCCCTGGAGCGGCAGCGGCGCACCTTCGCCTGGAAGAGCGAGGGGCTCGACGCGGCGGCGCTCGGCCGTCGGCTCGCGCCCTCCGCCCTCACCCTCGGCGGGCTGCTGAAGCACCTCGCCCTGGTGGAGGACCAGTACTTCACCGTGCGGCTGCTGGGGGAGAAGCTCCCCGCCCCGTGGGACGCGGTGGACTGGGACGCCGAGCCCGACTGGGAGTGGGGATCGGCCGCCGCCGGCAGCCCCGAGGAGCTGTACGGGCTGTGGGATGCGGCGGTGGCCCGGTCCCGGGCCGCGATACGCCGGGCGGCGGCCGACGGGGACGCCGGTGTCCTGATCGCGTACACCTCCCGCAGCGGCGCGCGGCCCAGCCTGCGCCGGCTGCTGGCCGACATGATCGAGGAGTACGCGCGGCACGTCGGACAGGCCGACCTGATCCGGGAGTCGATCGACGGACGCGTGGGGGAGGACCCGCCGACCGACTTCTGACCAGCGGCGTCTTCCGAACCGACGGCCGTGACGACGAACCGGCCTGCCTGACGACGAGGCGGCCTGCCTGACGACGACGGTCGACTGAGGCACCGGCCCCGCACCGGCCCCCGCACCGGTCACATCGTCGTTCATTTAATTTCGGTATTCACGGAGTGTAATCTCCCGCATGCTTACAATTAATTAAATTGCGAGTCGGTAGGCATTCTATAGCTTCTCTTCCGGGTGACTGAATTCCCCCGAACGCTCCAAGTCCCACTCCGCGTGACGGTCGTTAGGTGACCGTGACGCGATTGGACTGGTGCGCAGCCGAAGATCATCCGACAACCGTGCTGCGTTGGCCCGGTGGTATGGATATCACCTCATGCTCGGACCTGCTCGATGATTTCCTGACGAGAATCAATGCGATGGAAAACGAATATCGGCGGACCCTGGCGGATCTGTACGCGGCGTTCTGAGACAGGGTGCGGAGGTTTAAACGATGGACGGGATTCAGCACGACTCGGGTCCAGGTCTCTACGACCATCCCGGTCTCTACGACCACACCGGCTTCTATGATCATCCCGGTCTCTACGACCACACCTGGGGTGTCCCGGAGCCGGGCGTCGCGCCGAACGACTGGGACCCGGTAGAGGAACTGGCGCAGATACTGTCCGCCCCGACCAGTGTGGCCGCGGCCCCCACCCTGGTGGACGTGCCTGCTCAGCGCCGGGCCAGCCGCCGGCGGGTCCGGCAGGACTCCCACCTGCTCGACGGCGGCCGAAGCGTCACCCACATCACGCTCCTGATCGTGGCGGTCTCGCTGTGCGCGGTGTCCATGCTGGCCTGGTCCGTCTGCTACTCCTACGCGCAACTGCGCGGTATCGCCTCGTCGGTGCTCCCCGGCGGGCTCGCGCAGTACTGGCCGCTGACGGTCTACGGCCCGTGGTTCGTGGCGGCGCTGTCCGTCCTGCGGGCCACCGCGCAGCGCCGGAGTGCACGGCGGTCCTGGTGTGTCGTGCTGGTCGCCTCCGTCGTGGCGGTGGGTCTGTGCATCAGCCACTCCTCCCATGCGCTGCTGTCCTTAGTGATCTTCGGGATTCCGCCCGTCACCGCCCTGGTCTGTTTCTGGGAGCTCGTCGGGCAGATCTCGACCAAGGGCCGGCCCCGGCATGCCGTGCCCGCCGTGCCCGCCGAATCGGCGAGCGCCACGCCCTGACCCGGGCCCGGAAGGGCCATGACCCTCGCGCGCCCGGTCCGCTCGTCGGCCGGGCGGCCGCGCGTCCGCCCTCTGTGATCCGTCTTATGCCGTTCTGTCCGACTGTTCAGTGACGCCGCACACTTTCGGCCGACGATTGCGCATGCAATCCGAGGCCGAGGGCAGGCGCCGACAGTCCCCGAGTGTGACCCGGATGTCACCCAGGGGCGCCGAACAGGAACGGAAGGCAATACCGATCATGGCGGACAGCACGGCACGAGCGACCATTCATGCCGGAGGCGAGTGGCTGACAGCCGCCTCCGGCGCGACGCGCGAGATCATCGACCCCGCGGACGGCCTGCCCTTCGCCGTGGTCGCCGAGGGCGACGAGAAGGACGCGGAGGCGGCGGTGGCCGCCGCCCGGCATGCCTTCGACACCGGTGACTGGCCCAGGACCCCCGTCGCCGAGCGTGCCGCCCTGCTCCGCCGGGTGGCCGACCTCCTCGTACGCGACCGCGAACAGCTCGGACTCCTGGAGAGCCGGGACGCGGGCAAGACGGTCGAGGAGGGCCGCGTCGACATCGACTGCGTCGCCGACGCCTTCCGTTACTTCGCCGACCTGGTGGCGGCGGAGGGCGCGGGCCGGGTGGTGGACGCGGGCTCGGCCGACGTCCACAGTGTCGTCGTATCCGAACCGGTAGGCGTGTGCGCGTTGATCACGCCCTGGAACTACCCGCTTCTCCAGGCGAGTTGGAAGATCGCCCCGGCGCTCGCGGCCGGCAACACCTTCGTGGTCAAGCCGAGCGAGCTGACCCCGCTGACGACGGTCGCGCTGCTCGGGCTGCTGGCCGAGGCCGGGCTGCCCGCCGGAGTGGCCAACCTCGTCACCGGCCCCGGCCACACCGTCGGCGCCCGCCTCTCCGGGCACCCCGACGTCGACCTGGTCTCCTTCACCGGCGGCCTGACCAGCGGGGTCAAGGTGGCGCAGGCGGCCGCCGTGTCGGTCAAGAAGGTCGCCCTCGAACTGGGCGGCAAGAACCCCAACCTCGTCTTCGCCGACGCCTGCGCCACGCAGGAGGGCTTCGACACCGCCGTCGACCAGGCCCTGAACGCCGTGTTCATCCACAGCGGCCAGGTCTGCTCGGCCGGCGCCCGGCTGATCGTCGAGGAGCCGGTGCGGGAGCGGTTCGTCGCCGAACTCGCCCGCCGGGCCGCCCGGATCCGGCTCGGCCGGGGCACCGCGGACGGCGTCGAGTGCGGCCCGCTCGTCTCCGCGCAGCAGCGCGCCAAGGTCGAGGCGTACGTGGCGTCGGCGCTGGCGGAGGGCGCGGTGCTGCGCGCGGGCGGCAGGCGCCCCGAACCGTCCGCCGACCGGCCCGCCTCGGGCTACTTCTACGAGCCGACGGTCCTCGACCAGTGCCACCGGGAGATGAGGGTCGTACGCGAGGAGGTCTTCGGCCCGGTCCTCACCGTCGAGACGTTCCGCACCGAGGACGAGGCGGTCGCCCTCGCCAACGACACCGAGTACGGCCTCGCCGGCGCCGTCTGGACGGCCGACGCCGGACGTGCCCGCCGGGTGGCCGGCCGGCTGCGGCACGGCACCGTCTGGATCAACGACTACCACCCCTACCTCCCGCAGGCGGAGTGGGGCGGCTTCGGAAAGAGCGGGACCGGCCGCGAGCTGGGGCCCGCCGGGCTCGCCGAGTACCGCGAGGCCAAGCACGTCTACCAGAACCTCGCGCCGAGGCCGGTGCGCTGGTTCGCGGGCTGAGCCGGTCCGGAGCCCGTCCCAAGTCCACTCGACCGTCGGCGCGAGAAGCCTTCGCAGTAAGCCCTTGGAGTACCCCCCCATGTCCCACCACACCTACGACTACGTCGTCATCGGAGGCGGAACCGCCGGTTCCGTCATCGCCTCCCGGCTCACCGAGGACCCCGACGTCACCGTCGCCGTCATCGAGGGCGGCCCCAGTGACGTGGGCCGCGACGACGTCCTCACCCTGCGCCGCTGGACGGGACTGCTGGGCGGCGAACTGGACTACGACTACCCGACCACCGAGCAGCCGCGCGGCAACTCCCACATCCGGCACAGCCGCGCCCGGGTGCTGGGCGGCTGCTCCAGCCACAACACCCTCATCGCCTTCAAGCCGCTGCCCTCCGACTGGGACGAGTGGGAGGAGGCCGGCGCCAAGGGCTGGGGTGCGGTGCCGATGGAGGCCTACTACGCCCGCCTCCTCAACAACATCGTCCCGGTCCACGAGAAGGACCGGAACGCCGTCGCCCGCGACTTCGTCGACGCGGCCCAGGAGGCGCTGGGCGTCCCGCGCGTGGAGGGCTTCAACCGCAGGCCGTTCACCGAGGGCGTCGGTTTCTTCGACCTCGCCTACCACCCCGAGACCAACAAGCGGTCCAGCGCGTCGGTGGCCTATCTCCATCCGGTGCTGGACGAGCGCCCCAACCTGACGGTCCTGCTGGAGACCTGGGCGTACCGGCTGGAGCTGGACGGCACCCGCGCCGAGGGCGTGCACGTGCGCACCAAGGACGGTGCGGAACTCCTGATACGGGCCCGCAGCGAGGTCGTCCTGTGCGCCGGCGCCGTCGACTCCCCGCGTCTGCTGCTGCACTCGGGTATAGGCCCGGCCCAGGACCTCGAAGCCCTCGGCATCCCGGTCGCGCACGACCTTCCGGGCGTCGGCGAGAACCTCCTGGACCACCCCGAGTCGGTGATCGTCTGGGAGACGCACGGCCAGATCCCGGAGAACTCCGCGATGGACTCCGACGCGGGCCTCTTCGTACACCGCGACCCCGAACACGCGGGCCCGGACCTGATGTTCCACTTCTACCAGGTCCCGTTCACGGACAACCCCGAGCGACTGGGCTACGAACGCCCCGCGCACGGCGTCTCGATGACCCCGAACATCCCCAAGCCCCGCAGCCGCGGCCGCCTCTACCTGACCAGCGCCGACCCGTCCGTGAAGCCCGCGCTCGACTTCCGCTACTTCACCGACGAGGACGACTACGACGGCCGCACCCTCGTCGACGGCATCCGCATCGCCCGCGAGATCGCGAGGACCGAGCCGCTGGCCGGCTGGCTGAAGCGCGAGGTGTGTCCAGGGCCGGAGATCCTCGGCGACGCCGAGCTCAGCGAGTACGCCCGCAAGGTCGCGCACACGGTCTACCACCCGGCGGGCACCTGCCGGATGGGCGCGGCCGACGACCGACTGGCCGTGGTGGACCCGGAGTTGCGGATCCGCGGCCTGGACGGCATCCGGGTCGCCGACGCCTCCGTCTTCCCGGCCATGCCGGCCGTGAACCCGATGATCGGGGTGCTGATGGTCGGCGAACGGGCCGTGGACCTGCTGAAGGGCGGTGCGTGATGAGCGGCACGACCCCTGTCTTCTCCGTCGACGGCCTGTGGAAGGTCTTCGGCCCCAAGGCCGAACGCGTCCCGGCGGACCCCGGGCTGACCGGCCTGTCCCCGGCCGAGCTCCGCAGCCGCACCGGGTGCACGGCCGCCGTCCGCGACGTCTCCTTCGACGTGCGCAAGGGCGAGGTCTTCGTGGTGATGGGCCTGTCCGGCTCCGGGAAGTCGACCCTGGTCCGCTGCCTGACCCGGCTCATCGAGCCGACGGCCGGCCGGATCGCCATCGACGGCGAGGACGTCCGTGCGATGGACAAGGGCCGACTGCGGGAGCTGCGCCGGCACCGGGCCGCGATGGTCTTCCAGCACTTCGGGCTCCTCCCGCACCGGTCCGTCCTCGACAACGTGGCGTACGGCCTGGAGATCCAGGGCGTGCGCAGGTCCGAGCGGCGCGCGCGGGCCGCCGAGGTCGTCGCCAAGGTCGGCCTGGAGGGCATGGAGCAGCGCCGCCCCGGCCAGCTGTCCGGCGGCCAGCGCCAACGCGTGGGCCTCGCCCGGGCGTTGGCCGTCGATCCCGAGGTCCTCCTCTTCGACGAGCCGTTCAGCGCGCTGGATCCGCTGATCCGGCGGGACATGCAGGAGGAGGTGGTCCGCCTGCACCGCGAGGAGGGCCGCACGATGGTCTTCATCACCCACGACCTCTCCGAGGCGTTGAAACTGGGCGACCGCATCGCCCTGATGCGGGACGGCAGGGTGGTCCAGCTGGGCACCCCGGAGGAGATCGTCGGCTCCCCGGCGGACGACTACGTCCGGGAGTTCGTCCGGGACGTGCCGCGCGAGCAGGTCCTGACGGTGCGCGTCGCCATGCGGGCGCCCGGGGGGACCGAGGAGACCGGTCCCGAGGTCAGCCCGGAAGCGACGGTCGCCGAGGCGATCGAGGTGGTGGCGGGGGCCGGCGTCCCGGCACGGGTCATGTCCGGCGACCGGTGCGTCGGCGTGGTCGACGCCGACACGCTGCTCGGCGTCGTGGCGAAGGGGGGCGGCACGGGCGGTGCTTCGGCTGCGGGCCGGTGGGGGCCGGTCGCGCAGTTCCCCGCGCCCCTGGGTGGGGATGCGCAGCCTTCGCCGGAAGGTTCCCCAGCCGCGGACGGGGACACCGTCCCAGCCGCGGGCGGTCGTGCCGCTGGGGTGATGGGGGTTCCCCCGCGCGAGCGGAGCCGAGCGTGGGGGAGGGTGGGCGCGGCGGCACCCCGCGAGCGCGGGCGAGTGAAACCCCCCGCCCCGCGCACCGGTCCGGAGGACGTCTGATGGCGACGATCAGTGTCCCCAGCCCTCGTCGAGTGGCGCTTCCGACCGGCCGAGTCGCCCGCAAGCTCCTGGCCCTCGTGCTGGCCGCCGCCGTCCTCGTCCCCATCGCCAACTCCCACTGGACCGGCCCCGCCTGGCCCCGCCACCTCACCGTCGACCTCTCCGCCCCCCTCTCCTCCGCCAGCAACTGGATCATCGACAACCGCGACACCCACCCCCTCTTCCTCTACTTCTTCGGCTACATCAGCAACGCCGTCGTGCTCACCGTCCGCGCCGTCTACCTCGCCCTCCTCGCCGCGGGCTGGCCCGGTGTCACCGTGTTCGCCGCCGCCGTCGCCCATCGCGTCGCGGGGACCAGGCTCGCCGTCGGTACGGGCGCCGCGTTCCTCGCCTGCGGTGCCCTCGGCATGTGGGTGCCGACGATGCAGACCCTCGCGCTGATGGTCGTGGCCGTTCTCGCGTCCGTCGCCGTCGGTTTCGTCCTCGGTCTCGGGGCCGGTCTCTCCGAACGGCTCCACCGAGCCCTGCGCCCGGTCCTCGACACCATGCAGGTGCTGCCGGCCTTCGCCTACCTCCTCCCCGTCGTCCTGGTCTTCGGCATCGGCGTCCCCGCGGCCGTCCTCGCCACCGTCGTCTACGCCGCCCCGCCCATGGCCCGGCTCACCGCCCTCGGCCTGCGCGGCGCCGACCCCGAAGTGCTGGAGGCCGTGGAGTCGCTGGGGGCCACGAGCCGGCAGCGACTGCTGACCGCCCGTCTTCCGCTCGCCCGCAGGGAACTCCTGCTCGGCCTCAACCAGACGATCATGATGGCGTTGTCGATGGCGGTCATCGCGTCCGTGATCGGCGCCGGCGGCCTCGGCGACCGCGTCTACCAGGCGCTCGCCTCGGTCGACGTCGGCGCGGCCCTCGCCGCCGGTATCCCGATCGTGCTGCTCGCGGTCGTCCTGGACCGCATCACCGCGGCGGCGGGCGAGCGCGTCGACACCCGGTCGACGCGGCCCGCCCCCGTCGGCCTCCTGTATGCCCTCGCCGCCACCGTCGCCGTCGCGCTCGCCGCCCGGCTCCTCGGCCGCCTCGACTGGCCCGCCGTCTGGACCCTGGACTTCGCCGAACCGGTCAACCGCGCCGTCGACTGGATGACCGCCCACCTGTACTCGGGTGTACCGGTCGTCGGCGGCACGGCGGACTGGGCGGGCCACTTCACCACCTGGGTCCTCGACCCGCTCCGGGACGGGCTGCAGTGGCTGCCCTGGTGGGCGGTGCTCCTGGTCGTCGCCGCCCTGGCCTGGCTGATCGGCACCTGGCGCACCGCGCTCACCGCCGTCCTCGCGATGGCCGCGATCGGTGTGCTGGGGGTGTGGGAGCCGGCGCTGGACACGCTGTCCCAGGTGCTCGCGGCTGTCGCCGTGACGCTCGTGCTCGGCTTCGCGACCGGCGTCGCCGCCGCCCGCAGCGTCCGGGTGGAGCGTGCGCTGCGGCCCGTCCTGGACGTCTTCCAGACCATGCCGCAGTTCGTGTACCTGATCCCGGTCGTCGCGTTGTTCGGCGTCGGCCGTGCGCCCGCCGTGGCCGCCGCCGTCGTCTACGCGCTGCCGGCCGTCGTACGGATCACCGCGCAGGGGCTGCGCCAGGTGGACCCGGCTGCCCTGGAGGCCGCGCGCTCGCTCGGCGCGAGCGGGCGCCAGCAGCTGTGGCAGGTCCAGCTCCCGCTCGCCCGGCCCGCGCTGCTGCTCGCCGTCAACCAGGGCGTGGTGCTCGTCCTCGCCGTCGTCATCATCGGCGGGCTGGTGGGCGGCGGTGCGCTCGGTTACGACGTCGCCTTCGGTCTCGCCCAGGGCGACCTGGCCACCGGGCTGGTGGCCGGTGCCGCCATCGTCTGCCTCGGGCTGATGCTCGACCGGGTCACCCAGCCCACGGAACGCCGTACGAGGAAGGGAGCGTGACCATGCGTCGTATCGCGATCACGGTCGCCGCCCCGCTGCTGGTCCTCGCGACCGGGTGCGGTGCCGCCGACATGACGAAGCAGGCCTCGCCGTTCGCCGAAGCGCAGGGAGCGAAGACCGTGACCCTGTCCGTGCAGTCCTGGGTCGGCGCGCAGTCCGACGTCGCCGTCGCCCAGTACATCCTGGAGCACAAGCTGGGCTATCGCGTCGACACCGTGCAGGTCGACGAGGTGCCCGCCTGGGACGCGCTCAGCCAGGGACGCGTCGACGCGATCCTGGAGGACTGGGGGCACCCGGACCAGGAGAAGCGGTACGTCGAGGACAAGGAGACCATCAGCCGTGCGGGGGACCTCGGGGTCACCGGGCACATCGGGTGGTTCGTGCCGACCTATCTCGTCAGACAGCACCCGGACATCACGGACTGGAAGAACCTGAACAAGTACGCCTCCCTCTTCCGCACCGCGGAGAGCGGCGGCAAGGGGCAGCTGCTCGACGGCTCGCCGTCGTACGTCACCAACGACAAGGCGCTGGTCAGCAACCTGAAGCTGGACTACCAGGTCGTCTTCGCCGGTTCCGAGGCGGCCCAGATCACCCAGATCAAGCAGTTCGCCAAGGAGAAGAAGCCCTTCCTCACCTACTGGTACGCGCCGCAGTGGCTGTTCAAGAAGGTGCCGATGACCGAGGTGAAGCTCCCCGCCTACAAGGAGGGCTGCGACGCCGACGCGGCCGAGGTCGCCTGCGGCTATCCGCACACCCCGCTGCAGAAGTACCTCAACACCGGCTTCGCGCACAGCGGCGGCAGGGCCGCGGCCTTCCTGAAGAGGTTCCGGTGGACGACCGAGGACCAGGACCAGGTCTCCCTGATGATCGCCGACCGGAAGCTGAGCCCTCAGGAGGCCGCGAAGGAGTGGGTGGAGAGCCACCCGTCGGTGTGGAAGAAGTGGCTCTCCTAGACCGGGACCTGCTGGATCCTAGGCCAGGACCTGCTGGACCGACCGGAGCGCCAGCCGCAGCAGTCCCGGGCCGAACGTGATCCTCGTGGCCCCGAGTTCGCCGAGCTCGGCGGGCGCGGGGCTCGCCCCGTCCGGGCGGGCGTACATGTTCAGCGGGCCCTCGATGCCCGAGCGGAGGAGAGGGAGCAAGGAGGCCGGGGCCTCGATCGGGTAGACGCAGTCGGCGCCGGCCGCGACGTACAGCGCGGCCCGCTCGATCGCCCGGTCGGGGTCGGTGACCCCGCGTGCGAAGGTGTCGACGCGGGCGTTGAGGAACAGCCGGTCACCGGCCGCCGAACGGACCTCGGCGAGCCACTCGGCGTGCTCGTGCGGGTCCTTGAGGACGCCCCCGTCGGAGTCCTCCAGGTTGCAGCCGACCGCCCCGGCCTCCAGCAGGCGCTCGACCAGCTCCTTCGGTGCCAGCCCGTAGCCGTCCTCCACGTCCGCGGACACCGGCACGTCCACGGCCCGCGTGATCCGCGCGACCGCCGCGAACATCTCCGCCGCCGGGGTCTCGCCGTCCGCGTACCCCAGACTCGCCGCGACCCCGGCGCTGGGCGTCGCCAGTGCCGGGAACCCGGCCGCCACCAGGGCCCGGGCGCTCGCCGCGTCCCACGGGCCGGGCAGGATGAGAGGGTCGCCGGGCGGGCGCCCGTGGTGCAGGGCCCGGAAGGCGTCGGCCTCGCTCATCCGTGCTGCCCCGGCTGGTAGTGCCCCGGCACCAGACGGAAGGTCACCCCGAACCGGTTCCACGCGTTGATCACCGTGATCGCGGCGATCAGCTGCGCCAGCTCCGCCTCCTCGAAGTGCTTGGCGGCCCGCTCGTACACCTCGTCCGGCACGAAACCCTCGGTCAGGACCGTCACCGTCTCCGTCAGCGCCAGCGCCGCGAGCTCCTTCTCGGTGTAGAAGTGCGCCGACTCCTCCCACGCGCCCAGCTGGACGACCCGCTCGACGCTCTCACCCTGCGCGAGCGCGTCCTTGCTGTGCATGTCCAGGCAGAACGCGCAGTGGTTGAGCTGCGAGGCCCGGATCTTCACCAGCTCCAGGAGCTTCGGGTCCAGGCCCTTCCGGGCGGCGGTGTCCAGCCGGACCATCGCCCGGTAGACGTCGGGGACCAGCTCCGACCAGGGCAGACGGGGGGAGTGCTCGGGCGCGTACCGGGTGGTGTCCTCTGTGGTCATGTCTCGACCCTAGGAGCCAGGCAGCCCAGGGGTATGGTCCATTTCCATGGAGAGAACGTGGGCCACTCGCGCCGGCCGGGCCACTCTGGGCATCGACCTCCACCTGGAACCGGCCACCGGTCCGGGCCTGCGCCGGGGCCTGACCGACGCCCTGCGCGAGGCCGTCCGCAGCGGCCGGCTGCTCCCCGGCACCCGGCTGCCCTCCTCCCGCTCGCTCGCCGCCGACCTGGCCATCGCCCGCAACACCGTCGCCGACGCCTACGCCGACCTGGTCGCCGAGGGCTGGCTCACCGCCCGGCAGGGCTCCGGCACCCGGGTCGCGACGGGCGTGGTGCCGGTGCGGCAGGCGGAGACCCCCGCGGGTACGTCCGCCCACCGGCCCGCCTACGACCTGCGCGCCGGCTTCCCCGACGTCTCCGCCTTCCCGCGCACCGAGTGGCTCAGGGCGGCCCGCCGCGCCCTCACCGCCGCTCCCAACGAGGCCTTCGGCTACGGCGATCCACGCGGCCGCGCCGAACTGCGCACCGCGCTCGCCGCCTACCTCGCCCGCGCCCGGGGTGTCCGCGCCGAACCCGAACGCATCGTGATCTGCGCCGGGTTCGCGCACGGCCTGAGCCTGCTCGGCCGGCTGCTGCGGGCCCGCGGGGCGGACACGGTCGCCGTGGAGTCGTACGGCCTCGACGAGCACTGGCAGTCGCTGACGGCGGCCGGCCTCCGCCAGGTACCGCTGCCCTTCGACGAACTCGGCACGGACACCCGGGAGCTGGCCCCCGGACCGGCCGCCGTACTGCTGACGCCCTCCCACCAGTTCCCGATGGGCGCGCCGCTGCACCACGACCGGCGGGCGGCCGTCGTGGACTGGGCGCGGCGCACCGGCGGCCTGGTCCTGGAGGACGACTACGACGGCGAGTTCCGCTACGACCGCCGGCCCGTCGGCGCCCTCCAGGGCCTCGCCCCCGACGAGGTGGTCTACCTGGGCACGGCCAGCAAGTCCCTGGCGCCGGGGCTGCGGCTGGCCTGGATGGTGCTGCCGCCGGCCGTGGCCCGGGAGGTGACGGCAATCAAGGGCGGCGTGGACACCTGCGGGGCGCTGGACCAGCTGACGCTGGCCGAGTTCATCGTCTCCGGTGCCTACGACCGCCACGTCCGCGCGGCCCGCTCCCGCTACCGGCGGCGCCGGGACGCCCTCGTCCGGGCCCTCGCCGAGCGCGCCCCGGCGATCCGGGTCACCGGCATCGCGGCGGGCCTGCACGTCCTGCTGCGGCTGCCGCCCGGCACCCAGCGCCGGGTGATCCGGGCCGCCGGGTCCCGCGGCCTCGCCCTCGACGGCCTCACCCCGCGCCACCGCCACCCCGACGCGGGTACCGCACCCCTGGACGCCCTCGTCCTCGGCTACGGCACCCCGCCCGACCACGCCTGGTCGGGGGCGCTGGACATCCTGTGCGCGGTGCTGTCCGACCCGACAGTGACCGGCGTCGCCTGAATTCCCCGGCAGCGGCCCGCGTAATCGCCCCCGTAATTCAATTTCGGAGGCTAGAGTCTCCTCCATGAGCAATGGTGATCAGATTTCCCGTGTCGCCCTCAAGAAAATCACTCCGGATGTCTCCTCGGCGATGGGTTCCCTGCATGCCGCCGCCGTCACCGCGGCGCAGGACGCCAAGGTCGAACCGGAAATCCTCGAACTGGTCAGAATACGCGCCTCCCAGCTGAACGGCTGCGCGTTCTGCCTCGACATGCACACGAAGGACGCTCGCGCGCAGGGCGAGACCGAGCAGCGGATCTACGCCCTGAACGCGTGGCGGGAGACGCCCTTCTTCACCGAACGGGAGCGTGCCGCACTGGCGTTGACCGAGGCGGTCACCCTTGTCGCCGACGGTCACGTACCGGACGACGTCTACGCGGAGGCCGCCGGGGTCTTCGACGAGGCGCAGGTCGCGGCGCTCGTGTGGGCGGCGACCGTCATCAACGCGTACAACCGGATCGCCATTGCGACGCGGATGATGCCGGGGGGTTATCAGCCCAAGCAGGCCGAATAGAAACAGGTTGATATCCGGCTCGGTGAGATATTACCGGGCCGGATTTATCTTGCGATTCAGAGGTCGTGTTGTGGCTGCGGGCGGGTGGGGGCTGGTCGCGCAGTTCCCCGCGCCCCTAAAGGGGCGCCATAGGCGCCGGCAATGGCTCCATCGCCTTGTCCAGCCACTCCCGCCACTCCGGTGCCCGTACCGCCACACCGGCCTCGGCCGGTCCTCCCACCCAGCGGGTCACCGGTCTGATCCCGTGCAGGGCGTTCACCAGCCACACCTCCCGGTCCGCCAGTTCGGCCAGGGTCCGTTCCCGGTGGGCGACGCGGATGCCGGAGCGTTCGGCGCGCTCCTGGATCAGGGCGAGGGTCACCCCGGGCAGTACCGGCAGCCGGGGCGGCGGCAGGCACAGCGTGTCGTCCTCCCACCAGAGCACGCTCGTGGTGGCCGCCTCAAGGACCACCCCGGTCGGCCCCACCAGCACCGCCTCCTGGGCCCCCGCCTCGACCGCCCGGGCGCGCAGCCGGGCCAGGGTGTCCAGGTCGGGTCCCTTGCGGCGGGGCACGGCACGGGGATCCGGCTGGCCGACCGCCCAGACCTCGACGGCGGAGCCGAGCGGCGGCGCGTGCCGCAGCCGCAGCCGCACGTGGTGGGGCGTGAGTTCGACGCGGGGGAACCACGCGCCGGTGCGGGGCAGCGCGGCCGTCATGTCCCGCCAGAACTCCACCAGCCGGTACGCCGGCGGCCCGTCGCACTCGCCGCAGGACCGCACGAAGCGCTCCCGGTGCCGGTCCAGGCCGCGCACCCTGCCGTCCCGCACCAGCCATGAGTCCGCGACCAGCAGCGGTTCGTCCGCGTCCGCGACGGGCCGCAGCCCGGCACGCGGCGACCACGTCAGCAGGCCTTCGGCCAGGGCCGGTCGTGTCATGACTCCTCCTTACTCCTTCTCCGCCGCGCTCAGTATTTCCGGCCCGCCAGCGCCGGTGCCCCGCCGCGCGGCCCGTACGGCGCGTGCTCCAGCCAGGATCCGCAGGACGGCAGGACCGGCGCCAGCGCTGCGGCCGCGCGCTGCCGCAGCCGGACGATCCGGCGCCGGGGCCGCAGATGGTCCAGGGCGGCCCCGGCCGCCTCGCTGTTGAAGAGCGCGGCGGCCCGCCGTACCGCCGCGAAGTCCGCCACCGTGCCGTTCGCGATCGCCTCCGCCGCGGCCGCCGCGTCGGCGATCCCGCTGTTCATGCCCCGCGCCCCGAACGGCGGGAAGAGGTGCGCGGCCTCCCCGACGAGCAGCACGCGCCGGTGCGGGTCGGTGAAGGAGGCCGCGACCTTGCGCAGGAAGCGGTACGTCGACACCCACAGGATCCGGTCCGCGTATTCCTCGTGTCCCTCGCCCACCACCGCGGGCAGCCAGCGGCGGACGGCCTCCTCGGTGCCGTACTCCTCCGCCCGGTCGTCGGCGTGGCACTGGAGGTCCACCTGGAAGCCCCCGGTGAACGGCACCCGCAGCACGGTGCGGCCGCCGACGCCCGGATGCTCGTAGTGGAAGACCCGTTCGAGGGGCAGCTCGGCGCCCGGCCGGTCCGCCACGTCGACGACCACGTGGAAGCCCTCGCCGTGCGTGCCCTCCATGGGGATGCCGAGCCCGGCCCGGACAGCGGAGCGGGCGCCGTCCGCCGCGATCACGTGCCCGCACGTCAGCTCCCGGCCGTCCGCGCAGCTCAGCGAGGCGCCCGAGGCGGTGGTACGGACGCCGATCACGCGCGCGTTCCACACGAACTCCACGCCCGCCGCCGCGCAGGCGTCCCGCAGGAAGCGTTCGGTGTCCACCTGGCGCAGGCTGGTGAAGGGCGGCCGGCCGGACGCGGGCGGGAAGGTGCGGGAGTACACCTCCCGCCCCCGGTACAGGGTGCGTCTGGTGTGCCAGGTCCGGCCGTACGAGCTGATCTCGTCGGCGAGTCCCGGCCGCATGGCGTCGAGCAGCGCGAGGGTCTCCCGGTGCACGAACAGGGCCCGGCTGCCCGGCCGTTCGCGGTCCTCGGGATCCGCCTCAAGGAGCATGGCCTGCAGTCCGTGCGCCCGGAGCGCCAGCGCCGCGGACAGGCCCACCGGACCGGCGCCGACCACGACGACCGGGGTCACGCGCGGACACCCGCCGCCAGCATCCGGGTGATCTCGACCCGCTTCACCTTCCAGGTCGCCGTCATCGGCAGCTCCTCGAACCGCCACTGCCTCGGCTCCGCCATCGCGGGCAGGTCGGCGGTCGCCTGCCGCCAGCGCTCCGGGTCCAGCGGCCGTTCCCCGCGCACGCACACCACCGGGACCGGCTCCCGGTCCGCACCCGGCACGATGACCACCTCACGCAGCTCCTCCAGCCGGTCCATGAGGGTGTCCTCGACCTCCAGGTTGCTGTGCACGGAGTCGATCCGGTCGATCTCCCGGTCGATCAGGTACAGCGCGCCCAGCCGGTTCCGGTACCCCATGTCGCCCATCTGCCACCACTCGCCGTCCAGCTGTCGCTCGTACTGGTCGCGGGCGCCGAGGTAGGTGAGGATCCGGCCCCGGGTGCGGGCCTCGATCCGGCCGGGCGTGCCGGGCGCGGCGGGCAGGCCGTCGGGGCCGGTGACGCGGACGCGGGTGAAGCCCGGGATCCCGATGCCGACCCGCCGCCCGTCCGCGCGGGCCACGCTCCGGCGCGTGAACCACTGGAAGGCGACGGGACCGGTCTCGCTCTGCCCGTACAGCTGGAGCAGCCAGGGCGTACGGCGCCGGGAGGCGTCCAGGAGCCGTCGTACCGTCCGCGGATGGATGGCGTCGAACGTCGAGCCGTAGGACTTCACCCGGGACAGCGGGGCGCCGGGTGCGTCGGCCAGTTCCTCCCAGAGCACGAAGGTGTTGGGGTGGGTCTCCACGATGCCCGGGCGGTGCCGGGCCAGCATCGGGCCGACCTTCGCCGGGTCGGGGTCGGTGATCAGCAGCAGCGGGCTGCCGTAGTGCAGCAGGACGCCGAGCAGGTGGTAGAAGCGGGAGTGCACGAAGGACATGTGCAGGGCCGCGACCTCGCCGCGGGTGGGCCAGCCCATCGCCTGCTGCGGGACGAGGCGGTTCCACATGGTCTGCGGGCAGTGCACGGCGAGTTTGGGGACGCCGGTGGTGCCGGAGCTGTGGGTGATCAGGGCGGGTTCGCGCGGGTGCAGCCGGATCGCGGGCGGGACCTCGGCGCCGGCGTGCTCGGTCAGGGACACCATGCCGGGCACGCTGTCGACGGTGAGGGTCTGCCGGACCAGGCCCCTGACGTCCAGGCCGGCCAGTTTCGCCGCGTCCGTGACCAGCCACGGCTGCTGGAGCCGGGCGAGCAGCTTGCCGACCACCTCGCCGGCCAGCGCGGGGGAGAGCAGTACGGGCACCGCACCGATCCGGGATACGGCACAGGTCAGCAGCACGATGTCGACGTTGTCGGTCTTGTGTACGACGACCTGCTCGGCGGGCCGTACCCCGGCCGCCCACAGCCGCGCCGACAACTCCTCGACCGCGTCGGCCAGTTCCGCATAGCTGAGGTGGACGCCGAGGTCCGGGTGGGTCTCCAGGGGCCGGTCCAGGGTGACGAACACCCCGCCGTGCCGCTCGGCCGCCCGCCGGAACAGCGGGCCGAGGTAGAACCCGCGGTCGCCGACGAGGGACACCTGCGATTCCTGCATGGGGACGTTCCTTTCGGTCGGGTCGGTCGGGGCCGGGGTCACCACGCGCCCCGGCGGACCAGATGGCGGCGGAGCTTCCCGGTAGGGGTGCGGGGCAGGGAGGGCAGGAGGCTGACGCTGCGCGGGACCTTGAAGGCCGCCAGGTGCTCCCGGGCCAGCGCCAGCAGCTCCTCCTGGAGCCCGGCCGGCGCCGGGGTGGCGGTGGGGACGACGAAGGCCCGCAGTCGTCCGGTGCCGGTCGCGTCCGGGACCGCGGCGACGGCGACCTCCCGTACCGCCGGGTGGGTGCGCAGGACGGCCTCCACCTCCAGCGGGGAGACGGTGATCCCGCCGACCATCTCCAGGTCGTCGGTGCGGCCCAGGTGCCGGTAGGCGCCGTCGGGTTCGCGGACCGCCCGGTCGTGGGTGGCCAGCCAGCCGCCGACCAGGGTGCGCGCGGTCTCCTCGGGCCGGTTGAGGTAGCCGGTCGTCACCGTCGGCCCGCGCACCCACAGCTCGCCCTCGGCGCCGTCCGGCACCGGCCGCCCGTCGCGGTCGCGCAGCTCCACCTCGAAGCCGGGAACGGGACGGCCGACGGTGCCCGGGTGGTCGTGGTCCAGGCTGTTGGCGCAGAAGGCGTGCCCGGCCTCGGTGGAGCCGATCTGTTCAAGGACCGGGGCGCCCAGCAGCTCGCCGACCCGCTCCCCGAGCCCGTCCGGCAGCCCCTCGCCCGCCGACACGGCGGCCCGTACCGAGGCGAAGCACGCCCGGTGCCCGGTGCCCCGGTCGGCGACCAGCGCCGCGTACGCGGACGGCACCGAGTACAGCAGGGTCACCCGGTGCCGGGCGACCAGCTCGTCCACAGCGGCGGGCGCCGGGCGCCGGTCCACCAGGACCGCGCTCGACCCCGAGAACAGCGGGAAGACGAAGGCGTTCCCGAAGCCGTACGCGAAGTACAGCTTGGAGACGGACAGGGTGACGTCGTCCGGGGTGATGCCGAGCAGCTGCCGCCCGATGAGGTCGTGGTACGCGGCCGGGTGGGCGTGGGTGTGGACGACGCCCTTGGGGCGGCCGGTGGTGCCGGACGTGTACTGGACGTACAGCGGGCTGTCCGCGTCGACCGGGTGCGCGGGCGCCGGTTCGGCGGCGGGGGCGAGCGCGAGCAGATCGTCGGCGCCGAGGCGGGCCCGCCCGGTGAAGCGGTCCTCCAGGCCCGGTCCCGTCAGGCAGAGCACCGCCTCCGTGTCGGCGGCCATGAACGCGTGGTCGGCGGCGGGCAGTTCGGGGTTGACCAGGACGGCCACGGCACCGAGCCGGGCGACCGCGAGGAAGGCCACCACCCAGGCGATCGAGTCCGGCAGCGCGAGCACCACCCGGTCGCCGGGGGCCACCTCCTGCGCGGCGAGCACGGTGGCGGCCCGCGCCCCGAGGTCGTGCACCTCACCGTGGGTCCAGGCGCGATGGCCCTGGTGGAAGGCGGGACGGCCGTGCCAGCCGTGCCGCCCGGAGAGGTCGGCGACACGGGAGGCGAGGTTGGCGGTGGCGGTGAGGGCGGGTGCCTGGGTCATCGGGCGGCCTCCTCCACGGTCTCCGCCGCGGCCGGTGCCGTGTGCCCCCGCAGCGCCCGCATCTGCGCGGCCGTCTTCAGCAGCATCTCGTCGTACTCGGCGGCCGGGTCGGAGTCCAGGACGATCGCCCCGCCCGCGCCCAGCTGCATCCGGCCGTCCGCGATCACGGCCGTACGGATGACGATGTTCAGGTCCGCGCCGCCGCTGCACCCGAGGTAGCCGAGCGCCCCCGAGTACACGCCCCTGGCCTCGGTCTCCAGCGAGTCGATGATCTCCATCGTGCGCAGCTTCGGGGCGCCCGTCATCGACCCGCCCGGGAAGCAGGCGCGCACGCAGTCCACGGCGTCCGTCCCGGCCCGCAGCCGTCCGGTCACGGTGGAGACCAGCTGGTGCACGGTCGCGTACGACTCGGTGGCCATGAGCTGCGGGACCCGGACGGTTCCGGTACGGCAGACCTTGCCCAGGTCGTTGCGGAGCAGGTCGACGATCATCAGGTTCTCGGCACGGGTCTTGGCGTCCGTCGCCAGCGCGTCCCGCAGCCGGTCGTCCTCGAACGGCGTGGCCCCGCGCGGCGCGGTCCCCTTGACGGGCCTGGCCTCGGCCACCCCGTCCCGGGTGATCCGCAGGAACCGCTCCGGCGAGGAACCGGCCACGTCCAGCTCGCCGAAGCGCAGGAAGGCCGCGTACGGCGCCGGGTTGACGCGGCGCAGCTCCCGGTAGAAGGCGTACGGGTCGGGCGGGGCGGGCAGCCGGGCCGCGTCGGTCAGGCAGACCTCGTAGCTGGTGCCGGCCCGCAGCTCCCGCTGGCAGGCCTCGATGTCGGCGAGGTAGGCCGCCCGGTCGCGCACCAGCCACGGCTCGGCGGCCTCCAGGTCAGGCTCCCCGGCGGCGGGCGGGGCCGGCCGGGGCGCGTCCGGCGCCAGGAAGCTGAGCTGGGCCAGGGTGTCCGCCAGCCACTCGGTGGCCGCTCGCGCGGCCTGCGGGGTGTCCTCCGCCAGGCAGACCGCGTAGGTGACGTCCTCCTCGTGGTCCACTGCGATCAGCCGGTCCGCGAACAGCCAGCAGGCGTCCGGGGTTTCGGCGCGGTGCCGGTTCGGGGAGCCGCAGTCGGCCTTGGTCTCGTAGCCGAAGTAGCCGACATAGCCGCCGGTGAAGTCGAAGGGCAGCCCGTCCGCGTCCACCCGGCGGCTGCTCAACTGCCGTTTCAGATAGTCGAAGACGCTCGCGGACACCTTGCGCGCCGGCCGTCCGGCCCGCTCGACCACACACCGTCCGGCCGTGACGTCGTACCGCACGAACTCGGCGAGCGGGCCGCTGTCGTCGCCCAGGAAGGAGAACCGCGCGCGGCCCTCCTCGATGAGCGAGCTGTCCAGCCAGAACGTGCGGGGCGACGCGGCGAAGAGGCGGCCGAAGGCGGCCTCCGTGTCGACGGCGCCGGCGACCTGGCGGGTGTGCAGGCGGTACGCGGGCACGTCGCCGTGGCGGGGCCGGGGGATGGCCGCGCCCGCTGTGCCCGTCGCGCCCGCTGTGCCCGTCGCTCTCGTCGTGGGCCTCGGCCGGGGGATCGCCGCCTCGGTCGGCGGGACGGCGGTGTTCTTGGTGCGTGCCCGGCGGGCGCGGCGGGCGGTCAGGTTGCGGAAGTTCACCAGCATGCGGTGGCCGTACTCGGTGAGCACCGACTCCGGGTGGAACTGCACGCCCCACAGCGGCCGTTCGCGGTGCCGCAGCCCCATCAGGACACCGTCCTCGGCCCAGGCGGTGGCCTCCAGGGCGGCGGGCAGCGGCTCGTGCACCGCGAGGGAGTGGTAGCGGACGGCGGTGAAGTCCTGGGTCAGCCCCTCGAAGAGGTCCCGCCCGTCGTGCCGCACCCTGGTCAGGTGCCCGTGTCTCGGCTGCGGGGCGGGCGCCACCCGGGCCCGCTCCCCGAGCGCGATGCCCTGGTGGCCCAGGCACACCCCGAGGACGGGGACCGTGGCCGCGGCGATCATCCGGGCGCTGATGCCGAAGTCACGGCCGTCGCCCGGATGCCCCGGCCCCGGAGACACCACCACGTTGTCGAACCCCGCGAGAGCGGGCGGCGCCGGCTCGTCATTGCGGATCACCACCGGTTCCTCGCCGTTGACCTCGGCGATCAACTGGAACAGGTTGTAGGTGTACGAGTCGTAATTGTCGATGAGCAGGGTCTTCACCCGCCCACCTCCCTCGGGTCGTTCCCGGGCCTATGCGGCCCGTCGTTTGTGCCGCCCGCGCAGCGCTTGGAGCGGGGGATACAGCCATTTCTTGAAGAAACGCTGAAGTCGCGGCATGAGAATCCACGTGACAAGCGCTGTCACGCAGAGGCAGAGCACCAGGGTGCGAATGAGCGGATTGACGCCGCCGAGATAGGGCAGCACCACCAGATTGAACAGCAGTACCGGCGGAAACACCGCGCTCATGTTGATGAACCACAGTTTCCATTTCGCCGGCGGGGTCGGCGGCGGCGGTGCGGGCGGCGGCCCGGTCAGCGAGTCGAACCACGCCTTCGACCCCCGTACGCTACGGCGCCCGGTGGGCCGGGCGATGCCGTCCGCGCGGATCTCCCACTCTCCGCGGTCTGGGGAGTTCTCCCAGGCCAGCGCTGAGTCTTCGGTGGCGAAGCGATACACGACATGCCATTCCGCCTCCTGGTCGACTAGGACGCCGCCACCGAGGAACCCCGGCCGGCGGGCGCTCGCGCCCAGCATGGCCCACCCCCACGAGTGGAAGTCGGCCTCGCGACCCGGCATCACGTGATAGGCCACGGTGACGGTGACGGGATTACTGGTCACGGTGTCCTTTACGGAATCGACACAAGCCGCGTTCAAAGATTCAACGAGTTTTTTTGCTGTCCGGATCGTAACTCTTTATAGCGCTTTCTGTGAGCTTGCTGTGGTCTGCCGCCGACTACTTCGGGTAACTCCTCCGTAATTCCGGAAAGTGCTTGCCGGGTCGGCCGTGAAAGTTGCACGATCGCCGTCTCAGAACGAAGGAGGACGCCATGTCGAGGTACGTCTGGAATTTGACCGAAGAGGGTCGACAGGCAATCGATCAGGCGCGTTCCGTGATCGAACCGGCGCGAAAAGAAGTGACCGCGCACCCGCTTTACCAGCGGATATCCGACCGGGAGAACCTGGCCGTCTTCATGGCCCACCACGTGTTCGCGGTCTGGGACTTCATGTCCCTGCTCAAGTCGCTCCAGCGCGAGCTGACCTGCGTCGACGTCCCCTGGGTGCCCCGCGGCTCCGCGGTGGCCCGCCGGCTCATCAACGACATCGTGCTGGTCGAGGAGAGCGACGCCCTGAACGAGGGCTTCACCAGCCACTTCGAGCTGTACCGCGCGGCCATGACCGAGGCGGCGGCCGACACCGCCCCCGTCGACACCTTCGTCGCGCTCCTCGCCGAGGGGCACGACGTGCCGGCGGCCCTGCGGGTGGCCCGGGTCCCCGCCCCGGCGGCCGGGTTCGTGCGTACGACCTTCGGCATCATCGCCGACCGCCCGCTGCACTGCCGGGCCGCCGCCTTCGCCTTCTCCCGCGAGGACCTGATCCCGGACATGTTCGACCAGGTCATCAAGGAGGAGGGCACCGACCGATTCCCGCTCTTCCGGGACTACCTCGCCCGCCACATCGAGGTCGACGGCGAGGAGCACACCCCCATGGCCCTCCAGATGGTCGCCGACCTGTGCGGCACCGACGACCGGCGCTGGCACGAGGCCGCCGAGACCGTCCTCCTCGCCCTGGAGGCCAGGTCCCGGCTGTGGGACGGGATCCTGACGGCGATGGGGTGAGCGCGGGTGGGCCCGGGGCACCCCCGCTGGCGGCTACAGCACCGAGTCTCTCCGACCCGGCAAGTCCCATTAGGCGAGGGTGCGGCCGAGGAAGTCCCGGATGTGTCCGGTGATGACGCCCAGGTGGCTCTCCAGGGCGAAGTGGCCGGTGTCGAGGAG
Source organism: Streptomyces sp. NPDC058457 (assembly GCF_042720695.1). NCBI lineage: Bacteria > Bacillati > Actinomycetota > Actinomycetes > Kitasatosporales > Streptomycetaceae > Streptomyces > Streptomyces sp. NPDC058457. The sequence continues at coordinate 102,458 of NZ_JBHXLU010000009.1, read as the reverse complement.
GTGGATCTCGGCGTCGGGCAGGTCCTGGCGGAACGCCTCCGCGCCCTCGGGGCCGAAGATCCCGTCGCCCGCGCCCCAGACCGCCAGCAGCGGGACCTGTGAGTCGCGGAAGTACTGATGGACCCGCGGGTAGAGGTCCACGTTGGTGGGGTAGTCGCGGAAGAGCCTGAGCTGGATCTCGTCGTTGCCCGGGCGGTCAAGGAGCGCCTGGTCGTGGACCCAGTTGTCGGGGCTGACCAGGGTCGGGTCGGCGACCCCGTTGAGGTACTGCCAACGGGTGCTCTCGACGGTCAGCGCACCCCGCATCGGCGCCTCCGTCTCCGGCCCCGGGTTCGTGGCGTAGGCGAAGACGGCGGCCCAGAACGGCTTGACGAACCCCTCCTCGTAGGCGTTGCCGTTCTGCGTGATGATCGCGCTGACGCGGTCCGGCGCCCGGAGGGCGAGCCGCCAGCCGATGGGGGCGCCGTAGTCCTGCACGTACATCGCGAACCGGTCGACGCCCAGCTGCCGGAGCAGGCCGGAGGTGACGTCGGTGAGGGCGTCGAAGGTGTAGGGGAAGTCCCGCAGGCCGGGCATCGCGGACTGGCCGAACCCGATGTGGTCGGGGGCGATCACGTGATAGCGGTCGGCGAGCGCCGGGACGAGGCCGCGGAACATGTGCGAGCTGGTCGGGAAGCCGTGCAGGAGGACGACCACGGGGGCCTTCGGGTCGCCGGCCTCCCGGTAGAAGACCTCGAGGCCGTCGACGGTGGCGGTGCGGTGGTGGACTGCGAGTTCCATCTTCCTAACCCTTCTGTCGATCCTGAGCGGTTATATATCCAGTCGAGCACGCCACATCTAACCTGTCAAGTCGAGTAAAGAGGTTAGGTGTGAGACTGCTCGTGTAACCTGTCAAATGAATCGATACGGTTAGGAGGAGTGGTGGTGGCCGACAGTGAACAGCCGGACCGGCAGGAGGCGTTGCTGCTGGCGCTCCTCAACAGCACGCCGGTGGTCAACGGCGTCGCCGAGGACCGGCTGGCGGACCCGGAGGAGGCCCGGTCCTGGCAGCGGGCGCACGGCGGCAGCGGAACCGCGGCCGAGCTCCGCGCTCTCGTGGCCGCTCGCGACGCCCTTCAGGAGGTGGTGCGCGGCAGCCGGCCGGCCACTTCGCTGGCACCGCTCCTGAAAGACGTCGTCTCCCGCCCGCGACTCTCCCCCACGGGGGTCTCATGGCAGCTGGACGCACCCGCGGAACGCCGGATGGCGGCGGAGGCGATCATGGCGTGGAGCGCGGTGCAGCAGACGATGCCCGGCCGGCTGCGGCCGTGCGCCAACCCGGAGTGCCGGCTGTTCCTCGTCGACCGCAGCAGGACCAACAAGGCCCGCTGGTGTTCGATGGCCGTGTGCGGCAACCGCATGAAGGCGAGGCGCCACTATCAGCGCACCCGTGACGCCGTGGCCGACTGACACCCCGGCGGCCCGGACGCGGCTCGCCGCTCACCCCTCCTCGGCCGTGACCGGCGCCTCCCCGAACCGGCCCAGCGCCAGCGCCCCCGCCACGGCCACCGCGAAACCGAGCACCGCGAGCCAGGCCAGCCCTTCCCGCGTGCGGTCCCCGAGCCACACCACCCCCACCGCCGCCGGGCCGATCGTCTCGCCGATGACCATGCCGGCCGTCGCCGTGGTCACCGAGCCCCGCTGGAGGGCCGAGGTCAGCAGCATGAAGGCGCCGCCGCCCCCGATCAGCAGCGCATAGGTCGCGGGGTTGGTGAGCAGCCCGGCCGGCCGCAGGGTGTCGATCAGCCGCACCGACACCTCCACCACCCCGAACCCGAACCCCGCCCCGAGGCCGAGGGCCAGCGCCCGCCCCTTCCCGGTCAGCCGTCCGCCGGCCAGGCCGAGGAGCAGTACCCCCACGGCCGTCCCCAGCATCACCCACTTCAGCGTCATGGTCCCGGCCCGGTCCCCCTCCGGCCCCGACGCCAGCCCCAGCATCGCGAGCCCCGCGCACACCACCCCCACCGCGGCCCACTCCACCCCGCTCAGCCGCACCCGCAGCAGCCGCGCCGCGACCACCGCCGTCACGGCGAGGCTCGACGCCAGGGCCGCGCTCACCGCGTAGATGGGGAGCGACCGCAGCGCGAGGATCTGGAACACGAACCCGAGCCCGTCCAGCCCGAGGCCGACGACATACCGCCACTGCCGCACGGCCCGCAGCAGCAGCGCGGCCTCCCCGCCGGCGCCGTCACCGGCCGCGCGCGCGGCCATCGCCTGCAGGACCGTCGCCGTACCGAAGCAGATCGCGGCCGCGAGGGCGCACACCATTCCAAAGAGCACAAAGGGACTGTAGGGGAGGGGAGCATGCGGTGATCGGGAGAAGAGCAGGAAGCGGGCCCGGGGCACCCCCGGACCCGCTCCTTCCCCTTGTGTCCCGTGGCTCAGGGTCCCTTGGACTCCTTGGACTCCTTGGACTCCTTGGTTCCCTTGGCTCCCTCGGGTCTCTTGGCCGTCAGCTCGCGCCGGCCAGCCAGGCGGTGGCGTTGAGAGCGAGGGCCGCGTTGGTGGCGCCGCTGTCGTTCCAGCCGTCGTACAGCGTGTTGCCGGACTGGCCGGTGCCGTCGTCGATCGGGGAGCTGTCGCCCCAGAACGCGACCCGGCCGCTGCCGAACGTCGACGTCAGGAAGAAGGCGCCGGTGTTCCCGGAGTAGCCGCTGCGGTACACCAGGCCCTTGACGGCGGAGTTGTCGGAGGGCTTGAGCGTCGCCGTCGTCCCGTTGGCGATCAGGCTCTTGGTGACGGTCCCGAAGCCGCCGTGCAGCACCGCGTTGCTGCTGTCGCTGATGGCGGCCGGGTATCCGGAGCTGATGTTCAGCGAGTCGATGGAGAACCCGAACGGGTCGGTCGAGTCCACGCTGTTGTTGGTCATCAGGTCGTTGAGGATCTCGACCGCGTCGTAGCCGTCGCTGTTGCGGTCGGCCCCGGTGTGGTCGGAGATCATGAACAGCCCGCCGCCGGCCTTCACGAAGTTCATGATCGCGGTCTTCTCGGCGGTCGTGAACTTGGTGTTGGGCTCCGGCAGCACGAGCGCGTTGAACTTCGACAGGTCGGTGGCCGACGAACCCCCGTACGTGAGGGCACTCGTCGCGGTCTTCAGGCTGTAGCTGCCGGTCTTCTGCAGGGCGATGCCCCACGACGACAGCGCGCCCGTCCAGTCCTTGTCGGAGGACGGGGAGGAGTCCTGGGAGAGCGGGTCGGGCTTGCTGGTGGAGATGATCCAGTCCGCGTTGCCGGCCTCCTCGGCGTGGCCGTCGTCGAACAGGACCTTGTAGGTGGTGGCCGCGTGGGCGGGGGTCGCGGCACTGGTGGCCTGGACGGCGGCACCGGCGGTGAGCAGGCCGAGCACGGCCAGGGCCGTGGTGAGTTTGCGGCGCGGGATGGCGAAGCCGGGCATCTGTCATTCCTCCATCGGTGGGGGGGTGCGAGAGGGATGGCGGTGCGGGTGGTGCGTCACGAGTCGTTCTGCGCGCGTAGAGAGAAGTGCGGTTCTGCCGGGCAGGACTTGTTCTGCGCGCGTAGAGTCCGAAGTTGATCGTTCACCTGGGGACAGCTGGACGGTACCCGCGGGACGCGGTGCGCCGACAGGACCCCGGTGACTTCACATGATTTTCTTACCTGGACATGACAAGTCGAGGTCGGGCCTCCGGCAGTGGCTCGAAACCGCTCGTCTAGGCTGTCGCCGGACATCGCGCCGCACGGGGGAGCACGAACATGGCAGACGCACGCCGGCAACTGCGCTCGGGCACGGTCGTCCTCGGCGGTGTGGGCCTGCTGGCCACCGCCCTGACGGCCTGCTCCTCGGACCCCGACAAGCGCTGCGTCGACCGCGACAGCTACACCGCGGCCAAGGGCTACCAGGTCGTCTCCGACAAGAACTGCGCCTCCGCCAAGTCCGCCGTCGACGCGGACTACTACTACGGCGGCAGGAAGAAGGGCGGCTGGGTCAGCGGCGGCTCCTTCACCAAGCCGCGCAGCGGTTCGGGCGGTTCTTCCGGTGGCGGCCACAGCGTCAAGCGGGGCGGCTTCGGCAGCGGCCACGGCAGCTCCGGCGGCTGACCGCGCCGTGGAACGCCGTACCACCGAACCCCGCCCCGGCTGGCAGAGGACCGTCGAGGAGCAGGGGCTGATCTACCCCCTCACCCGCCACCCCGACGGCGAGCTGCGCCCCTACTGGGACGAGAGCGCCTACTACGTCTTCACCCTCGACGAGGTGGAGACGCTGGAGGAGGCCGTCGAGGAACTGCACGCCATGTGCCTCGTGGCGGCCGACCACATCGTGGCGAAGGATCGTTTCGCCGAACTCGGTGTCACCGACCCCCGGGTGGCCGCCGCCGTGACCGAGTCCTGGCACCGCCGCACCGAACTCCCCTCCCTCTACGGCCGCTTCGACCTCCGCTACGACGGCAGGGGCCCGGCGAAGCTCCTGGAGTACAACGCCGACACCCCCACCTCCCTGGTGGAGGCCGCGTCGGCGCAGTGGTTCTGGATGGCGGACCGCTTCCCGGGCGCCGACCAGTGGAACAGCCTGCACGAACGCCTGGTCGCCGGCTGGCGGAGGCAGGCCCGCCTCCTGCCGCCCGGCGCCCCGCTCCACTTCGCCCACTCCTGCGCCGACGAACTCGGCGAGGACCTGATGACGGTCGCCTACCTCAAGGAGACGGCGGAACAGGCGGGCCTCACCACCGACTGGATCTCCATGGAGGAGATCGGCTGGGACACCCTCTCCGGCCGCTTCGTCGACAACCGGCTCCGCTTCATCCGCAGCTGCTTCAAGCTCTACCCCTGGGAGTGGCTCACCACCGACCCCTTCGCCGGCCACGTCCTCGACACCCTGGACAACGGCGGCGGCACGGGCGCCACGATGTGGATCGAGCCGGCCTGGAAGATGCTGCTCAGCAACAAGGCCCTGCTGGCGATCCTCTGGGAGCTGTACCCCGGCCACCCGAACCTGCTCCCGGCGTACGTCGACGGACCGAGAGAGCTCGCGACCGGACGCGGGTACGTCAGCAAGCCGCTGCTGGGGCGGGAGGGCGCGGGCGTGCAGGTGCATGCACCGGGCGCGGAGCCCGTCGTCAACGAAGTAATGCCGTCAGGCACACGCGAAGAGCCCTGCTGCTACCAGGAGTTGGCCCCGCTCCCCGACTTCGACGGCAACCGTGTGGTGCTGGGCGCCTGGGTGGTGGGGGAGGAGGCGGCGGGCCTCGGCCTACGTGAGTCGGAGGGCCTGGTGACGGACGACTACGCCCGCTTCCTGCCGCACGTGATTCTGCCGACTTAGGGGCGCGGGGAACTGCGCGACAAGCCCCCACCGGCCCGCAGCCGAGTACGCACCGGTCCGCCCCCCTACGCGCTCAGCACCCCCCACAGCTGCTCCACCCCCCACTCCAGATCCTCCTCCTCGACCACCAGCGGCGGAGCGATCCGCACCGTCGCCCCGTGCGTGTCCTTCACCAGTACCCCCCGCTCCAGCAACCGTTCCGAGACCGCCCGCCCCGATCCCACCCCCGGATCGACATCCACCCCGGCCCACAGCCCCCGCCCCCGCACGGCCGTCACCCGCCCGCTGCCCGCGATCTCCGCCAGCCGCCGGTGCAGCAGCTCCCCCAGCTCGGCCGCCCGCTCCTGGAACTCCCCGGTCCGCAGCATCGCGATCACCTCCAGTGCCACCGCACAGGCCAGCGGATTCCCCCCGAAGGTCGACCCGTGCTCCCCGGGCCGGAACACCCCGAGCACGTCCGCGCTCGCCACCACCGCCGACACCGGCAGCACCCCGCCCCCGAGCGCCTTCCCGAGCACGTACACATCCGGTACGACCCCCTCGTGCTCGCACGCGAACGTCCGCCCGGTCCGACCCAGCCCCGACTGGATCTCGTCGGCGACGAACAGCACGTTCCGCTCCCGGGTCAGCTCCCGCACCCCGGCCAGATAGCCCTCCGGGGGCACGATGACCCCCGACTCGCCCTGGATCGGCTCCAGCAGCACCGCGACGGTGTTCTCGGTCACCGCGGCCCGCATGGCGGTCAGGTCCCCGTACGGCACGATCTCGAAGCCGGGCGTGTACGGCCCGAAGTCCGCCCGCGCCTCCGGATCCGTGGAGAAGCTGATCACGGTCGTCGTACGCCCGTGGAAGTTCCCGCCCGCCACCACGACCTTCGCCATCTCCGCGGGGACGCCCTTGACCCGGTACCCCCACTTCCGGGCGGTCTTCACCGCCGTCTCCACGGCCTCCACCCCCGTGTTCATCGGCAGCACCATCTCCATCCCGCACAGCTCGGCCAGCTGGGTGCAGAACGCGGCGAACCGGTCGTGGTGGAAGGCCCGGGACGTCAGCGTCACCCGCTCCAGCTGCGCCTTCGCCGCCGCGACCAGGCGGGGGTGGCCGTGCCCGAAGTTCAGCGCCGAGTAGCCGGCCAGGAAGTCCAGGTACCGGCGTCCCTCGACGTCCGTCATCCAGGCGCCGTCGGCCGTCGCGATCACCACCGGCAGCGGGTGGTAGTTGTGCGCGCTGTGCGCGTCGGCGGCGGCGATGAGGGCTTCCGTAGTGGTCACGGCGACTCCAGGGAACGCGGTCGGACTGTCCCCTTTCCTACCCTCTGCCCCTGCCCGACTGGTGGACGCCACGGCCCTTGGGCCCGGCGTGCCCGGTAATGTGATCCGCGGGCCGTGACTGGCGCGCTGGGATGGGACCGACCATCGGGGAGCGGCCCGCGTCGTGACCGAGTGCCGTGCGCCTGGGCCGAACCGTGAATGCCGAACGCCATGTCCGGAGGTCCCGAATGTCTGACCCGTCTGCGCCCCTGTCCACCGAGTCCAAGGCCTACCGCGCCGCCCTCGACGTCATCCGCGCGGTCGAGCCGCGCGTCGCGGACGCCATCGGCCAGGAGGTCGCCGACCAGCGCGAGATGCTCAAGCTGATCGCCTCCGAGAACTACGCCTCGCCGGCGACCCTGCTCGCGATGGGCAACTGGTTCAGCGACAAGTACGCCGAGGGCACCGTCGGCCGCCGCTTCTACGCCGGCTGCCGCAACGTGGACACGGTAGAGGCGCTCGCCGCCGAGCACGCCCGCGAGCTGTTCGGCGCGCGGCACGCCTACGTCCAGCCGCACTCCGGCATCGACGCCAACCTGGTCGCCTTCTGGGCCGTCCTCGCCGACCGCGTCGAGGTCCCCTTCCTGGCGAAGACCGGCGCCCGCCAGGTCAACGACCTCTCCGAGGCCGACTGGGCCGAGCTGCGCCAGGCCTTCGGCAACCAGCGGATGCTCGGCATGTCCCTGGACGCCGGCGGCCACCTCACCCACGGCTTCCGCCCCAACATCTCCGGCAAGATGTTCGACCAGCGCTCCTACGGCACCGACCCGGCCACCGGCCTGATCGACTACGACGCGCTGCGCGCCCAGGCCCGCGACTTCAAGCCGCTGATCATCGTCGCCGGCTACTCCGCGTACCCCCGTCTGGTGAACTTCCGGATCATGCGGGAGATCGCCGACGAGGTCGGCGCGACCCTCATGGTCGACATGGCGCACTTCGCCGGTCTGGTCGCCGGCAAGGTCCTGACCGGCGACTTCGACCCGGTCCCGCACGCCCAGATCGTGACCACGACCACCCACAAGTCGCTGCGCGGCCCGCGCGGCGGCATGGTCCTGTGCGACGACTCCCTCAAGGACCAGGTCGACCGCGGCTGCCCGATGGTCCTCGGCGGCCCGCTCCCGCACGTCATGGCCGCCAAGGCCGTAGCCCTCGCCGAGGCCCGGCAGCCCGCCTTCCAGGACTACGCCCAGCGCATCGTCGACAACTCGCGCGCGCTGGCCGAGGGCCTGCTGCGCCGGGGCGCCACGCTGGTCACCGGCGGCACGGACAACCACCTCAACCTGATCGACGTCGAGACGTCGTACGGCCTCACCGGCCGCCAGGCCGAGACGGCCCTGCTCGACTCCGGCATCGTCACCAACCGCAACGCGATCCCCGCCGACCCGAACGGTGCCTGGTACACCTCCGGCATCCGCATCGGCACCCCGGCGCTCACCACGCGCGGCCTGGGCACCGCCGAGATGGACGAGGTCGCGGGCCTGATCGACCGCGTCCTGACGGCGACCGAACCGGGCACGACGAAGTCGGGCGCGCCGAGCAAGGCCTCGCACGTCCTGGACGAGAAGGTGTCGACGGAGATCGCCCAGCGCGCGACGGACCTGGTGGCCGGGTTCCCGCTGTACCCGGAGATCGACCTCGGCTGATCGACGCCGTAAGGGGCAGCGCCCCGTCAGGGGCGCGGGGAACTGCGCGAGCAACCACATGCGACCCGCAGTCCCCCGCGCTCCGAAACCACCCCCCACCGCCGGGCCATTCCCGCCCTCCTCCTCTGAGAGAATGGTGAACATGGCCTCTGACCGACCCCGCGTGCTCTCCGGCATCCAGCCCACCGCCGGCTCGTTCCACCTGGGCAACTACCTCGGCGCCGTCCGCCAGTGGGTAGCCCTCCAGGAGTCCCACGACGCCTTCTACATGGTCGTGGACCTGCACGCGATCACGGTCCCGCAGGACCCCGCCGACCTGCGCGCCAACACCCGCCTCGCCGCCGCCCAGCTGCTCGCGGCCGGCCTGGACCCGGACCGCTGCACCCTCTTCGTGCAGAGCCACGTCCCCGAGCACGCCCAGCTCGCCTGGGTCATGAACTGCCTCACCGGCTTCGGCGAGGCCAGCCGGATGACCCAGTTCAAGGACAAGGCCGCCAAGCAGGGCACGGACCGCGCGAGCGTCGGCCTGTTCACGTACCCGATCCTCCAGGTCGCCGACATCCTGCTCTACCAGGCCAACGAGGTCCCCGTCGGCGAGGACCAGCGCCAGCACGTCGAGCTCACCCGCGACCTCGCCGAGCGTTTCAACGGCCGGTTCGGCGCGACCTTCACCATCCCGAAGCCGTACATCCTCAAGGAGACGGCGAAGATCTACGACCTCCAGGACCCGTCGATCAAGATGAGCAAGTCGGCGTCCACGCCGAAGGGCCTCATCAACCTCCTCGACGACCCGAAGGCGACCGCGAAGAAGGTCAAGAGCGCGGTCACCGACACGGAGACCGTGATCCGCTACGACGCCGAGAACAAGCCGGGCGTCTCCAACCTCCTCACCATCCACTCCACCCTCACCGGCAAGTCGATCGCCGAGCTGGAGCAGGAGTACGAGGGCAAGATGTACGGCGCCCTCAAGACCGACCTCGCCGACATCATGGTCGAGTTCGTCACCCCGTTCCGGGAGCGCACCCAGCAGTACCTGGACGACTCGGAGACCCTCGACTCGATCCTGGCCAAGGGCGCGGAGAAGGCCCGTGCCGTCGCGGCCGAGACCCTGGCCCAGGCCTACGACAGGGTCGGTTTCCTGCCCGCCAAGCACTGAGCGAAGCGAAGCGCTGCACATCACTTCGGCCACGGCTGCCCGGGAGGCGGCCGTGGCCGTACAGTCGATAGCCGGACGGCCGGGTACGAACCCGACATGCGTCCGCCCACCACGACCGACGGGAGATGACGTGGGGACCGTAACGATCGGCGTGTCGATCGCGGTCCCGGAGCCGCATGGCAGCCTGCTCCAGGAGCGGCGCGCGGGCTTCGGCGACGCCGCGGCCCACGGCATCCCCACACACGTCACGCTGTTGCCTCCGGCGGAGATCGCCGAAGGGTCGCTGGCCGCTGTGGAAGCCCACCTGAGCGAGGTCGCCGCGGCCGGCCGGCCGTTCCCGATGCGGCTCTGCGGTACGGGTACGTTCCGGCCGCTGTCGCCGGTGGTGTACGTCCGGGTGGTCCAGGGCGCGGACGACTGCGCCTGGCTGCAGGAGCGGGTCCGGGACGAGGCGGGGCCGCTCGCCAGGGAGCTGCAGTTCCCGTACCACCCGCATGTGACGGTCGCTCATGGGATCGACGAGGCCGCGATGGACCGGGCGTTCGCCGAGCTGGCGGACTTCCAGGCCGAGTGGCCGTGTAGGGGGTTCGCGTTGTACGAGCAGGGGGCGGACGGGGTGTGGCGGAAGCTGCGTGACTACGTCTTCGGGGGCTCTGTTGTTCCGCCTCAGGTGGGGCATGTGGAGCGAGGGTCCATCGCCAGTCGGTAGTCCGCGGGTGCGTGGGGGCTGGTCGCGCAGTTCCCCGCGCCCCTGAAGGGGCGCGTCTCAGTGGGCCGGTGTCAAATCGGAAGCCGTCGGAAGACCGACCGCGGCGCGTGCCGTAGCGCCGACATCACCACCCTCAACGCCCCCGGCACCCACACCACCTCCGAGCGCCTGCGCAGGCCGATCTCGATCGCCGTCGCCACCGCTTCCGGGGTGGTGGCGAGGGGCGCTTCTTCCAGCCCCTTTGTCATCTTCGACCGCACGAACCCCGGCCGTACGACCATGACGTGCACGCCCGTGCCGTGCAGGGCGTCGCCCAGGCCCTGGGTGAACGCGTCCAGGCCCGCCTTGCTGGAGCCGTAGATGAAGTTGGAGCGGCGGGCCCGTTCCCCGGCGACCGAGGAGAGGACCACCAGGGAGCCGTGGCCCTGGGTCTGCAGGGCCCGTGCGCTGACCAGGCCCGCCGAGACGGCGCCGGTGTAGTTGGTCTGGGCGACGCGCACGGCGTTCACCGGCTCGCGTTCGTCGGTCGCCTGGTCGCCGAGGATGCCGAAGGCGAGCAGGACCAGGTCGACGTCGCCGTTGGCGAAGACCTTGCCGAGGGCCGCCTCGTGGGACTCGGGGTCCAGCGCGTCGAAGGGGACGGTGTGCACGTCGGGGCCGAGGGCGCGCAGCTGCTCGGCGGCCTGTTCGAGTGCGGGGGAGGGGCGGCCCGCCAGCCAGACCGTGCGGGTGCGGCGGGCGATCAGCCGGCGCGCGGTGGCCAGCGCGATCTCCGACGTACCGCCGAGGACGAGCAGGGACTGGGGCATTCCGAAGGCGTCCTTCACTGCAACTCCTGGGGCTAGAGACCGAGGCGGCGGGACAGGTCGGAGACGAAGACCCCGCGCGGGTCCAACTCGGCGCGCAGGGAACGGAATTCGTCGAGGCGGGGGTACATCGCGGTGAGCAGCTCGGGGCGGAGCCGGGCGTCCTTGGCGAGGTAGACGCGGCCGCCGGCGCCCGCGACCTCCTCGTCCAGTTCGTCGAGGAAGGCGGAGAGGCCGGGCAGCGCGGCGGGGATGTCGAGGGCGAGGGTCCAGCCGGGCACGGGGAAGGAGAGCCAGCCGGGGTCGGCTTCGCCGAAGCGTTTGAGGACGGCGAGGAAGGACGGGCAGCGGCGTTCGGAGATGCGGGCCACGATCCGGCGCAGGGCGGCCTCCTGGCCGTGTCCGACGGCGAACTGGTACTGGACGAAGCCGGCCCGGCCGTAGACGCGGTTCCAGTGCGGGACGCCGTCCAGGGGGTGGAAGAACGCGGAGATGGGCTGGAGTTGGCCGACGCGGGCGCGGGGGGCCTTGCGGTACCAGAGCTCGTTGAAGAGGCCGACGGTGGTGCGGCCCAGGAGGCCGTCGGGGACGTGGGCGGGGGCGGGTGGGAGGCTGCGGGGGCGGAAGGCGAGGGGGGCGCGCCCGGCGCGGGTGCCCTTGCCGAGTGCTTCCCGGGGCGCGTGGTCGCCGCGGGTGAGCACCGCGCGCCCGGTCGCCGCCCCGCGCGCGAGCAGGTCGATCCAGGCGACCGAGTAGCGGTAGCGGTGGTCGGCGGCGGTCAGCCGGGCCATCAGGTCGTCGAGGTCGGTGGCGCGTTCGGTGTCGACGGACATGTACGACGTCTCGACGGGGAGGAGGCGGACGGTCGCCGTGAGGATCACTCCGGTCAGACCCATGCCGCCGGCCGTCGCGTCGAACAGCGGGGTGCCGCGGCTCACCGTGCGGACCTGGCCGTCGGCGGTGAGGAGTTCGAAGGACAGCACGTGACGGGAGAACGATCCCGAGACATGGTGGTTCTTGCCGTGGATGTCGGCGCCGATCGCGCCGCCCACCGTCACCTGGCGGGTCCCCGGGGTCACCGGGACGAACCAGCCGAGCGGCAGCAGCACCTCCATCAGGCGGTGCAACGAGACCCCGGCGTCGCACAGCACGGTGCCGCCGTCCGCGTCGATGGCGTGGATGCGGTCGAGGCCCGTCATGTCGAGCACGGCACCGCCGGCGTTCTGCGCCGCGTCGCCGTAGGCCCGCCCGAGGCCCCGCGCGATACCGCCGCGCGCCCCGCAGGTCCGGATCGCGTTCGCCGCCTCCTGGTAGGTCCGGGGGCGGATCAGGCGGGCGGCGGTGGGGGCGGTGCGGCCCCAGCCGGTGACGGGGACGGTCGTCTCGGGCGCGGCGGGACCTGCGGGGCCTTCAGGCTTTCCAGGCATGGGGACGACCGTATCGCTGCCGTATGGGTGTTATGGGAGCTATAGGGGATTGGTTAAGGAAGATCACCCGACTCCTCGAAATGGGTGATTATCGGAATGTCGCTCAATATGGTCGTAACTTTGGTGGGGCGAGGGTGAACAGTGAGTCCAATGGACGACATGGACCACCGGATCCTCTCCGCACTGCACGCCTGCGGCGCCGATCCACGCGTCGCGTCGGCCGCGCGCGGTCTCTCCCTCGCCGGTGAGCACGGCGCGCTCTGGCTCGCGGCGGGCCTCGCCGGGGCCGCCGTGGACGGCGCGCGGCGCGGCGCCTGGTTGCGCGGCACAGTGCTCGTGGCCGGTGCGCACCTCGGCAGCATGGGCGTCAAACGGGTCGTGCGCCGGGCGCGCCCCGCACATGTCCGGCCCCGGATGCGCACCGCGGGCGGGCACTCCTTCCCCAGCTCGCACGCCACCTCCGCCACGGCCGCCGCCGTCGCCTTCGGGGCGCTCGGCGTGCCCGCCCTCGGGCCCCTCGCCACCGCCATGTGCCTGTCCCGGCTGGTCGTCGGCGTGCACTTCCCGACGGACGTGGCGGCGGGCGCGGCCCTGGGGGCGCTCACGGCCCGTGCCGGGGCGCGCTGGATGAGCGGAGGCGGGCGTGACTGAGACCGCGCACGCCGCGGCGGAGGGCGTTGCCGAATCGACGCTGGCGAAGGGGCTGGCCGAGGGCGCTGCTGAAACGACTCTGCACGAGCAGCGCGCCCGCTCCGCCCGGCCGCCCGCGCCACCCCGGGCCCCCGTCACCGTCCCCGGCGTCCTCCGCGGCCTGCTGAAGACCACCCGCCCCAAGCAGTGGGTCAAGAACACCCTCGTCATCGCCGCCCCGGCCGCCGCCGGCCGGCTGTTCTCCGGGCCCGCCCTCGCCCGCCTCACCCTCACCTTCGCCCTCTTCACGGCCTGCGCGGCCGCCGTCTACCTGATCAACGACGCCCGGGACGCCGAGGCCGACCGCGCCCACCCCGTCAAGTGCCGCCGCCCGGTCGCCGCCGGGCAGGTCCCGGTCCCCGTCGCCTACGCCGTGGGCGGCGTCCTCACGGTCCTGGGCCCCCTGCTCGCGGTCCGGCTGACCCCGCCCCTGGTCCCCGTCCTGCTGACCGCCTACCTGGGCATGCAACTGGCGTACTGCGTCGCCCTGAAGCACGTCCTCGTCGTCGACCTCGTCGTCGTCACCACCGGCTTCCTGATGCGGGCGATGATCGGCGGGGTCGCCCTCGGTATCCCGCTGTCCCGCTGGTTCCTGATCACCACCGGCTTCGGCGCGCTCTTCATGGTGTCGGCCAAGCGCTACTCCGAGGCCGTGCAGATGGCCGGGAAGGCGGGCGCCACCCGAGCGCTGCTCACCGAGTACACCACCGGCTACCTCCGCTTCGTCTGGCAGCTGGCCGCCGGAGTCGCCGTCCTCGCCTACTGCCTGTGGGCCCTGGAAGGCCACCGCGGGCCCGCCGCCGGCCTGCTGCCCTGGCGCCAGCTGTCCATGGTCGCCTTCATCCTGGCGATCCTGCGGTACGCCGTCTTCGCCGACCGGGGCACCGCCGGCGAACCCGAGGACGTCGTCCTGCGCGACCGCGCCCTCGCCCTGATCGGCCTGGCCTGGCTGGCGATGTACGGCCTCGCCGTGGCCCACTGGTGACCGCGCACCCGCGCGAGCTGATCGGCTTCGCGACCGTCGGCCTGCTCGCCTACGCCGCCGACCTCGGCCTCTTCAGCTGGCTGCGCGGCCCGGCCGCCCTCGACCCGCTCACCGCCAAGTCCCTGTCCTTCGTGGCGGGCTGCACGGTCGCCTACCTCGGCAACGCCTGCGGCACCTACCGTCACGCGCGGGCGACCGGGATGCGCCCCTACGCCGTCTTCGTCGCCGTGAACCTCGCCGGCGCCCTGGTCCAGTTGCTCTGCCTCGCCGTCAGCCACTACGGTCTCGGCCTCACCTCACAGCGCGCCGACACCGTGTCCGGCGCGGTCGTCGGCATGGCGCTGGCCACGATCCTGCGCTTCTGGGGTACCCGCACATTGGTGTTCCGCGGAGAGGGCAGAGTCGGATCATGGACTGGCTGAGAAGACTCCCCGTCGTCGGCCCCTTCGTGGGCTGGCTCATGACCACCCACGTGTGGCGGTCGTACGAGCGGCTCGACCGGGTGAAGTGGTCACGGCTGGCCGCCGCCATGACCTTCATCAGCTTCATCTCGATCTTCCCGCTGCTGACCGTGGGCGCCGCGATCGGGGCCGCCACGCTCAGCGAGTCCCGGCAGCAGGAACTCCAGAACAAGATCGCCGACCAGGTGCCCGGCATCTCCGACCAGCTGGACATCCACTCCCTGGTCCAGAACGCCGGCACGGTCGGCCTGATCGCCGGTGCCGTCCTGCTGTTCACCGGCATCAACTGGGTCGGCCAGATGCGGGACTGCCTGCGCGCGGTGTGGCAGCTGCCCGACAGGGACCAGAACCCGATCCTGGCCAAGGCCAAGGACGGCGTCATCCTGATCGGCTTCGGCGGCGCGGTGCTCGTCACGCTCGCCGTGTCCACCATCGCCTCGGCGGCGGTCGGCTGGGCCGCCGGGCAGCTCGGCATAGCCGAACACAGCTGGGGCAGCCTCCTGCTCCGTACCGCCGCGTTCGTCGTCGCCGTGACGGCCGACTTCCTGCTCCTGCTCTACGTCCTGACCCTGCTGCCCGGCGTCGAACCACCGCGCCGCCGCCTGCTGGTCGCGGCCCTGATCGGCGCCGTCGGCTTCGAACTCCTCAAGCTCCTGCTCAGCGGCTACATCCAGGGCGTCGCCGGAAAGAGCATGTACGGCGCGTTCGGCGTCCCGGTGGCCCTGCTGCTGTGGATCAACTTCACGGCCAGGATCGTCCTGTACTGCGCCGCCTGGACGGCGGAGGAGAGCAGCACCGAGTTCAGGGACGAGTCCGTCGGCGCACCAGATCCGGCAGCGGCCAACGGCGGTTGACCAGGAACGCCGCGCCCAGCAGCAGCACCAGCGCCCCGCCCGCGATCGCCAGCGCGACCCCGATCCCGCCGGAACCCTCGGCGGAGGCGGCGGCCACGGGCTTCGAGCTCGCGCCGCCGTCCTTCCCGACGGCGGAGGCCTGCGGATCGGCACTGGAACCCACGGCCCCCTTGGGCGGCACCAGCTCACCCACCGGAGTCACCTTGCCGGCCGCCTGGAAACCCCAGTCGAACAGCTTGGCGGTCTCCTTGTAGACCTCGTTGTGCTCCTTCTTCTCCGGGTTCATCACGGTGACCAGCAGCACCCTGCCGTCGCGCTCGGCGACCCCGGTGAAGGTGGCGCCCGCGTTGGTGGTGTTGCCGTTCTTCACCCCCGCGATGCCCTGGTACACGGGGACGTCGGTGTCACCGCTCAACAGCCGGTTGGTGTTCTGGATCTCGAAGGATCCGCGGACCGACTTGCCCTTCGCGTTCTTCGTCGTGTCGCCCGGGAAACTGGCCCGCACGGTCGAGCAGTACTCCCGGAAGTCCTTCTTCTGCAGTCCGGAACGCGCGAACAGCGACAGGTCGTACGCCGACGACACCTGCCCCGGCTGGTCGTACCCGTCCGGCGTCACCACATGGGTGTCCAGCGCCTGCAACCCGTCGGCGTGGTCCTGCATGTCCCGGACGGTCTGCTCGACCCCGCCGTTCATCGCGGACAGCACATGCACGGCATCGTTGCCGGAGCGCAGGAACACGCCGAGCCAGAGGTCGTGGACCGTGTAGGTCTGGCCCTCCTTTATCCCGACCATGCTGGAACCGGCGCCGATGCCCGCGAGGTCGGTCGGCACCACCTTGTGCGGGGTGGACCTCGGGAACCGGGGCAGCACGGTGTCCGCGAACAGCATCTTCAGGGTGCTCGCCGGAGGCAGCCGCCAGTGCGCGTTGTGCGCGGCGAGCACCTCGCCCGACTCGGCGTCGGAGACGATCCAGGAACGCCCTGTGATGTCCTTCGGCAGCACCGGCACCCCGGCGGCCAGGTTCACCTGGGTACCGGGCTGCCCCAGCCGGGTACCGCCCACCGTCGACATGTCCGCCGGGGGAGTGGCCGACGGAGTCGTCGAGGGGGTCGGCGCGGCGAGCGCGGCCGGCGTGGTGAGCGACAGGGACATCAGGGCGGCGGAGGTGACCAGCAGCACACGGCTGGCCTTCGGCTTCGGAGCGGACACGGACGAGAACGTACCTGTCCCGGAGACCGAAGTCCCATCACCGACCCCACCCCGGAGCCGGAACCGGACAGCGGCCGGAGATACTGAACCCATGAAGCTCAGCCGTCCGGTCTCCTGGTTCCTGCTCGTGTTCGGGGTGTGGAGCTGGTTCATCTGGATCACTTTCGTCAAGAACCTCGTCAAGGACGGCAGCGGACTCGCCTTCGACGACGGCCGTCCCACGGCGTACTTCTGGGTCCACCTGACGCTGGCCGTCGTGTCCTTCGTATTGGGGACGGTCATCGGGGTCATCGGGTTGCGCGGCGTACGCGCACTGCGTCACACGTCATAGCAACGGCAGAGGCAGAGGCACGGCAGGGTGATCATCGTCTTGGGGTTCCTCGCCCTGGCCGTGGTGACGGCCCTGTTCGCGGAGGTGGGCCACGCGCCGTTCACCCTCCAGCGCACCCTCGCCCGGCCGGGCTTCCTGTGGCTGGTCCTGTCCCTGCGGGGAGGCGGGTTCGTCAGTTTCAAGATCCACGGCCCGGCAAGTGATCAGGCGAGTTCTCCAGAGCGCCGGCTGCGCTGCGTGAGGGGTGGGGTTCGATGGAGCAGTCGCAGGTCGAGACCATGCCGTCGGAGCGCATCCGTTACCGGTTGACGCCTCTCCAAAGTCTGCCGTCCGTGGCGCCCGCCATCATCATCACGGCTGTCCAGGTCTTGTTCTGGCTGGACGACGGACCGTTTGGTCCTGTAATTGCCTCGTTGCTCATGTGGGGTGTCCTGTTGCCCGTGGTGCTGGTCACTTCGCGGCGCCTCGGGGTCACTCTCACGCCGTCGGCGGCCATCGTGCACAACCTCCGCCGCAGGACCGTCCCGTGGTCGAACGTCCAAGCCATCCAGATCGAGTCACTCCTCGGAAGCCGGACCGTCGTGATCTACGAAGCGGGCGGCCGCTGTACTCGCCTGCGGGCGCCGATCACCGGGTTCCTCAGCTGGGACCGCAGCTTCGAGGAGAAGTTCCACACCATCGGTAGATGGTGGCTGGATCACCGCGGCCCGGACTGGGCTCCTGTCCCGCCGCCGGGGGCGTGGTGGCGTGGCCAACCGGCGCCCGACGGGAACCCCTACGCCCCTCCCTCGTAGTCAGCAGCTGATCCACGCGCCCTCCGGGCGGCGGAGCTTCCATCATCGGGCCAAGCCACGGAGCGCCGGCCATAGCTGGAACAGCGTCCCGTGCCGGACACAGACTTGAAGGTCCGGCGGCACAGGCCCGTGTCAGGCCGCACCCGCTTTCCTCCTTGACCCGCCACTCACCCCAGCACCCATCCCGTCTGCTGTCGGCCGTGTCTGCTCGGCTCTGCAAGCACGGTCACTCTCTCGGCCATGCGGGGGACCGCCCCCGTTGTCTTCGGCGCCTCCTGCGAAAATGCCGCGACGGTGACGCTGGTCATGAGGCGGGGCAGGGGGAGGAACGGCGTGCTTCTCGGGGTGCTCGCATTGATCGTGGGCGGCGTTTTCATCGTGGTGGCCTGTGGTTGTCGCGGCGTGGACGTCTGGGTGTGGGACTGGGCAGACGTGACCTTTTCGCCGCGTTACAGGACGCGATGGGGGACGCCCTGGAAGAGCCTCGAACGCATGAGAGTGCAGTTCGGATTCATGGGAGTCGGGTTGGTGATCCTCGGACTGGTGACCATGACGCGCTGACAGCGCGGTGGTAGGCGATCCCCTGCGCATCAGGTTCGCCGCCGCCTGCTCGCCGGTACTCGCGAACGGCGCCCCGCCGTCCCGGAGTCCGAGTTTCGGCAGGCTCGCAGGCTACGTACCTCCTAGTACTCCAGCAAGTCTCATCGAACCGACGGCCGCACACGAAGGTCGGCGGAGTCTCGACGACGCGGTCAGGCCGACGGTGCGTCGGAGTAATCGTCAATTCCTGTGGATCGTTGCGTCAGGGTAGCGGGTTGGCGCCTTCGATGACCTGCCACCCGGAGGCCAAGGTTCCCGTCTTCAGATGCTGAACGCCCTTTCCTCGGAGTGTCACGAAGGCGGTGAGGCCGGTGTCGAGTGCTGTCACCCGACGTCTGTAGACGACGGCCTGCGTCAGCGTCAGGTCGATCGCCTGGGCTGAACCGCTGAGCCGGTTGAAGCGGGCACCGCGGCGGACCGGTCCCCGCAGGCAGCGCACATTGACAGTGGCCTGTTCGAGGGATGCGACGATGACCCGGGCAATCTGCAGTTCTACGCTGCTTGCACGGCTGCCGGGGCCGGGGATCTCACTCACGCGGCTGCACCCTCTCGCTCGACCAGGACGCTGTTCTTGAACCGGGCATCCGAGCGGACCAGGGATTGGTTGACTTCCGCCTCCGAAACGGCGGTCGGCATGCGGTTGGCGCCCTCGCGGACGATCTCGTCGATCAAGGAGTCACACTGGGTGGAACCGTCGGCGGTGACTATGCTGAGCACAGGCGTGCCTTCCCGACCCGCGCTGCGAACGCGGGCCTACTCGGTGGCGATCACGTTCTGTGCTGTGATCTGCCGCAGCAACGCCGCGAACGGCCCGGATCGTTGGTGGATCACTCCGTCGAACGGGCGCACCTACCCGACCGGAAACCGAGCTTGAGAATACTCGCAGGCCTCATGCCCAAGTACAGTTCGGGGCTGTGGAGTTGACTGTGCTGTGCTGTGCTGTGCAGGACGAAGCCCTGTCGACCGGGGCAGGACGGGCAGCAGGCATCAGCTGATCACCGAGGCCACCGGCATCCCGCTCGCCCCCACCCTGACCGGCGGCAACCGAAACGACGTCACCCGGCTCAGCCCGCTACTCGAAGCCGTGCCGCCGGTGCGGGGCAAGCACGGTCAGCCTCGGCGCCCCCCGAACGTGGTGTTCGGTGACCGTGGCTACGACCACGACAGGTACCGCCGACTGGTCTGGGACCTCGGTGTGAAGCCGCCGCATCCTCCGCCTCGCCCTCCACTGGCCGGCACCACCCCGCCGGAGCCGGGGGAAGCCGGCGCCCACTCGACGCGACAGCCGGGCCCTGACACTGCCCACCACCAGCCCGACACCTCAACGAGGCGGCGGTCGGCGCTCGTTGCCGGGTCGATCGGCCACGGAAATTTACACGGCAGGCTTGACGACGGCATTGGTCTAGGCCTTACCGTAATGACGCTCGCCACTGTTCACGTGAACAGAAAATGTTCAGATACGTGATCTCTCTCGTCGGCTTGTGCCGCGCTGCATCTGGAGGACCCATGCGTCGAATCAGCAGATACGTGCTGGGCGTTGCCGCCACGGTCAGCACTACGGTCGCTGTCCTGGCCGCCCCGGCGTCTGCCGCCCCGGCCGCAGCCAACCCGGGCCCGGGCTTCCCTGCCCGGTACTCGGCGCCTTACGCGGAAACTTGGAACTCCCCGTCGGCTCTCACCAACGCCCGCAACGCCACGGGGCAGAAGTACTTCACCTTGGCGTTCGTCATCGCCGGGAGCGGGTGCAACGCAACCTTCAATGGCGACACGTCCATCACCGACGCCTCCTGGACCTCCGCCGTCAACTCGCTGCGCGCGGCAGGCGGAGACGTCATCGTCTCCTTCGGAGGTGCTTCAGGGACGGAACTGGGTGCTGCCTGTACCTCGGTCTCCTCTCTCAAAGCCCAGTACAAGCGGGTGGTGGACAGCCTCAACCTCACCCGCATCGACCTCGACATCGAAGGCTCGACACTCGACAACACCGCTGCCAACGACCGGCGGAACAAGGCTCTCGCGCAGTTGCAGAGCGACTACGCAGCAGCGGGACGCCGTCTCGACGTCCAATACACGCTCCCCGTCAATCCCACCGGCCTGGAGCAGAACGCCATCTCGCTGCTCAACAACGCGAAGAGCAACGCGCTGACCGTGAACCTCGTCAACATCATGACGATGGACTACGGATCGGCCATGGACATGGGCAAGGCCGCAACCGATGCGGCAACTGCTCTGCACACCCAACTCGGCAAGATCTGGACGACCAAGACCTCCGCACAGCTGTGGGCCATGGAAGGAAACACTCCGATGATCGGGGTCAACGACACCCAGTCGGAGGTGTTCAGCACCGCCAACGCGTCCACGCTCGCCAACTTCGCAGCCTCCAAAGGCATCCAGGAGCTCTCCTTCTGGTCATTGGGCCGGGACAAGGCCTGCGCGACCAACGGACAGCTCTCGGACAGCTGCAGTGGCACCTCCCAGAGCGCATACCAGTTCACCCGGACCCTCCGATGACCCGCGGCTCACCGGCCCCTCGGAAGCCGTAACTCAACCGATCTTGGAACGGGCGGGTCGAACGGAGTTCCCGGGCGCCTGAGCCCGCCCGTTTCGACCCGCCCGCCGTGTCGTGCGATCACCCCTCGTCGCACGGATCTGCCGTACGTGACCTTGACTCGTCCGTATGGTCTGGGCGGGGTACGCAGGGCGTCCGGAAGGTTTGGAGCCGTCGGCGGTCAGTTCCCGACCGGAAACCAAGCTTAAGAATGCTCGCAGTCCTCATGCCCAACTAGGGGCCGAGGGTTGAGGAGTTGGCTGTTGAGTGCTGCTTGCAGAGCCGGCGATTCGACCGCTCGTGCCGCCTAACCGATCTTCATTCTGGAGCGGTGAAGTAGGCCTCAGGAGACACGCCAGGCCCTGCAGTCTCAGCCTCTGCGTAGCTCTCATCGACGAGCTTGACGAAGTGAATCCTCCGGGCGTCACCCGAAGCTTCAACAACCTGGCGCCAGCTGGACGCGGTCTTCTCCCAGTGCGAACGAGCCACTGCTCCTTGAAAATGAAAGCCCAACGTGGCCCGGGCCTCTTGATCGCTCCACCTCTGTAGCAAGTAGTCCGAGTGCCAGTTACTGACAATCATGTTCGTGAAAATCAACCGTCGCATCTCGACCGACGACATGCCACTCACGGGCTCCCAGCACACAAGGAACTCCGGGTTGTCCAACGTGTACATCAGCAGTTCCCGATGCGACGACCGCCGTGACTCCTCATTGGCCATCTTCGTCTGCCGGGCCTGATAGGCCAGAGAAGCGGCTACGCCCAAGAGCGCGATGGCCGAAAGCGGAACCGACAGGGCACCGTATGTCTGACTGACATCACTCAGCCGGCCCCAATCGTTGTGAGTCGGCGCTGCTTGCTCAAGGGTCAATGGCGTTAGCAAGATCGCTGTCAACAGCCCTACGGCCACTGTGCTCCACAGCAACAGCTGTGTTCGTTGCGGCTTCACGCCGATTCCCCTCTACGTCTCGCTTGCTCCGTACGCATGATCCAGAGAAACGCGGCCCGCAGACAAGAGGCCAAGGCTCCCCCCAACCTCCCAGCTTCCATCCCGTCCGTCGTCGGCCCGCACATCGTGGAGCGGGCGTGGTTCATGGTGTCCAGGTGGAGCGCGCCACTGTACGAACGACCTGGACGCCATGGGCCGCGTCTGCTCGGCTCTGCCCGGGTCGATGGCAGGCGGGATGGGAGCGTCCTGCGCACGCCGCTGCCGGCTGGCGCTCGCGAACGGCGCCCCCGCCGTCTCGGAGCCTGAGCGCCCCCGTCTGAGGCTGGTTGTGGCGGCAGCCGCAGGTATGGACCGTGCGGTTCGGCGACTCGTTCGTATGGTCTTGGCAGGCTCGCAGGGCTACATGCCTCCTGCGCCAGTGGCGCACCGCGGCGAAGGGGCACGGGAAGGTTTGAAGCCGCCGGCGGTCAGGTCCCGACCGGAAACCACGAGCACTTCTCCGGCGCCCAGCAGTGGGTCGAGGAGGCGCGCACCCTCGGCCTGCACCCAGTTGTACGTCTCCCGGGGCGCCGGCGCCTGGGGTCCGCCCACCCGGGTGGGTGCCCCGTCGGACATCACGGTCATCGAACTGGCGTCGAAGCAGACCTGACCGAAACCGCCTGGCACTCGCTGTGGAGGAGCTGTGAAATCGGGCGGAAACATGCCCTGGGTAAGTTCTTCCTCATCTAGTCAGATCGCTCTTCCCCCACATGAAACACCTGTGATTAGGTGAGCCGCGTCACTTAGGGGAGTGGCATATGCGGAGGGCCTGGGTAGGGCCTGGAGCGGACCCGTGCTGGTCCTGGGGAGGGCACCGACCATGCGATCTGTTCGCATGCGTATTCTCGTGACGCTCGTCGTCCTGGCGGTCGTGGGAATCGGCGGCTGGCAGCTGTTGCCGTCGCAGGAGAACAAGAACAAGACAATTACCGTCGGCACGACCGACGCCGTCACCTCGCTCGACCCGGCCGGCGCCTACGACGCCGGTTCCTGGGCGTTGTTCAACAACGTCTTCCAGACGCTGCTGACCTTTGAGCCCGGCGGTGTCCAGCCGGTCCCGGACGCCGCCCAGAGCTGTGACTTCACGGACTCCGGCCTGCAGACGTACCGCTGCGTGGTGCGCGACGGGATCACCTTCCCGAGCGGCCGGGCGATGACCGCCGAGGACGTGAAGTACTCCTTCGACCGGGTCAAGAAGATCAACTCCGATGTCGGCCCGGCCTCCCTGCTCTCGACTCTCGGCTCGGTGACCGCCTCCGGCAAGACCGTCACCTTCCACCTGTCGTCCCCGGACGCGACGTTCCCGTTCAAGCTGGCCACCGGCGCCGGCGCGATCGTCGACAAGGACAAGTACCCGGCGGACAAGCTGCGCACCGACAACTCGGTGGACGGCACCGGCCCGTACACCCTGACGTCGTACACGAAGGACAAGCAGGCAGCCCTGCGGCCCAACGGCAGCTACAAAGGTGAGCTGAGCGGCACCGGCCGTCCCGTCGAGCTGCGCTACTACGCCGACTCGGCCAAGCTAGCCAGTGCGTACAAGGCCAAGCAGATCGACGTGGCGACCCGGACGCTGCCGCCCGGCATGGTCTCCAAGCTCTCGCCGAGCGACCCCGACCAGCGCGTCCTGAAGGCGGACAGCTCCGAGACCCGCAACCTGTACCTGAACACCCGCAAGAGCTCGCCCCTGCACGACGTGCTGATCCGCCGGGCCATCGCCTGGCTGGTCAACCGCGAGGAGCTGGCCTCGACCGTGTACGACGGCACGGTGCAGCCGCTGTACTCGCTGATCCCGACCGGCCTCACCGGCCACACCACGTCCTTCTTCGACACCTACCCGACCCAGAGCGTCGCCAAGGCGAAGGCACTCCTGGAGGAGGCCGGCGTCAGCACCCCCGTCACCTTCTCCTTCGGCTACGGGATCGGCCACGGCGCGGGAGCCGAGGAGGCCGCCGCGCTGAAGAAGCAGCTGGAGGCGGGCGGCCTGTTCAAGGTCGACGTCAAGGGATACGAGTGGACCGACTTCCAGAAGTCGTGGGCCCAGGGGAAGATGGACGCCTGGGCGGTCGGCTGGGTCGCCGACTATCCCGACCCGGACACCTTCGGTGCCTCCCTCGTCGGCAGCGACTCCGTGATGAGCACCGGCTACAGCAACAAGGCCGTCGACCACCTCCTCCAGAACAGCCAGCAGTACGCCGACCGCAGCCGGGCCGAGCAGGACTTCCGCACCGTCCAGACGGACGTGGCGAACGACGTCCCGCTGATCCCGCTGTGGCAGCGCACCGACTACGTCCTCAGCAGCGAGGACGTGGGGGGAGCCCAGTACCTCACGGACAGCACGGGCATCTTCCGCCTGTGGAGTCTGAACTGGATCTGACGGGCGGACACCCGGCGCACACCACGTGACGTGGGTGGGCGCCGGGTGAGGAGCAGACGTGCTGAGACGCAACGCCTTCCGGCTCCCCCGGCACCCGGCGTCCGTCGGCCTGGCCCGGCACCGGGTCCGGGACCATCTGGCCGCCTGGGGCCATGGTCCGGACACCCCGGCGGTCGACGACGCCCTGCTCCTCGTCTCCGAACTGGCCACCAACGTCGTCCGCCACGGCCCCTTGCGAGAGCGGGAGTTCGAGGTGGCGGTCACCGCTCTGGCGGACGGCTCCTGCCTCATTGAGGTCTCGGACGAGGGCCGCGCGGAACCCCGCCTGCGCATCGTGAGAGAGGACGACGAGACGGGCCGGGGCCTGCACCTGGTGGAGACGATCGCGGCGGCGTGGGGAGTGTGGAGCAGAGGGTCCCACGGCAAAACCGTCTGGGCTCTGATCTTGACCGACGCTTAGGGAACGCGCCCCAAAGGGGCGCGGGGCTGTATCGATGTGCGGCTGCCGCCGCGTGGGCGCGACCAGCCCCCACCCACCCGCACCCGAAACTCAAACCGACCGCAACGTCACCGTCACCGCCAGCCCTTCTCCAGGCGCCGTCCGCACACAAACCTCCCCACCATGCGCCTCCACCACCCCCTGGACGATCGCCATCCCCAGCCCGCTCCCCTCCGCACTCCCCACCCGGAAGAACCGGTCGAAGATCCGCCCCGCGTCCTCCTCCTTCAGCCCCGGCCCCTCGTCGGCCACGCACACCCGCACCACCCCGTCCGCCCGCTCCACCCCCAACCGCACGGCGGCGTCACAAGGCGTATGGATACGCACGTTGGCCATCAGG
Organism: Streptomyces sp. NPDC058457; assembly: GCF_042720695.1. Classification (NCBI taxonomy): domain Bacteria; kingdom Bacillati; phylum Actinomycetota; class Actinomycetes; order Kitasatosporales; family Streptomycetaceae; genus Streptomyces; species Streptomyces sp. NPDC058457. The sequence goes on along the minus strand of NZ_JBHXLU010000009.1, from coordinate 77,417 downwards.
TTCCCCAGCACCTGCCGCAGCCCCGACTCGTCCGCCCGCACCAGTACCGCCCCGTCGGCCTCCACGGCCACCGGCCGCCCCGGCTGCTGCGCCCGCAGGTCCTCCGCCGCGTCCCGCACCAGCCGGCTCACGTCGACGTTCCGGAACCGGATCTCCGGCCGCTGGTCGAGCCGGGCGAGCAGCAGCAGCTCGTCCACCAGGCGGCCCATCCGGTCCACTTCCCCGTGCATCCGGCCCCAGGCCCGCCGCCGCTCCCCGGGCTCGCTCAGCATCCCCTTCTCGTACAGCTGGAGGTAGCCGCGGATGGCGGCGAGCGGGGTGCGCAGCTCGTGCGAGGCGTCGCCGACGAACCGGCGCAGCTGGGCCGCGCTGTGCTCGCGGGTCCGGTAGGCCGTCTCCACCTGGTGCAGCATGGAGTTGAGGGCGAGCCGCAGCTGTTCGACCTCCTCCGTCGGATGCTGGCTGGAGGGCACCCGCCGGGTCAGGTCGCCCTCGGCGATCGCCGACGACGTCTCCACCATGTCCTCCAGCGGCAGCAGCCGTTGCCGCACGCTGTACATGGTCAGACAGCACAGCAGCGCCAGCAGCAGTGAGCCGACCGCGAAGTCGAGCTTGAGCGCCTTGGCGATGCCCTGGTGCAGCAGCTCGGTCGAGTTGGCCAGCAGGATGTAGGGGCCGTCGGCGAGCCGGGTCGCCGTCACCCGGTAGGACGCGCCGTGCACGTCGATGTCGTGCGGGTCGGCTGCGGCGGCGAGGGCGCGCGGGTCGGACACGGCGGCCGCGAGGGAGCGCTGGGCCTCGGTCGGTTTCATGTCGAAGACGGAGATCGCGTCGCCCTTGGCGTCGATGACCACGAAGATCGAGTCCGGTGTCGGGTCGGACTCGGTGGGGATGACCCGGTCGCGGATCACGCCCAGCGCGCTCAGCGAGTCGACCTGCCGCAGTGTGAGTCCCGAACTCCCCAGTGACGTCCGCATCTTGAGCAGCTCGGAGTCCACCTGGTCGAGCAGGTACAGCCGCATGCCCATGATGCTCGCGACGGCCGCCACCACGATGCCGACGGCGAGCAGCCCGACGTTGGCCAGAGTGAGCTTGCCGCGCAGCGAGTGCATTCCGTGCCGGTGCCGGCGCTTGCCGAGGCTCATGTCAGGCCGTACCCGACACCCCGCCGGGTGGTGATCACCGGCGCTCCCAGGGCGTCGAGCTTGCGCCGCAGATAGCTGATGTAGGTCTCCACGACGGTCGACTCGGACGGTATGTGCTCGTACTGCCAGACGTGCCTGAGCAGTTGCTCCTTCGGCACGATCCGGCCGCCGTTGCGCACCAGGAAGCGCAGCAGCGCGTACTCGGTCGGGGTCAGCTCGACCGTGCGGCCGGCGCGGTGCACCGAGTACGTCGTCTCGTCCAGCTCCAGGTCGCCGTAGCGCAGCGGCGGGCGCTGCTGGATGACGTCCGCCGGGCGGGTGCGGCGCAGTACCGCGCCGATCCGGGCGACGACCTCGTCGATGTTGAACGGCTTGGTGATGTAGTCGTCGCCGTAGCCGAGCGCCCCGACTATCTCCGCCGGGGCGTCCCGGGCGGTGAGGAACACGAGCGCCAGGTCCGGTCGCCGGGCGCGCAGCTCGCGGCCCAGGGCGCGCCCGTCGCCGTCCGGCAGCATCACGTCGAGCAGGGCCGCGTCCGGCCGGGTGCGCTCGGCCAGTGCGAGGGCGTCCCGGACCGTGCCGGCCGTCATCACCTCGAACCGGTGGTAGCGCAGGGCGATGGCGAGGACGTCCGCGATGCTCGGCTCGTCCTCCACGATCAGCACGGTGCTGCCTGGAGCCGTCATGCCCCCAGTATCGGTGCCGCCACCGACAGCCGGGGGCGCGCAGCTTTGGAGTTCCTTGAGAGTCATGCGCGCCCCGTGTCCCGGCGCGCGGCCCGCTGCCGATCCTGGTGCCCAGGACCTGGGGGACCGACCGACCGAAGTGATCTACGAACAAGGAGCTGTTGAGCGTGACGGCATTGGCACGGTGGTGCTATCGGCACCGGCTGGTGGTCCTGTTGGTGTGGGTGGGGGCACTCCTCGGCCTGGGCTTCTCGGCCTCGGCGGCGGGCACGAACTACGCGAACGTGTTCTCCCTCCCCGACACGGACTCCAAGAGCGCGTACGACCTGATGGAGAAGGCCTTCCCGAACACCTCCGGTGACACGGACACCGTGGTGTGGAAGGTCGACAGCGGCTCGGTGACGGACAAGGCGGTCCAGGACCGGGTCCGGCCGGCCCTCGACACGATCGCGAAGCTGCCCGGCGTGGGCGCGGTCACCAGCCCCTACGCCGGCGCCCGCGGGTCGGCGCAGATCAGCAAGGACGGCACGATCGCGTACGCCCAGCTCACCTTCAACAAGCGGGCGAACGAGATACCCAAGGAGCAGGTGCAGAAGGTCCTCGACACCGCGCAGGCCGCGGAGCGGGACGGTCTCCAGGTGGAGCTGGGCGGCCAGGCCATCCAGCGCGTCCAGGAGCCGCCGCAGGGTCTCTCCGAGATGGTCGGCATCATCGCGGCGGCCGTCGTGCTGTTCCTCGCCTTCGGTTCGTTCTTCGCGATGACCCTGCCCATCGCGATCGCCGTCTTCGGCGTCGGTATGGGCCTGTTCTCCACGCAGCTGATCAGCCACGCCGTCGACATCCCCGACATCGCCCCGCTGCTGGCCTCCCTGATCGGCCTCGGCGTCGGCATCGACTACGCCCTGTTCATCGTCACCCGGCACCGCAAGGGCATCCTGCGCGGCATGGATCCCGAGGAGTCGGCGGTCACCGCCCTCAACACCTCCGGCCGGGCGGTGCTGTTCGCGGGCGGCACGGTCTGCATCGCGCTGGCCGGCATGCTGGTCACGCGGCTCCACTTCCTGGACGGCGTGGTCATCGGCACGTCCCTCACGGTGGTGCTGAGCGTCCTCGCGGCCACCACCCTCCTCCCGGCCCTCCTCGGCTTCCTCGGTCCGCGCGTCCTCAGCCGCCGCCAGCGCCGCCGGCTGGCCGCCGAGGGCCCGGAGCCGGAGAAGGCGAGCGGACTCGCGGCCCGCTGGTCGGCGAACGTGGAGAAGCGCCCGCGCCGCATCGCGGCCATCGCGGTGGTCGTCATGGCCGTGCTGGCCATCCCGGTGCTCTCCCTCCGCCTCGGCGCCACCGACCAGGGCAACGACGACGCGTCCACGACCACCAGGAAGGCCTACGACCTGCTCGCCGAGGGCTTCGGTCCTGGCTTCAACGGCCCCCTCCAGGTGGTCAGCGTCGGTGGCGACACGGCGAAGCTGGTCCAGGGCCTGAAGTCGACCCCGGGCGTCGCCCAGGTGGCCGAGCTGCCCCCGTCCCAGGGCGTCACGGTCATCCAGGTCGTCCCGACCACCTCCCCGCAGTCCAAGGAGACGGACGACCTGATCGACACCCTGCGCGACAAGGTGATCCCGCAGGCGGGCGCGGAGGCGCACGTGGGCGGTGTGACGGCGGTGTCCAAGGACTTCGCCTCGGTCACCGGCGACCGCCTGCCCCTCTTCATCGCGACGATCATCACCCTCGGCTTCCTGCTGCTCCTGATCGCCTTCCGCTCCCTGGTCGTCCCGCTGACGGCCGCCCTGATGAACCTGATCGCGGCGGCGGCCTCCTTCGGTGTCCTGGTGGCGGTCTTCCAGTGGGGCTGGGGCCTGGACCTGCTGGGCCTCGGCAAGGAGGGCCCGATCAACGCGTTCCTCCCGGTCATCATGCTCTCCCTGCTCTTCGGCCTCTCGATGGACTACCAGGTGTTCCTGGTGAGCCGGATGCACGAGGAGTGGGTGCACACGAAGGACAACGCGCGGGCGGTCCGGGTGGGCCTCGCGGAGACCAGCCGCGTCATCAACTCAGCGGCCCTGATCATGGTCTGCGTCTTCCTCGCCTTCGTCCTGAGCGGCGACTCGGGCGCGGCGATGGCGGGCGTGGGCCTCGCGGCCGCGGTCGCCCTGGACGCCTTCATTCTCCGTACGGCCCTGGTCCCGGCGGCGATGCACCTGCTGGGCAACTCCAACTGGTGGCTGCCGGCCTGGCTGGACAAGCGGCTCCCGCACCTCGCGGTGGAGCCGCAGGAGACGGCGGCCCCGGAGCCGACCGGGCCCACCGGCCCGGCCACGGCGATCCACGGCTTCATCCGCACGGCGGACGGCGACCCGGTGGAGGCGGCCTCGGTCGCCCTGATGTCCAAGGGCGGCCGCCAACTGGACCGCGTCACGTCCCTGGCGGACGGCTCCTACATCGTGTCGGTACCGGCGCCGGGCGCGTATCTGCTGGCGGTGACGTCATCGTCGTACGGCTCGAAGGCCCGGCATGTGACGGTGGTGGAGGGGCCGCTGGTGTACGACGTGGAGCTGACCGGGGACGAGGTGGACGCGGTCAACTAGCCGGGTCCCTGGTCCTGCCTCCCGGATCCGGCAGTACCCGCGTCATCCCCGGCAGGAAGTCCGTGAACAGTTCGTGGACCTCCAGGACCAGCGGCCGTAGCACCCGGAACCGCGCGAGGGACACTCCTCGCGCGGTCAGCCGGGCCCCTCGCTCGGCCAGCCGGTAGCTGCGCTCGCGGCCCTCGGTCCGGTCGAAGATCCAGTACAGGACCAGGCCCATCTGCGAGAGCCACATCAACTCGGGCAGTACGTCCCGCAGTTCCGGGGCGACCTTCGTCCTCGCCCCGGCCAGCACCTCCCGGTGCACGCGGATCGCCTCCTCGCGCGCGTGCTCGCTCTCCGGGGAGAACGGGCTGAGCGGGCTGTCGGGGTCGGCGGCGTTCTTGAAGAAGTGGACCGCGAACTCGTGGTACGGCCGGGCGATGTCCAGCCACACCTTCAGCACGCCCGCGAGCCGCGCCTCCAGGTCGGTCTCCTTGTCCAGGACCTCGCGGACCGCCACCCGGTGTTCGGCGGCGAGCTGGTCGTAGAAGCCCTGGATCAGGTGTTCCTTGCCGGCGAAGTAGTAGTACGCGTTGCCGACGGAGACCCCGGCCTCCGTGGCGATCGCCCGCATCGTGGTCTTTTCGTAGCCGCGCTCCCGGAACAGCCGCATCGCCGTCTCCAGGATCAGCGCGCGGGTCTGCTCGGACTTGCTCTGGGCACCGGCCTCGACAGGACCGTCGTTCTTCGCGGACACGGACAGAGCCTAACGAGTGGCGCAGACGCCGCTGTCACAGCCCGGAGGGTCGTAGAGCCACCCGACACCGGGTTCGTAGAGCCACCCGTCCTCCCGCCGGAAGGGCTGCCCGGTCCCCTGTCCGCCCCGCCACCAGGAGGCGGCCAGCACCGCGCCCCGCGCCAGCCGGGCCCCGGCCGGCGTGCTCAGCCGGTGGGCCAGCGGCCGCTGCTCCCGCAGCGCCCAGAGCACCACGATCCACGCGGCGGTGTCCCGGTACACCTGCCCGCCGTCGCCGACGACGGTGACCTCGTCGAGGGTGGCCGAGTGGTCAAGGCCGGGGAACCGGGCGCGGGCCTCGTCCGACCCGGCGGGCACGAGGGTGAGCGGCACCAGCTGCGGCTGGCGCCCGAGCCAGTCGCGCAGGTGGGTGCAGAGGGTGCACTGCGCGTCGTAGAGGACGGTGAGCCCGTGGACCGGGACGCGCACGGCGCCCCGGTCGGCGGTTGCGGTCACGCTGCTCACGCTCCGGCCGCCGGTGCGGTCCAGCCCTGCGGCGGGACCGGCGGGAACTGCTCCTTCTCCATGATTCCGCGCCGCCGTATCCGGTTGAGCACGTAGACGTTGCCGAGGTGCATCACGCCGAGCACCAGCAGCACCACCCCGAGCTTGGCGGACAGCGCCTCGAAGATGCCACGGGTGTCCTCGACCGTGTCGCTGGTGTGCAGGTAGAGCGCGACGAAGCCCAGGTTGACGAGGTAGAAGCCGACGACCAGCAGGTGGTTGACGGCGTCGGCGAGCTGCTCGTTCCCGTGCAGGACGTCGGCGAGGAAGATCCGTCCGTTGCGGCTGAGCGTGCGGGCCACCCAGATGGTCAGACCGATGCTGACGAGCAGGTAGATGACGTAGGCGATGACGGTACGGTCCATGCCCCACCCCTTCTTGAACGCGTTCAAAAAGCTGACGGGGATGACTGTAGACCTGCTTTTGAACACGTTCAACTCGGTTGTGGAGTGACCCCGTTCACGCTCGCCGCGCCAGCTCCGGCCGCTTGCCGTAGTCCGTGAAACCGAGGATGTTCCCCCAGGGGTCGGCGACCTCGACGGTCCAGCCGGTGGCCACGGAGAACGGCTCGTCGAGGACGGCGATCCCGGCCTCCTTGAGCCGCACGGCCGCGGCCCGCGCGTCCGGCACCTCCAGCCATACGCGCGGCGACGCCCACACCGCCGGCCGGTGCCCCAGCCCCTCCTCGGTGCGCAACAGGATCCCGGGCGTCTCGCCCCCGACCTTCAGCAGGGCGATCCCGCCCTCGTCGAACCGGAACCCGACCGTGAACCCGGCCCGCTCGTAGAAGGCGACGGCATCCGCGAGCCTCCCGACAGGCATCACGACGTTGTCGAACCCGAGCAGTTCGTACGACTCGTCATCTGACATGCGATCAGATTAGGAGTGGAGATGACGGTTGCCGGGCGGGCTGACCGTCGGGTCACTCAATGGGCCGAGAAGGGGGCCGCCGCGTCGGTACGCTGAGCCGTCGTCGGTGCCGGGCGAGCGAGGGGGGGGCGGGGATGGCTCCGGGAGCAGCGGCCTTCCACGGCGAGGCGCGGACGGCTTTCGCCGAGGTCGCGCAACGGCTGGGCCTTGACGGGCCGGGCGGCGGCGAAGGGGACCGGCATCTCGCCGTCGCGACCTACGCCGGCTCGGGAGTGACCTACAAGGCGGTCCTCGGCCTGTGGCAGGGGGACGTCGAGATCCACGTCTGCCGCACGACCCCGCTGACCGAGTGCAAGGTCGGCATCGAGGGCCTGGCCGTCACGGCAGGCGTCGTGGACCGCCGTGGCGGGGTCTCCTTCGGCGCCCGCAGCCTCCGCCAGCTCCGCAGGTCCCTGGCCGGCCAGGTCCGTTACGTCGAGCTCGTCCACCCCCTGGTCTCCGGCGACCCGGACACGGCCCTGTCGCTGATGCGCGCGGCGGGCGCCCGGGAGTGGCGCAGACCGGCCGTGAGCTGAGGCCGGGCCCCACGGCGACCACCTCCTCCGCACGCCCCATACTGAACACCGCTCAGGGGCGTATGGGGAGGGCGGGCAACGTGCGACGGGTGCTGTCGGTGCACTTCGCGCCGTGCGCGCTGTTCGTCGCCGGGGTGCTCGCGCTGGTACGGGCGGGGAGTTTCTCGGGGCGGAGCGCATGGCACGTGCTCGGGCATCAGCGGCCCGAGGGCCTGGTCACGGGAGCCTTCACGGTCGTCGGCGGTGCCGCGCTGCTGGGTCTGCTGCTCCAGCCGTTCCAGGTGCGCGCGGTGCGTGTCCTGGAGGGGTACTGGGACCGATGGACGCCGACGGCCCACCTCGCGGAGGCGCTCGTCCGGCTGCAGCGCAGACGCTGGCACGCACTGCGCAGCCGGGCTCACCCGGACGACACACAGGGCGGGACCGTGACGCGACGGGTGAGCGGGGACGCCCGACGACGTCTCGCCGCCCGTCCGCCGGTCGAGGTGCTGCTGCCCACGGAGCTCGGGAACGCCCTGCGCGCGGGCGAGTTGAGCGCCGGTGAGCGCTACGGTCTGACCACGCTCTCCTCCTGGCCCCGCATCTACCCCCAGGTGTCCGACCGCCTCGCGGAGACACTCCGCTCCGCCCGCGACGCCCTCGACACCGCGGTCAACCTGTGCTGGTCCTTCCTCGCGCTCACTCTGGCGGGCGTGGTGGCGTTGTACGACGAGTGGTCCGTGTGGTGGTGGTGCGGTGCGGGCCTCGCGCTGGCCGCGGTGGCCTACAAGGGCGCGGTGACCGCGGCCCAGGCGTATGCCGGTCTGATGCACGTCACGTACGACCTGCACCGCTTCGACCTGCTGACCGCGCTCCACCACCGGCTGCCGCCGGATCGCGACGCGGAGGACGACACCTTCTACCGGCTCTCCGAGTTCCTGTCCGGAACCCGGGCGACGGACCTGCCGTACGACCACGGAAGGGGTGACGCGCAGTAGGGCAGGGGGCCGCGGGTCATGCGGACGGCAGCCACAGGGCGTCCAGCTTCAGCTCCTCCTTCAGCTTCCTCAGACGGTCCACCCAGTCGTCCACGTCCTTGGCCGTCTGACAGTGGGTCAACAGCCATGACGGGTAGGCGCTGAAGCGGCAGGGGTGCCGGGAGCCGTCCTCGGACTCGACCTCGTTGTGCTCCGTGGCGTACTTCCCCGGGTCCAGGTACTTGAGGAGGTCCGCGGGGTCGCCGGCCACCGCCGCGTCGTACGCCTCCTGGACTGTGGGCTTGTTCAGCAACGGAACGTGGAGCCCGACCGCTTGCCACGGCAGCCTGACGCGACATCCCGGGCAGGGCTCGCCCACGATCGGATGGCCGGGGAGTACTGCTTCGTCCAGCATGGTTCCTCCGGGTCGGACGGGAGGGGACTAGTACTTCTTCCAGAAGGCGGCCCAGGCGCCGTCCGCGAGCGAGCAGACGAGGACGACGGCGGCAGCCGTCCAGCGCCATGCCGCCTGCTTGCCGCATTCCGGCGGCGCGAGCGAGGCGGCGATACCCAGACCGAGGAGAACGGTGCCGAGGTCGTAGACGATCACCGCGTGACGGTTCTCGCGCCGCCAGCGCGCCTGGGCGTTTGCGAACATCTCGCCGACGTAGGCGTCGGACGGCGGACCGCCTTCCCCCTCGGCGAGATCGTCGACCAGGTCCTGGCGCGAGTACAGGAACGTACGTGCGTTGTAGGCGAGCTGCATGCTGAAGATGAGCGTCAGCGCGGTGACCACCAGCAGCAGAAGCGTCGGCCCCGGCCAGCGGAACTCGTCGTCCGCGCCGCCCACCACGCCGGCAAGGGAGAGCGCCGCGGCCGTGAGCAGCGGGGCCGCCACGAAGTGGGCTTCCTTCGTCGCCGCTCCGATGCCCAGCGGCGGGGGTTTCAGGGCACTGCGTCGCTCGTCCGACGACTCTTCAGTCATCCGTCCCCCAACCGGCCCGGCCAGACGTCGTGCTGGCAGTGTGGCGGCGGAATATTCCATTCAGAAGTGGGCGGGACATGCCAAAACAGGCCGTTGTGTGACGGGTACGCCAAAGGCCCCGCTCCCTGGGGGAGCGGGGCCTTTGGCGTCGTGGCCGAGCGGAGCTCAGAAGCGGCGCGTGATCAGCGCTCGCTTCACCTCCTGGATCGCCTTGGTGACCTCGATGCCGCGCGGGCAGGCGTCCGTGCAGTTGAAGGTCGTGCGGCAGCGCCAGACGCCGTCGCGGTCGTTCAGGATCTCCAGGCGCTGCTCGCCGGCCTCGTCACGCGAGTCGAAGATGAAGCGGTGCGCGTTGACGATGGCGGCCGGGCCGAAGTACTGGCCGTCGTTCCAGAAGACCGGGCAGGAGGACGTGCAGGCCGCGCAGAGGATGCACTTCGTCGTGTCGTCGAAGCGCTCGCGGTCCTCGGCCGACTGCAGACGCTCGCGCGTGGGCTCGTTCGTCTCCTTCGTGATGAGGAAGGGCATGACGTCCCGGTACGCCTGGAAGAACGGGTCCATGTCCACGACCAGGTCCTTCAGGACCGTGAGGCCCTTGATGGGCTCGACCGTGATCGGCTTCTCGGGGTTGATGTCCTTGATGAGGGTCTTGCAGGCAAGACGGTTCTTGCCGTTGATCCGCATCGCGTCCGAACCGCAGATGCCGTGCGCGCAGGAGCGGCGGAACGTCAGCGTGCCGTCGACGTCCCACTTGATCTTGTGGAGGCCGTCGAGGACGCGCTCCTTCGGGTCGATCTCCAGCTGGAAGTCTTCCCAGACGGCGTCCGCGGAGACCTCCGGGTTGAAGCGGCGGACCCGGAAGGTGACCGTGATGAGGTGGTCCGAGGCCGCGGCCTCCGCCTCCACCTTGTCCAGAACGGGAGTTGCCATCAGTACTTACGCTCCATCGGCTGGTAGCGGGTCTGGACGACCGGCTTGTAATCGAGACGGATGGACTCCGTGCCGTCGTCGCCCACCTCGCGGTACGCCATGGTGTGGCGCATGAAGTTGACGTCGTCGCGGTTGGGGTAGTCCTCGCGGTAGTGACCGCCGCGCGACTCCTTGCGGGCCAGTGCGGAGACCGCCATGACCTCGGCGAGGTCGAGCAGGTTGCCGAGCTCGATGGCCTCAAGCAGGTCCGTGTTGAACCGCTTGCCCTTGTCCTGGATCGAGACGTTCTTGTAGCGCTCGCGCAGCTCCGCGATCTTCTCGACCGCCGTCTTGATCGTCTGCTCGGTGCGGAACACCATGACGTTGGCGTCCATGGTCTCCTGCAGCTCCTTGCGGAGCGTGGCGACCCGCTCGTTGCCCGTCGAGGTGCGCAGACCCTCGATCTGGGAGACGACGAACTCGGCCGGGTTCTCCGGGAGTTCGACGAAGTCGGCCTTGTGCGAGTACTCGGCGGCCGCGATGCCCGACCGGCGGCCGAACACGTTGATGTCCAGGAGCGAGTTGGTGCCGAGACGGTTGGCGCCGTGCACCGACACGCAGGCGACCTCGCCGGCCGCGTACAGGCCCGGGACCACCGTGGTGTTGTCCGACAGGACCTCACCCTCGACGTTCGTCGGGATGCCGCCCATCGCGTAGTGCGCGGTCGGCTGGATCGGGATCGGGTCCGTGTACGGCTCGATACCGAGGTACGTACGCGCGAACTCGGTGATGTCCGGGAGCTTCGCGTCCAGCTGCTCCGGCGGGAGGTGGGTGAGGTCGAGGTAGACGTGGTCGCCCTCGGGACCGCAGCCACGGCCTTCGCGGATCTCCGTGTAGATGGAGCGGGACACGACGTCACGGGACGCGAGGTCCTTCATGACCGGCGCGTACTTCTCCATGAAGCGCTCGCCGTCCTTGTTGCGGAGGATGCCGCCCTCACCGCGGGCGCCCTCCGTCAGCAGGATGCCCATGCGCCAGATGCCGGTCGGGTGGAACTGGAAGAACTCCATGTCCTCCAGCGGCAGGCCACGGCGGTAGACCGCCGCCTGGCCGTCGCCCGTCAGCGTGTGCGCGTTCGACGTCACCTTGAAGAACTTGCCGGTGCCGCCGGAGGCGTAGATGACGGCCTTCGCCTGGAAGATGTGGATCTCGCCGGTCGCCAGCTCGTACGCCACGACACCGGCGGACTTCTTGACGCCGTCGACCTCGGTCATCAGCTGGTCGAGGACGTAGAACTCGTTGAAGAACTCCACGCCCTCCTTCACGCAGTTCTGGTACAGCGTCTGGAGGATCATGTGGCCGGTGCGGTCGGCCGCGTAGCAGGACCGGCGGACCGGCGCCTCGCCGTGGTTGCGGCTGTGACCACCGAAGCGCCGCTGGTCGATCGTCCCGTTGGGCGTCCGGTTGAACGGCAGGCCCATCTTCTCCAGGTCGAGAACGGCGTCGATGGCCTCCTTCGCCAGGATCTCGGCGGCGTCCTGGTCGACCAGGTAGTCACCGCCCTTGACCGTGTCGAAGGTGTGCCACTCCCAGTTGTCCTCCTCCACGTTGGCCAGCGCGGCGGCCATGCCGCCCTGCGCGGCGCCCGTGTGGGAGCGGGTGGGGTAGAGCTTGGTCAGGACCGCGGTGCGGCTGCGCTTCGTCGACTCGATGGCCGCGCGCATGCCCGCGCCACCGGCGCCGACGATGACGGTGTCGTACTTGTGGATCTTCATTTCGTTAGTACCTCAGCCCCGTGCCTAGCGGATGTTCGGGTCGAAGGTGAAGATCACCAGCGAGCCCAGCAGGATGGTGAACACCGTGGCCGTGTAGAGCAGGCCCTTGAGCCACAGCCGGGTGTTCGCGCGCTCCGCGTAGTCGTTGATGATCGTGCGCAGGCCGTTCGCGCCGTGCAGCATCGCGAGCCAGAGCATCAGCAGGTCCCAGACCTGCCAGAAGGGGCTCGCCCAGCGGCCGGCCACGAACGCGAAGCCGATCTTCGACACGCCGCCGTCGAGCACCAGCTGGATCAGCAGGTGGCCGAGGACCAGGACGACCAGCACGACGCCGGACAGGCGCATGAACAGCCAGGCGGCCATCTCGAAGTTGCCGCGGGTGGAGCGCGGGGTCTTCTTGGTGCGCTTGCGTGGGGCCTCGATGAGGGGGGCCGGGTTGTCGACGTTGAAGAGGGGGGCGCCCTCGACGGGGCCGACGCCCGATGCGGTGGTTTCAGTGGTCGACATCTGCGTCAGCTCCCGAACAGGACACGAGCGGCGTGGCCGAGAACGGGGTAGATCGCCCCGGCCATCAGGACGACCCAGACACCGACGACCGTCCAGAGCATCTGCTTCTGGTAGCGCGGGCCCTTCGACCAGAAGTCGACGGCGATGACGCGCAGGCCGTTGAGGGCGTGGAAGAGGATGGCGGCCACGAGGCCGTACTCCAGCAGTGCGACGATCGGCGTCTTGTACGTGGCTACGACCTTGTCGTAGTCCTCGGGGGAGACGCGGACGAGAGCGGTGTCCAGCACGTGAACGAACAGGAAGAAGAAAATGAGGACGCCGGTGACTCGGTGAGCCACCCAGGACCACATTCCTTCCCGGCCGCGGTACAGCGTTCCAGCCGGCACGGAAGTCCCTCCGGGAGCGGGGATTGGGGCCGCGCCGGCTTGTGCTGTCGGTCGGGCCCGGCCGGGTACGGTCCACCGGCCCCCAGCATCGTAGCGAGGCGCCAGCGCTGGGCTTACGCCGGGCCTACCGGTGTGATCAAAGTGGCACGCGTATGGGTTAGCCGGGCGGCATCTGGGGTGGGGTGTCCTGTTATTTGCCGGGTGCAGGCCGTGCGTGGCTGGTCGCGCCCCGCGGCGGAGCCGCTGATGGATGCTGCCCCGCGCCCCTGAGTCTCTCGGCCAGCCGTCCTCTGGCAAGGCGCCGGAGTTCCTCCGCCGCGATGACCCGTTCCTCTTCCGGATCGTTTGTCAAACGTGACCGGATGCCTTCCAGGACGCGGTCCAGGGACTCGGCGGGCGGTGTGTCGCCCAGATAGATGACGAATACGTGTCCGAAGCGGGCCTCGTAGGCCGCGTTCGCCGCGCTGAGGGCGGTGTGGGCGGCCGAGTACGTGCCGTCGGGCACCGGCGGCAGGCACTCGCCCGCCAGTGCCTCGGCGAGGTCGCCCGGCGACAGGTCGTACGTCGCCTCGTCCGCCGCCGCCAGGAGGGACTCCACGTCGGGGTAGGGGCGGTGGTCGGCGATGCGGTGGGACCAGCGCAGGCTGTGCAGGCAGTGCAGGAGCAGCGCGCCGGCCTCGTCGTCGGGGGCGGCGTTGAAGGCGTCCAGCGGCGTGGGGAGGCGGGGCAGGCGGTGGGCGGGCAGCGTGGATCCTCGTGTCACGTGCGGTGTGGCAGGGGGTGCTGTGCGAGATGTGTCGTCGACGTTATCGAGGACGTTCACGAGGTGTCCGTCGGTTGCCTGAATTTCACCCGAACGGGAGAGTTTCGGATTGGGTCGGTGACGGCTGCGCGGCTGATGCGTCGTAAGTTGTAGCTGTGAGCCAGCACAGGCGCAGGCCGTCGGCACGACGAGACGCGCGGAGGCGGGCGGTGGTGGTCGCCGCGGCCTTCGCGGGGACCGTCGCGCTCGGTACGGGCATCGGCGTATGGGCCTCCTCGGGCGGCGGTGACGGCGGCAGCGGCGCCGGAGCGGCCCGGCAGCCCTCGGGCAGCGCACCGGCGGCCTCCTCCGCGGCGCGCTCCGGGGCGGCGACCCCCACTCCCACGCCCACCCGCAGCTACCCCCTCTCCCAGGCCCCCCGCACCATCCCCGCCGTCCGCTCCCACACCGCCGCCCGCGGCCCCGGCTGGCGCCCGCAGCAGGGCGGCCGGGTCGTGGTGAGCAATGCGGCGCTGGCCGACGAGGGGCGGCTGACCGCGGGTGAGCTGGGGCTGTCGTACGCAGGACAGAAGGGCGCGAACGAGGACGTCAGGCCGGGCGACCTGCGGCTCGACCTCGGCGGCACGGGGGACCCGGAGTCGTACACCATGACCGTGCGCGGCGGGTCGGTGCGGATCAGCGGGCCCGGTGACGCGGGCGTCTTCTACGGCACCCGGACGCTGAAGCAGGAGGTGCACGGCGGCGGCACCGCCCCGGAGGGGGTCGTACGGGACCAGCCGGCCAAGCCGCAGCGCGGGTTCATGCTGGACATCGCGCGCAAGCCGTTCACCGCGGGCTGGATAGAGTCCCGGATACGAGAACTCGGCGACCTGAAGTTCAACCAGTTCGGGCTGCACTTCTCCGACGACCAGGGCTTCCGGATCGAGTCCGACACCCACCCCGAGATCGTCTCCCGGGACCACCTGACCAAGGCGCAGGTCAAGGAGATCGTCGCGGTCGCCGCGAGCCGGCACATCCAGGTCGTGCCGGAGATCGACTCGCCGGGACACCTCGGTGCCGTCCTCGCCGCCCACCCGGAGCTGCAGCTGCGCAACGCCCAGGGCGTGGCCACCAGGGGTGCCGTCGACATCTCCAAGGACGCCTCTGCGAAGCTCGTCGACGACCTGCTCAACGAGTACGCCGACCTGTTCCCCGGCTCCTACTGGAACCTCGGCGGCGACGAGTACCAGGCCCTGACCGTCGCGAACCCGCAGGCCTCCTATCCGCAGCTCGCGGCCGCCGCCCGGCAGGCGTACGGCGCCTCGGGCACCGTCGCCGACCTCACCACGGGCTGGCTCAATGCCCGCGCCGGCACCGTCCGCGCCCACGAGCGCACCCTGCGGGCCTGGAACGACGGCTTCCTGCGGGGCACCTCCGTGCAGCCCGCCCAGGACCTCCAGGTCGCCTACTGGACGGGCAAGGAGAACGGTGCCCGGCAGCCCGTGGAGTACCTGAGGGCGGGCCGCAAGGTGCTCAACTACAACGACGAGTACCTGTACTACGTCCTCGGCGAGCCCAACACCTTCGTCTATCCGACCGGGCAGCGGATCTACGAGCAGTGGATCCCGCGCATGCTGCGCGGCACCACCGCCGTGGCCGCGCGGTACGAACCCCAGGTCCTCGGCGGCTCCTTCGCCGTCTGGTGCGACCTCGCGGGCTCCCAGACCCAGGACCAGGTCGCGGCCGGCATCCGGATGCCGCTGCGGGCCACGATCCAGAAGCTGTGGGACCCGGGCACCCCGGCGATGTCCTGGACGGACTTCAGGAACCTGGCGAACAGACTGGGCTGACGCGGTCGGGACGAAGCCACAGCGGCAATGGCGACAAGGGTGGACGTGCGGCGGTGACGGGCCGTATGTTCCGCATTCCGCGCGCGGGCCTGGGGAGGGTTCCGTGCCCTACCGCGTCCTGGGGGACCCGTCTTGATCTGCGCCCGCTGTCACCACTTCGCCGCCGCGCCCGGCGCCACCCTCTGCCATCGCTGCCTCGGCGACTCGACGGAGCCGGTCCCGGCCTTCGGCAGCACGCCGGGCCTGTGGCTGCGCTCGCCCGTGGGCCTCGGCTGGGCCGCCGCCGTCCTGCTCGGGGTGGTCATAGCCGCCGACCTGTTCGCCGTCTGGGCGGACTTCCTCCAGTACGACGCCACGGGCGCGCTGGCCGACGGCGAGACCGGCGCCGCCGCGTTCCGCCGGGCCGACCGCGCCGACCAGGTGCTGGGTGCCGCCGCCGGAGCCCAGGCCGTCTCGCTGGTCGCCTGCGTGGTCGTGTACCTGTGCTGGTTCCAGCGAGTGCGGGCCAACGCGCAGGTGTTCGACCCGCTCAGGCAGAGCAAGTCGCCGGGCTGGGCGATCGGCGGCTGGTTCGTGCCGATCGTGAACTGCTGGTACCCGCGCCGGATCACCCTCGACATCTGGGACGCCAGCAGCCCCTGGGGCACGACCCGTTCGCACACGCTGGTCAACGTCTGGTGGACGCTGTGGCTGGCCTCGCTGTTCGCCGACCGCGTCGCGACGACCGGCTCCGGCGACGAAGCCGAGGGCGCCGCCCAGGTCCGTGACGGCGCCCTGCGGCTGATCGTCTCGGACTCCCTGGACATCGCCGCCGCGGTCCTCGCGGTCCTCGTCGTGCTGCGGCTGACCCGGATGCAGCACGAGAAGGCGATGGCGGGCACCGCCCCGGCCGCGCTCTGACGCACGGTCGTACGACCGCACGCGTCTGGCGGACTCCCGTACCCCTGTGGTGTATTCGGCGCGGGACGAGTCGGGGACACAGGGGGACGGACATGGGCTACTGGGGGTATTTCGTCGTCGGCCGGGGCGAACCGGCGCCCGACGGGGGCATCCTGCGGACCTCGGCCCCCGGCGGCTGGCGCGTCTGGCAGTACGACAGCCCCGACGCCGACGTAGGCAGCATGAACGCCCTCGCCGCGCGCACCGGTGCGCCGGCACTGTTCGGCTATGTGATGGACGGCGCCTGCGTGGTCGTCGAGGCGGCGGCGCCGGAGAGCGGCGGCTGGACCACCTGCCTGGGCCGGGCGGCCGCGGCCCGCTTCCTGGCGGTCGAGGAGCAGGGACTGTCCCTGGACGACTACTTCCTCGACCCCCGCGACGCCGCCGACCGCGCCGTCGCCTGGGCCGCCGAGGCCGGGCACACCGTCGGCGCCGACGAACTCCTCGCCGTACTGACCGCCGACCCCGACCCGGACGCACCATTGGCTCAAAACCCATTCTTCGGACTCCTCCGGGTCCTGGGTGTCCTGCCCGTGTGACACTGCCGTACCGTCGCACGCAGTTAGGGAAAGTACGGGCTCCGTGCATGTCGGGCCTTGGTATGTACCGTTTCTGGGAGGCGTGGGATGAGCCTGGTGGAGCTGATCGCTCAGGCCGATGAACGCGGACTGGCTGCCAGTGGGTTGGCCTGTTTGGATCGGTGCGTGCCCCTGCTGGGCGGGGACGACCTGGTGCTGCGGCCGCTGTGGGCGAGCCTCGCCGACGGCTCCGACTGGAGCGAGGGCCTGGAGAAGGCGCGCGGCTCGCTAGGCATCGGCGAGGAGTCCGGCGAGGGGATCGGCGGGCAGGCCGACGCGGCCGAGGCGCTCGCCCGGCGGATGCTCGACGCAGTGCCCGCGTCGCAGGAGGCCGCCGGTATCCGCCTGTGGGCCGACGCCTGTTCCGTCGCCTCGCTGCAGATCCACCGGCTCCTCGACCCCGCCGAGGACAGGGCGCCCTCGGTGGACAGCCGCCGGGAGGGCGGCACCGAGGGCATGTCCCCGCTGGTCGCCGCCGAACTGCGCCGCCAGGTCACGGTGCTCGAACTGCTCGCGGGGCACGGCGCGGCCGGGCTGCGCCGCGCGCTGGACGTCTCCACCGAGGGCCGCCGGGTGCTGCGCGCGGTGGTGTCGCGGCGGACCCGCGGGCGCGGGTGAACCATTCGTGAGGGCGGTGCGCGGGTCCTGCGCCGGTTGCGGGAACTCACCCGGATCCGGGTGACGAAACCGCCGCCGGCCTCGCTCTTCCCTGTGTGACCTATGTGACCCGTGCGACAGCCCGCCATGTGACACCCCGCCAGGGGACCGCGCACCAGCAGACCAGGCCGCACGCCGCCGCCAGACCGGCCCGGTGGGCGGCGGACGCGGTGGCGGTGATGCGCGAAGGCGCCCGGGTCCGGCTCGACTACTCCGCGCAGAGCCTGTGGCGGGTCGACCGGGTGATCGAGGAGATACGCCGGGAGGGCGCGCCGTACGAAGCCGTCCGGGAGACCCTGCGCGGTCTCGGGGCCTACGCAGGTGAGGTGATCGTCCGTCAGGCCGGCGCCGAGTGGTGGGCGTCCGGCGGCGACCACTGGATCCGCACCCCCGACGGCCGGCTGTGGGACCCGATCGACGAGGCCCGGCGGTGCTACGGCGGCCAGGGCTCGCTGCGGCTGCTGTGCCGGGACGCCCTGGGGTAGCGAATGGCGGCGAATGGCGGCGAGCGGCGGCGAGCGGCGGCGAGCGGGTCGGCAAAAACACCGTAATAAGAGACGCGGGCGTTCCCAAGTGGTCGGTGGGGGAGCACGATTGGCCCATGGCCGACAACCGACGCTGGTGGGCCCTCGTCGTCATCGCACTGGCCCAGCTGATGGTCGTGCTCGACATGACCATCGTCAATATCGCGCTTCCCTCCGCCCAGGTCGCTCTGCACATGTCCGACGCCAACCGGCAATGGGTGATCACCTCCTACACCCTCGCCTTCGGCGGACTGCTGCTGCTCGGCGGCCGGATCGCCGACCTCGCCGGACGCAGGATCGCGTTCATGACCGGCCTGGTCGGCTTCGCGGCCGCCTCCGCGCTCGGCGGGGCCGCGGCCAACCAGGGGATGCTGTTCGGGGCGCGGGCCCTGCAGGGCGTGTTCGCCGCGCTGCTCGCGCCGGCCGCGCTGTCGCTGCTCGCGACGACGTTCACCGACCCGAAGGAACGCGGGAAGGCGTTCGGCATCTTCGGCGCCATCATCGGCGCGGGTGCCGCGGTCGGGCTGCTCGCGGGCGGCTTCCTCACCCAGTACCTGGACTGGCGCTGGTGCCTGTACGTCAACGTGCCGATCGCACTGGCCGCCTTCGCCGGCGCCTGGGTCCTGCTGCCCGGCGGCGGCCGCCATCCCGACGCCCGCCTCGACGTCCCCGGCGCACTGCTCGGCTCGGCCGGCATGCTCGCCCTGGTCTACGGCTTCTCCGAGGCGGAGTCCCGGAGCTGGACCGACGGCCTGGTCCTGACACTGCTGATCGGCGGGGTCGCGCTGCTCGGCCTCTTCGGGTTCTGGCAGACCCGCGCCCCGGTCCCGCTGCTGCCGATGACCGTCGTACGGGACCGGCAGCGCATCGGCGCGTTCCTCACCGTGCTGCTGGTGACCGTCGGCATGTTCGGCGTCTTCCTCTTCCTGACGTACTACATGCAACGCGTCCTCGGCTACTCGCCCGTGAAGACCGGCGTCGCCTATCTCCCCATCACCGTCGGCATGGTCACCGGCTCCACCCAGGTCGCCGCACGGTTGCTGCACCGTGTTCCGCCCCGTGTGCTGTTGGTGCCCGGGCTGCTGCTGGCCGCCGGGGCGCTGGCGCTGATCGCCCAGGTCGGGGTCGAGCCGGCGTACGCCTCGCACATCCTGCCCGGCATGCTGATGCTCGGCCTCGGCATGGGCACGGCGATGATGACCTCCGTCTCCCTGGCCACCGGCAACGTAGCCCCACGGGACTCGGGCGCGGCCTCGGCCACCTTCAACACCGCCCAGCAGGTGGGCGGTTCGATCGGTACGGCACTGCTCAACACCATTGCCGCGAGCGTCACCACCCGGTACGCCACCGCGCACGCCGCGAGCATCCCGGACAAGACACTGCTGGCGGCGAAGGCCGCGGTGCACGGCTTCAACGTGGCCACCTGGTGGGCGATGGCCGCGCTGCTGCTGGGTGCCCTGATCGCCGGAGTGGTCGTGAACGCGGACCGGGCACCCACCCCGCAGGCCGCGCCGGAGCGGGCCCCGGAACCGGTGGACTCGGCCACCTGAGCCCGGTCTGCTCGGCTACCTCCGCGGGATCGTCGGGGACGACGCCGAGGACGTGGCCGCCGACGCCTGGCTGGAGATCGCCCGGGACCTGGGGCGGTTCCAGGGCGCCGGGGCCGGTTTCCGCGGCTGGACGGCGACCATCGCCCGGCACCGGGCCCTGGACCACCTGCGCCGGCAGCGGGTACGGCCCCGGCCGTCGGCACCGGAGCACGACCTGCTGGACCTGCCCGCCCTCCACAGCACCCACGAGCAGGCGCTGGAGGCGCTCTCCACCGAGCGCGCCCTGGACCTGGTCCGCTCGCTGCCCCCCGACCAGGCCGAGGCCGTGCTGCTGCGCGTCGTGGTCGGACTCGACGGCCCCGCCGCCGCCCGGGTCCTCGGCAAGCGCCCGGGCGCGGTGCGCACCGCCGCCCACCGCGGGCTCAAGGCCCTGGCCAGGCGGCTCGGTGTCACGGAGGGGACGCGGGAGGACCCCCGGACGCCGGGGGAGCCGGACTGAACGCCGACGGCGTCGCGGACGTCAGGGGCGGCCACGACGGCCGCCGCCGGAGAGGGAGGGACCGGGACATGGGTGAACGGCACGGCCACGACGCCGACCGCGACCGTCGGCACACGGTGCGCGGACCCGGATCCGGGCCCGCCGGGCCGCTGCTTGAGGCCCTGTTCGCCGCCGCCATCCGCGAGGACGACGTCGACACCGAGGGCGAGCGGCGGGCGATGGCCGCCTTCCGCACCGCCCGGGACACCTGCGCCCACCGGGCGCGGCCCCGCCGCCGCGACGACTGGCGGCCCGCCCGGACGACGGCCGGCTGATCCGGACGCCGAGCTGCCGGGGAGCGCCGCCCTTCCCGTCGCCACGGGACGAACCCCACGTAGGTCTCGGTCGATGTGAGGCACCACACATCGGGCTGGAGCGCGGCCGGGCACGGCAAGCGTGAGTCGAAGAGGTGCGCAGGCCGGTGTCCGGGACGGCTCGCTGCATCGTGCTGGGAAGGGTCGCCTGAGGCGTCTGACCGGTCGGTCGCGTGGTGGCCGTACCGGCCGCCGATTTCGTCCATCGACGCAGGCCAGAGCAGCTGAACCGAAGCAACGGCCGGGGCCGCCACCCCCCACAGGAGAGGCCCCGGCCGTCGCGCGGCACGGACCGCGCGGCGGCCCGTACTCTGTTCAGCGCCATGACTGCGTTTTCTGTCACACCCCAGGGCGTCACGAAGTAGTTGCACTTTGTACGGACGTGGACGGCGAACGGTTTCAGGTCGTAACGTGCAGTTCGCGCCGGGCCGCGGAGGCCGCATGACCACCGCAACCATCTGCGTCCCGACTGCCGCAACCATCAATTGAGGAACCACGACGGCGAGAACCACGTCCGCGAGAGCGGCGCCGGTTTAGGCGCAGAGTAGGTATCGGGTGCTGGGGGACGACGCGGAGTTGACCGCGGCGGTGCGTGCGGCACAGGACGGGGACGAGACCGCGTTCCGCATCGTCTATCGCGCGGTCCAGCCACGCCTGCTCGGATACGTCCGCACACTGGTCGGCGATCCGGACGCCGAGGACGTCGCCTCCGAGGCCTGGCTGCAGATAGCCCGCGACCTCGACCGGTTCAGCGGTGACGCGGACCGGTTCCGCGGCTGGGCCGCCCGGATCGCCCGCAACCGAGCCCTCGACCACATACGGATGCGCGGCCGCCGCCCCGCGATCGGCGGCGACGAGACGGAACTGGCCGGCCGGGCCGCCGACTCGGACACCGCCGGCGAGGCCATCGAGGCGCTGACCACCGACTCCACCCTCTCCCTCATCGCCCGGCTGCCGCAGGACCAGGCCGAGGCGGTCGTCCTCAGGGTCGTCGTGGGCCTCGACGCCAAGACCGCGGCCGAGACCCTCGGCAAACGCGCCGGCGCCGTCCGCACGGCCGCCCACCGCGGCCTGAAGAAACTCGCGGAACTGCTCGGCGCCGACCCGGAGAAGGCGGGTGTACTCGACGCGCTTCCGCCCCAGCGAGAACCGAATGAACGTGCGGTGACGTCCGCGAGTGTGACGCATACGCGTTCGCGGACGCAGAAGGACATGTGATGGCCGACGAGCAGTACAAGTGGCTGAACCGGGTGACGGCGGAACGTCTGCTGCGCGGTGAGTCGCTCGAAACCGTCGATGCCTCCGCCCGTGACCAGGCAGAACGCCTCGCCAGGACGCTCGGCGCGCTCTCCGCGCCGGCCAAGTCGGGCACCGCTGAACTCCCCGGTGAGGAAGCCGCGCTGGCTGCCTTCCGCAAAGCGCGCGAATCCGCCGAGGACGCACGGACCGCCGCGGCCATGCGGACCGGTGCGGCCGCACAGCCGGCGAAGGGCGGGCGGGACGCCGACGCGGGTCTCTTCCGCCTCGGCGCCGGTTCCCGGCCGACCCGGGTCCCGGGCTGGGCCCGCCCCGCACGGCTCGGCCTCGCCGCCGCGCTGACCGCCGGCATGCTCGGCGGGGTGGCGGTGGCCGCCGGCACCGGAGTGCTGCCGACGCCGTTCGACGACAACCATCCCGGACCGGCCGCCTCCGTCTCGGCCGCCGGCACCCCGGCACGCCCGGACGGCTCGTCCTCGCCCGAGTCCCTGCTCGGCGGCGAGACCGGCACGCCCTCCTCCGGTGCCGCGTCCGGCGGCTCCGGGCAGACCTCGCCCTCCCCGTCCGGCGAGCCGAAGAGCAGGGGCACCGGCTCGCCCGGCCTCCCGGTCGGCGGCTGGAGCGGTGCGCTGACGTCCTGCCGCGCGATCCAGAACGGCAAGACCCTGGGCGCCGACCGCAAGCGCGCCCTGGAGGGCCTGGCGGGCGGCGCCGGCCGGGTCGACAAGTTCTGCAAGGCCGTCCTCGGCACCGGACTGAACGGCAAGTACGACGTCTCCGGCGACGACAAGGGCGACGGCAGCGGTCAGGTCGACGGCAACGGCCAGGGCGGCAAGAACGACGGCCAGGGTGGCAGCAACAGCCAGGGCGGCGACGAGGGCCGGCCCGGCAGGGACACCAGCGGCGGCAAGGGCAACGACCCCCGCGAGAACGGCGTGGCCACACCCGCCCCGACCGGCTTCGTGCCCCTGCTGCCGAACCAGCCCGCCACCTCGCCCAGCCCCACCTACAGCGCACTTTGACCTTTACGCACCGCTGTGACCTGCGGTTTTGAAAGTCGCTGAACTTTTTTCCCGCAGGGTGTGACGTTTTCGGCGGCGACGGCGCAGTACTGAGTGAGCCGACTGGTCATCGGCCGTCGCACAGAGCCGGGGTTCCCCCCGTACCCGTGGCTCGTGCATCGGCGCGGGGGGGGGCCCGGGCCCCCGGGCCCCCCCCCCCCCCCCCCGCGGTCGCGCGGGGGCCGCGCAACAGGAGTAGACCCCCATGTAGGCCCAGGGCCCCGGGGCGGACAC
>NZ_JBHXLU010000009.1:0-54502 GCF_042720695.1 Streptomyces sp. NPDC058457 | reverse complement strand
AGGCTGCCCTGTGCCCGCTTCGGGAGTTAGCGCGGCGGCCATCGCCGCCCGGGTCCGTGCCCTGGTGGTCTTGCCATGATTCAGCATTCTCGGTCCCGCCCGCGCCCCGCACGTCCTTCGCGCGTCTCCCGCTCACCAGTAGACGACGACCTTGTCGCCACTGCGCACCTGCGCGAACAGATCCGCGATCGCCGCCTCGTCCCGCACGTTGACGCATCCGTGCGAGCCGCCCGCGTAGCCCCGGGCCGCGAAGTCGTAGGAGTAGTGCACCGCCTGGCCGCCGCTGAAGAACATCGCGTACGGCATCGAGGAGTGGTAGAGCGTCGACACGTGGTGGCGGGACTTCCAGTAGACGTGGAACACACCCTCCCGGGTGGGGGTGTACTGCGCCCCGAACCGCACCGACATCGTCGACACGGTGCGCCCGTCGATCATCCAGCGCAGCGTCCGGCTGGTCTTGCTGATGCACAGCACCCGTCCGGTCAGGCACCGCGGATCGGGCGCGGCGGCCGGCTGACCGCCCATCAGGTACAGCTCCCACTTGCCCGGCTCGTGTGTCATCCGCACCAGCCGCCGCCAGGTCACGGCGTCGGTCTCA
Source organism: Streptomyces sp. NPDC058457 (assembly GCF_042720695.1). Lineage (NCBI taxonomy): Bacteria > Bacillati > Actinomycetota > Actinomycetes > Kitasatosporales > Streptomycetaceae > Streptomyces > Streptomyces sp. NPDC058457. The sequence continues at coordinate 53,904 of NZ_JBHXLU010000009.1, read as the reverse complement.
CCCGTCCGCGGCAGCCCGCGCTTGCCCTGGAAGCCCTTGACGGCCTGGGCCGTGAGGTCGTCGTAGGTCCCCGTCGGCCCGTCGAACAGCCAGGCGACCTGGCGCAGCCGGGCCTGGAGTTCACGGACGCCGGTGCCGGTGTCGCCGCGGGTGAAGACGATGTGCGGCGGGACGGTCTCGACGGCGGACGGGGCCGGGGCGGGGGTGCCGGCGGTCGTCGTGCCGGCCGTCCCGCCGGGCGTCGTGCTGTCCGGGAGGTCGACGTGGACGGGCGAGCGGCCTTTGGCGTCGTCGCCGCCCGGCGGCTGCACGGTGCACCCGCACAGCACGGTCAGTACGGCGGCCGAGGCGAGCGCCATGCCGGGCCGCCCCAGGATCCCTGAGTACCCCGAGACCTTCATGCCGAGGATGCTTCCCCGCGTGACCGCCGCCGAACTAGGGGGCATGGTGGGAACTGACAGACGTACCTGGATATCGGCGTACAGAAGTACCGGCGTACTGCGGAGGTCGTCCATCATGGTCCGTGAGTCGGAGTCCGGACTGCCCGTCGAGCCGGTCTACGGCCCGGGGGACCTGGCGGGCTGGGACCCGGCCGGGAAGCTCGGCGACCCGGGGTCGTACCCGTTCACCCGGGGCGTCTACCCGACGATGTACACCGGCCGCCCCTGGACCATGCGCCAGTACGCCGGCTTCGGTACGGCCGCGGAGTCCAACGCCCGCTACCGGCAGCTCATCGCGCACGGCACCACCGGCCTCTCCGTCGCCTTCGACCTGCCCACCCAGATGGGCCACGACTCCGACGCGCCCCTCGCGCACGGCGAGGTCGGCAAGGTGGGCGTGGCGATCGACTCGATCGACGACATGCGGGTGCTGTTCGGCGGGATCCCGCTGGACCGGGTCTCCACGTCGATGACGATCAACGCCCCGGCGGCCGTGCTGTTGCTGCTGTACCAGCTGGTGGCGGAGGAGCAGGGCGTCGGCGCGGACCGGCTGACCGGCACGGTCCAGAACGACGTCCTGAAGGAGTACATCGCGCGCGGAACGTACATCTTCCCGCCGAAGCCCTCCCTGCGGCTGACCGCGGACATCTTCAGATACTGCCGGGCGGAGATGCCGAAGTGGAACACCATCTCCATCTCCGGCTACCACATGGCCGAGGCCGGGGCGTCCCCCGCGCAGGAGATCGCCTTCACGCTCTCCGACGGTGTCGAGTACGTGCGCACGGCGGTCGCGGCCGGCATGGACGTCGACGGCTTCGCACCCCGGCTGTCCTTCTTCTTCGTGGCCCGTACGACGCTCCTGGAGGAGGTCGCCAAGTTCCGTGCGGCGCGCCGGATCTGGGCACGGGTGATGCGCGAGGAGTTCGGCGCGCGGGACCCCAGGTCGCTGATGCTCCGCTTCCACACCCAGACCGCGGGGGTCCAGCTGACGGCCCAGCAGCCGGAGGTGAACCTGGTCCGGGTGGCCGTGCAGGCCCTGGCCGCGGTCCTCGGCGGCACCCAGTCCCTGCACACCAACTCCTTCGACGAGGCGATCGCGCTGCCGACGGACAAGAGCGCGCGGCTGGCGCTGCGCACCCAGCAGGTACTGGCGTACGAGACCGACGTGACGGCGACCGTGGACCCGTTCGCGGGTTCGTACGCCGTGGAGCGGATGACGGACGACCTGGAGGAGGCGGCCGTCGGGCTGATGCGGAAGGTCGAGGACCTGGGCGGCGCGGTGGCGGCGATCGAGCACGGCTTCCAGAAGGGCGAGATCGAACGCAACGCCTACCGCATCGCCCAGGAGACGGACGCCGGCGACCGGGTGGTGGTCGGCGTCAACCGCTTCCGGCTCGACGAGGAGGAACCGTACGAGCCGCTCCGTGTCGACCCGGCCATCGAGGCCCGGCAGACGGAGCGCCTCGCGCGGCTGCGCGCCGACCGGGACGGACCGGCGGTCCGCTCGGCCCTCGCCGCCCTGAAGAAGGCCGCCGAGGGCGACGACAACATCCTCCACCCGATGAAGGAGGCGCTGCGGGCGCGGGCGACGGTGGGCGAGGTGTGCAACGCGCTGCGGGAGGTGTGGGGCGGGTACGTCCCGACGGACGCCTTCTGACCGCGGCGGGGCATTGTCAGACGTCCGTGCGAGACTTCTTCGCATGTTCGGCGTCATCGACCTCCCCACCTATCTGGCAGGACTCGTCCTGATCGTCCTGCTGCCCGGCCCCAACTCCCTGTACGTGCTGTCCGTCGCCGCCCGGCAGGGCGTTCGGACCGGTTACACCGCCGCCGCGGGCGTGTGGTGCGGGGACACCGTGCTGATGACGCTGTCCGCGGCCGGGGTCGCCTCGCTGCTCAAGGCCAACGCCGTGCTGTTCGGGATCGTGAAGTACGCGGGCGCCGGCTATCTCACCTGGCTGGCGATAGGGATGCTGCGGGCGGCCTGGTCGATGTGGCGGTCGCGGAAGGAGCAGACGGCGGGGCAGGAGGCACCGGCCGCCGCGCCGGCGCAGGAGCGCCCGTACCGCCGCGCCCTGGTGATCAGCCTCTTCAACCCGAAGGCGATCCTGTTCTTCATCGCCTTCTTCGTGCAGTTCGTCGACCCGGGGTACGCCTATCCGGCCGTGTCCTTCGTCGTCCTGGGCGCCTTCGCCCAGCTGGCCAGCTTCCTCTACCTCAGCGCCCTGATATTCAGCGGCACCCGGCTGGCCGACGCGTTCCGCCGCCGCAGGCGGATGTCGGCGACGGCCACTTCGGCGGCGGGCGTGCTGTTCCTCGGCTTCGCGGTGAAGCTGACGCTGGCCGGCGCCTGAGTCGCCGGACGGCAGGACGGCCGGGACGGTGGCCTGACGGCGACCCCGGCCGGCTGGGTCACAGGTGTTCGGCGAGCCGTTCGGCTGCCCAGTCGGCCCATTCCGCCGAGGTCGTGGAGCCGCGCAGGCCGTATTCGAGGATCAGCCAACCGCAGATCTGCACCGGGTCGCCGACCCATTCGGCGTTGTCCCGCACGGCTTCCAGCGCGGCGAGGCGTTCGCGGTTGATGCGGGCGAAGTTCTCCAGGTAGTCGACGCCTTCCTCGCGGCTGAGCGTCCACAGGAAGAAGACCCGGAGCAGGGCGGCGCTGCGGAAGGCGAGGTCGGTGCCCGGTTCGGTGAGCCAGCCGCGCAGTTCCGCGCGCCCGGCGTCGGTGATGCCGTACTCGCGGCGCTGGCGCGCGCCGGTCCCGGTGACCTCGATCAGCCCCTTCTCGCTGAGCTTCGCCAACTCGCCGTAGACCTGGCTCTTCTGGGCGGGCCACACGGCGGACAGGCCCGACTCGAACCGCTTGAGCAGGTCGTATCCACTGGCGGGCTGCTCGGCCAGGAGACCGAGGAGTGCGTGGGGCAAGCTCATGGCCTCACCCTACCTTTCCGGAATTCACCCGTCACGGCTGGACAGAGCAAGATCGACCGGCCATCCTTGGACCGTCCAACATTGGACTCTCGGTCTGTCCCTGAGGAGACACCCGGTGAATTACGTCCGCGGTTTCGCGCCCTGGCTGTGCTACGCAGCCCTGAGCCCGGTCGACTGGCGACTGGGCACGAGCGCCGCCGCCCTGGCCGCGCTGGTTCTTTCAGCCCGGCAGCTCCGCACGCGCGCGGTCGACCTGCTGACCGCTGCCACCTGCGGGTTCTTCGTGGTCATGGCCGGTATCGCGCTGACCGATCCCGGCAACGGCCTCCAGCACTGGATCTGTGCCCTGGCGAACGCCACCCTGGCGGCCACCGCCCTGGCCTCCCTCGCCGTCCGCCGCCCGTTCACCCTGGCCTTCGCCCGGTCCGAGGTGCCCCGGGAGTTCTGGGACTCCCCCCGGTTCCTCGGCGTCAACATGGTGCTGACCGCCATCTGGGCGGCCGGGTTCACCCTCGGCGCGCTCGCCTGCGCCGCCGTCGTCGACTACGACCACTCCGCGACGGCGCCGCTCGTCACCGCCCAGATCCTGGCGTTCGTCCTCCCCTTCGCCGTCGGCGGCCGGTACGCGGCACGGGCCAGGGCCCGCGCCGCGCAGGCCATGGCGTGACCGTCCACAGCTCGTGACCGTCCACAGCTCTACGAGAAAGCAGCAGAAGATGCCCGACACCCGCGCGCAGCACACCGCCGGGCCGCAACAGGAAACCGCGAAGACCGAGCAGGCAGGGGAGGCGCAGCAGGCCGGGGAGACCCACGGCGGCCGGCCGGTGAGTCCGGAGCGGCTGATCTACTTCTCGGACGCGGTGGTGGCCATCGCCATCACCCTGCTCGCCCTGGAGCTGCCGGTCCCCACCGGGGACGTGCACGGCAACAGCGGTGTCCTGCACTTCCTGCGCGAGCACCTGACGGAGTACATCGCGTTCCTGGTCAGCTTCTGGGCCATCGCCGTCCACTGGATGATCCATCAGCGCCTGTTCCGGTACGCGACCGGACTCTCGGGCGGTGCCATCCGCTGGAACCTGCTGTGGCTGCTCGCGATCGTCCTCATGCCGTTCACGACGAAGCTGCTGACCAGTGAGGCCGACGCGTACCAGGTCCAGTTCATCGTGTACGCGGCCGACCAGGTCCTGGCCTGCCTGTTCTTCCGGCTGGCCTTCGCGGACCTGCGCAGGTCGGGCGTACTCAGCACCTCCGACCCGTCGGAGACCGTGTCGAACATGCTGGGCTGGCTGACCGCGATGATGCTGGCCTTCCTCATCTCCATACCGGTCGCGCTGGTCACGCACTGGGCGTCCCTGTGCTGGGCTCTGCTCCCGGCGATCCGGTTCTGCCTACGCGGTCTCCAGCGCCCCGTAAGGGGCGCGGGGAACTGCGCGACCAGCCACGACGGCGCCGCAGTCGACTGACGACCCGACGCGGCGCTCCCAGCGGAGCGCTCAGGCGTCGAAGGCCCCGGTGCGCGCCGCGTACGGCCGCAGCTCCTCGGCCGTCTCGCCCGCCCATCCCACATAGCCGTCCGGGCGGACCAGGAACACGCCCGGGCCGTACGACTCCGGGGCCCGCAGGCTGCGGACGCCGGCCACCGGTTCCGGGGTCAGCAGGGTCCAGTGCGGTCCCCGGAACGCGTCGAACATCCGCACCCCGTCCGCGTTCCGGCCGTCCGGTGCGCGGTCGCCGGCCCGCACCGGACCCGGGTGCACCCGGGTCTCCTCCGTCAGTGAGGACTCCCGGTAGCCGAGCGCCAGCTGGACCGTCGCCTCGCCCCGCCGTACCTCGCCGTGGTGGACGCTCGTCGAGAGGCCCAGCATGGCGGCGGCGTTCGGGCGGCGCTCCTCCTCGTAGGTGTCGAGGAGGACTTCGGGGGCCCGTCCTGCGAGGACCGCCGCCAGCTTCCAGCCCAGGTTGTAGGCGTCCTGGACGCTGGTGTTCAGGCCCTGGCCGCCGGCCGGGGAGTGGACATGGGCCGCGTCTCCGGCCAGGAAGACCCGGCCCACCCGGAACCGGTCGGCCAGTGCGGCACGGGGGCGGAAGTCGGAGGCCCAGCGCACCTCGGTGATGTCCGCCGCGTCGAGGTGGCTGTACGTCGTCACCAGCCGGCGCAGCCCCTCCAGGGACAGGTCGATCCGCGTGCCCTCGGGCAGCCGGGCGCCCAGCTGGAAGTCGTCGGTCCCGGCCAGCGGGCACAGCGCCACACCGCAGCCGTCGTCCCCGGCGAAGGTGTGCCAGTGGTCGCGGTCGAGGCCCCGCACCCGCAGGTCGGCCACCAGGAAGGGGCTCGGGTCGACCGACTCGCCGGTCATCCCGACGCCCACCGCACGCCGTACGGTCGAACGGCCGCCGTCCGCCGCCACCGCGTACCGCGCGCGAGCCGTCGTACCGTCGGCGAACTGGGCCGTCACCCCCGCCGCGTCCTGCTCCAGACCCGTCAGCCCGCGCCCGAACCCGACCCGGCCGCCCAGCTCCCGCAGCCGCGCGTACAGCACTTCCTGGGTGCGCCACTGCGCGACCATCAGCGGTTCGGTGTACGGCGCCCCTTCGTCCGCCGCGACCGCGTCGAACATCGGCTCCGTCTCCAGCGGCTCGCCGTTCTTCCAGAGCAGCCGGGGCGGGTAGGGGCCGCCGGCCGCGCGCATCGCGTCGAGCACGCCGAGGTCGTCGTAGACCTCCTGGGTGCGGGGCTGGATCCCCTTGCCGCGCGAGCCCGGGGACAGCCTCTCGCCCGCCTCCACGACCAGCGCGTCCACCCCGCGCCGGGCGAGCTCGATACCGAGGGCGAGCCCGGCGGGCCCGGCGCCCACGACCAGTACATCCACCGCATCCATCACATTTCTCCTTAACGCTGTTAAGTGCCGTTGCCGACAAGGCTGCCCTTAACGCTGTTAAGCTGTCAAGCGTGAGTACGGAACGACGCGCCCCCCTCGACCGCCGCCGGGTCGCCGACACGGCCCTGCGCCTGCTCAACGAGGCCGGCCTGGAGGGCCTGACCCTCCGGGCCATCGCCAGGGAGCTGGACGTCAAGGCCCCGGCCCTCTACTGGCACTTCAAGGACAAGCAGGCGCTGCTCGACGAGATGGCGACGGAGATGTACCGCCGCATGGTCGCGGACACGCAGCTCGACCCCGCCGGCACCTGGCAGGACGGGCTGCGCACGGCGGGCCGGAGGCTGCGCACGGCCCTGCTCGGCTACCGCGACGGCGCCAGGGTCTACAGCGGCTCACGCTTCACGGGCATCGAGCACGCCCCGGAGCAGGAGACCTACCTGCGCATCATGACGGAGGCCGGCTTCACCCTCGCCCAGGCGGCCCAGGCGGGCATGACGACGAACGCCTACACCGTCGGCTTCGTGACCGAGCAACAGGGCGTCGAACCCCTCCCGGGCCAACGCCGGGCGGGCTACGACGTGGACGAACGCGCCCGCCTCCTGGCCGACTTCCCCCTGTCGGCAGCGGCGGGCCGGGAACTCTTCACCGACTACGACCGCCAGTTCGAGGAGGGCCTGGAACTGGTCATCGACGGAATCAGCGCCCGCTACAAGATCGCTTGAGACCGGCGCACTCCTAAGGAGCGGGGGGGCTGTATCGAATACGCGGCTCCGCCGCGCGGGCGCGAGCAACCACAGCGCCCCGTAAGGGGCGCGGGGAACTGCGCGACCAGCCACAACGCACCCGCACCCGCCCGACGGCCCCCCTCGGCCCCCCCGCCACGCGTTACCGCATCGCCCTCCGAAGTACCCGCGTCAGCACGGGCGGCAGCAGATCCACCGCAACCCTCCGCACCCGGCTCCGCCTCTGAGGAACCGACGGCGACACCATCGGCGCCGCAGGCGCTGGAGTCGGCTCCGGCGCCTCCGGCGCAACCGAGTAGCGGGACGGCGGGAACTCCGGTGCCCGCATCCCCTTCGACTTCAGCCGTATGATCCGGTGCCCCGCCGCCTCCTGCATGCTCAGGTGGCAGTCGGTCCGCCCCCGCACCGTCTCGATCAGCTCCTCCTGCACCGGCCCGGGGTCCCCCCACGTCCCGTACAGCTTCTGGGTGCTGATGCATATCGGCCGCAGCTCCCCGTTGAGAACCGCCTCCCACGTGGCGATGGAGACGCCGGGCGTGTGCTCGGAGCGGAAGTCGTCGAGGACCACGATCCCGTCGGGGAGCAGCAGCTCGCGGGCCGCCCTTATGTCGCCGTTCACATGCTCGTACAGATGCGACGCGTCGACATGCACGAACCGGCAGGAGCGCGGCGCCACTTCGCCCGGTACGACCGAGCTGGGCCCCTGGAGCACCCGGGGCAGAGCGTCGTGGAAGGCGAGGTAGTTCTCCTCGAAGATCTGCCGGGTCAGCCTGCCGTAGGACTTCGTCGACTCCGCGCGGTTCGCGTCGTCGGGCGCGTCGCCCTCGAAGAGGTCGCAGACCGTGAACGACTCGCCGGGCCGCAGATGCCGGCCGGTGAAGATGGCGCTCTTCCCCATGTAGACCCCGACCTCGAGCAGGTCGCCCCGCGTTCCGGAGGCTTCCTGGCGGCTCAGGAACCAGTCGAAGAGCACTTGGTCGAGCACGGGGAACCAGCCGGGGACGTCGTCGAGACGGTGCGGCGGTCGGATCGTTTCCTGGGTGGTGGCCATACGGAAGGAGCACTCCCTCGATACGCGGTACGGAAGCCTGTGAGAAACCTGCGGAACGCCTGTGCGCGGCAGGGCTCTACGGTGCCTGCCCGCCGTACACCTCCGAAACCAACGGAGAGGTGAACGACGGGCCAACTTCCCAAAGTGAACGAGAGGTGAATCAGAAACGAATCACGACGTCTTCAGGGCCCTTTTCAGTCTTGGCCCGAACGGTGTCTCCACGAACCGGTGGATCAGCCAGGCCAGTCCGAGCATCCCGCACACCGTGAGCAATAGCGTCGGCCATGGCGGAATTCCCCACCCCCGGTGCAGCACCCGGATCACGAACCATCCGATGTGTTCGTGGACCAGGTAGAAGGGGTAGGTCAGCGCCCCGGCCGTGGTCAGCCAGGGCCAGGCAGCCCGGCGCGTCCAGCCCGCCGCCACCGCCGCGACCGCGGCGAACGCCAGGGTGACGACGAGCATCGCGACGTACGGGTTCCGCGGGGCGCCCGGGTGCCACAGCGCCTCGGTGGCGGTGCGCAGCCCGAGGATCCAGGAGAGCGCCACGATGCCCCAGGGCAGCAGCCGGCCGCCGAAGCGGTGGACGAGGTAGAGGGCCAGGCCGCCGACGAAGTACGGAGCGTACCGGGGCATCACGACCAGCTCGGCCCATGACCCGTCGCCGGCCGCGGTGGACAGGACGGCGGCCAGGGTCCACACCGAGCAGAACAGCACCACCCTGCGGTAGGTGACGCCCGGCAGGACGACCGTCAGCGCGAACAGGGCGTAGAAGCGGACCTCCACCCAGAGTGTCCAGCAGACGCCGAGGACGCGGGGCGCGCCCATCGGCTGCTGCAGCATCGTCAGGTTGACCAGGAACTCGTCGGGGCGCACGGCGTGGATGACGGCCGGCAGGATCAGGGACGCGCCGGTGACCAGCGCCAGGGCGGCCCAGTAGGCGGGGTAGAGGCGGGCGACGCGGGAGCGGAAGAAGTCGCCGAGGGGGCGGCCCCAGCTGCTCATGCAGATGACGAAGCCGCTGATGACGAAGAAGAACTCGACGCCGAGGCAGCCGTAGGCGGCCGGCCGGGACAGGGTCGGGAAGACCTGCTCGGGGTTCTGGTGCCAGGACGCGGCGACGACTCCGCCGCGTCCCGCGTAGTGGTAGAGGCAGACCATCAGGGCGGCGGCGAGCCGTAGTCCGTCGAGGGCGAGAAGGCGGGTGCGGGGGTGTCCGGGTGGGGCCGGGACGACCGGGATCTGCGCAGGCGGGGGCGCCAGTGTGGGGGTCGCGAGTGACATGGTCCGGGATGCCTACCCGGGTCCGGACGGTTAATCATCCGATCTGTTCGTGAAGTCCCCGGCAGGTGGGAAGTCCAATACCGTCACCTGGGGGAATCATAGAAAGTGTGCGGTGAACCTGCTAACCATTCTCTTACACGTCGGTGTTCGTTAACCATATAGTCGTTTTGGCTTCCTAGTTTCTCCATCCATCCCCCCGGTGCGGGTCGCCTCACCACACACAGCCATTACACAAGCTTTGCTTGGCAAAATCAGGAGAGCTATGACGAGGGTCCAGAACAGGCGGGCACCTGCGCGCGGAGGGGAGCTGGACGACTGCCTGCACGCCTGCGCCGTGCACAGCGGCAAAGTGGTCGGCAGCCTCGACCGCCGTCGCGCGGAGCTGGCGGAGCAGCTGCGCAAGCTGCTGGTGGTCGTTGCCACGGAAGGCACCACCACGCCGGCGCCTGCCTCGGCCGGCGGTGCGACGGCGCTTCTCAAGCGCGCCGTCAAGGGCGCGGCCAGCCCCTCCGGCGGGATCAACAACGACCTGCTGGACGCTCTGCTCGCGGTCGCCAACAAGGCCCTGGAGTGCGGTTACAACGACGAGCTGAACCTCGCCCTGGTGATCAGCGACACCGTCCTCGCCCAGCGCAAGAACTCCCGCGCCGGCTGGCGGCTGCGTGCCCGCATCCTGGAGGGCCTCGGCGAGGAGCGCGAGGCCGTCGAGGCCTACGAGCGCTACCTCGAACTCACCACCGACGACGGCTTCGGCGTCGCCAACCGGGTCAGCGGCATGCGCCGCGCCGCCGAGCGCGAGGGCGAACTGCTCGGCCTCCTGAAGCGCCAGGTCCCCGCCGCCGCGGAGCACGTCCGCACGCCCTCCACCGCCACCTGGGCCGAGGGCCTCGCCCTGCAGGCCGCCGGCGACTGGCAGGCCGCCGAGCCCCGCCTGGTCGGCGCGCTGCTCGCCCTCGCCGAGGACGAGGCACCGGTGAACGACCGCCAGGAACTGCTCAGCCAGTACCTGGACCTGCGCCTCGCCGAGGGCAACGACGCCGGTCTCGCCGAGGCCGTCGCGCTCTACGCCGAGCAGCGCCGCATCCGGATGCGCGGCCCGGTCGCCAACCCGACCGTCGACGGCGTGCAGTGGATCAGCCTCGGCGAGTTCCGCAACCAGATCGCCGGCAAGTCCGTCTGCCTGATCGCCAACTCGGGCCGGGTCGGCGCCGGCGGCATCGGCAAGCAGATCGACGACTACGACCTGGTCGTCCGCTTCAACTCGTACAAGATCGACCCGAAGCACACCGGCGCGCGCACCGACATCCACGTCAGCATCCACAAGCACGCCTTCAACTGGGAGAAGCCGGTGACCACCCGGCTGATCTTCGGCGGCGTCTCGGGCGACTGGAAGCACTCGCTGCGCAACAAGCTGGTGCCCGGCGCGCAGAAGTACCTCGGCGACGAGTCGCTGCGCTGGCCGATGCGCAACATCGGGCAGATCAGCACCGACACCTGGTCGGGCATCCCGACGTCCGGCTTCAACATGCTGTGGCTGCTGGACTTCCTGGACGTCAGCCCGACCCTGGACCTGATCGGCTTCGACTTCTACGAGAGCGGCGCCTACCGCGTGCAGGAGGCCATGAAGCTGGCCATCACCTCCGTGCACGAATACACCAGCGAGAAGGACTGGGTCATGCAGCGGGCCCAGAGCGTGACCGACATGAGGATCTCCCTGCGATGACGACCACCTTCACCCCGGCGGTGCCGAACACCGACGCGAGCGCCCTCACCAAGAAGCGCCGGATAGCCTTCGCGTCCTACGTGGACGAGAACTACCTGCCCGGCTTCCTGGTCCTGCTGCGCAGCCTCGCCCTGTCCAACCCGGGCGTCTGCGAGGACTTCGTCGTGCTCTACGACGACCTGCGCCCGGCCTCCATCGCCAAGATCCGCGCCCTGCACCCACGGATCGTGCTGCAGCGGGTCAACGACACGCACTACGACTCGTACGTCAAGGGCGACCAGGACAACTACCTGGTCCGCAAGGCGTACTTCATCCTCGACATCTTCCGGCTGCGCGACTACGACACGGTCATCACCCTGGACACCGACATGGTCGTCCTCGGCGGTCTCGGCGAGCTCCTGGAGCTGCGCGAGGGCCTCGCGGCCGTGCCCCAGTTCTTCTACGGGCAGCACAAGCTGAACTCCGGCCTTCTGGTGATCCAGAAGGAGTACCTGTCCGACGAGTTCTGCGCGAAGATCGACAAGACCGGCCGCAGCGGCGACTACGAGCTGGACAAGCACGACCAGGGCATCCTGAACGCCGTCCTGGACGGCGACTTCGTCCGCCTCGACGCCAAGTACAACTTCGTCAAGCGGCGGCTCTCCGGCGACCTCCCGGTCCCCGAGGAGACGAAGATCCTGCACTTCACCGGGCGGCACAAGCCCTGGCAGGGCGGCGAGACCGGCTACGCGCAGGCCGAGGACCGCTGGCGCGAGTTCGAGCTGACCGACGCCGAGTTCCACGCGGCCTACTTCGCCGCCCCCGGCGGCCTCCACCACGACCTGGTGGTCCACTTCGGCACCCCGCACGTCAAGCGCACCGGTGACGTCGAGATCGCCCGCAAGGTGGCCGCCGCGCACATCGCGTCCGGCGACTACCAGGACGCCGTCGACGTCATGAGCAGCGTGCACATCCCGCTGGACGAGGCCTGGCCGCACGAGGTGCTCGGCCACGCCCTGATGAGCGTCTCCCGCTACGACGAGGCCAAGACCCAGCTGCTGCTCGCCAGCGCCGCCCCCAACCGGGCCGCGACCGCCTTCGCGCGGCTGGCCCAGATGGCCTGGGTGCACGGCGACAACACCGAGGCCCTCAAGTACGCCACCGCCGGCCTCACCGTGGACCCCACGCACCGCTCCAGCCGCCTGTGGGCCCAGCGCGCGGCCGCCGTCCCCTCCCAGGAGCAGGGCAGCGCCGAGGACCAGCTGGCGCACGTCGCGTTCTACATGGACCGGCAGGGCAACGCGGGCGACAAGCTGCTCCCGGAGACCGTCCGGCTCGGCTTCGGCCCGGACACCACCTCCCGGCGCTGGCACTCGGTGCACGCCCACCGCTACTTCGACAAGGCCGCCGTGGAGCGCGTCAACGCCCGCCGGGGCCTGGTCATCGGCGGCGGCGGTCTGTTCATCCCGGACACCATGCCCAACGGCAACAGCGCCTGGCAGTGGAACGTCCCGGACGAGCACCTGCGCGCCATCGACGTCCCGATCATGGTCTACGCGGTCGGCTTCAACGCCTTCGACGGCCAGTCCTACCGGGCCAACCGGTTCAACGAGAGCCTGCGGCTGCTGGTCGAGAAGTCCTCCTTCTTCGGTCTGCGCAACCACGGCTCCATCGCCAAGGTCCGCGGCATGCTCCCGCCGGAGCTCCAGGACAAGGTCGTCTTCCAGCCCTGCCCCACCACGGTCATGCGCCAGCTGGTGACCGGCTGGACCGACCCGGCGTACCGCGAGGACACGGTCATGCTCAACGCGGCCTACGACCGGGCGGGGCTGCGCTTCGGCCACGACTACGCGCACTTCCTCGCCGAGATGGCCAAGGCCGTCCGCAAGATCGGCGAGCACACCGAGGTCAAGTGCGTCGCGCACTCCCTGGACGACGAGAAGATCGCCTTCGACCTGCGCCGCGAGCACGGCATCTCGCTGCCGGTGATCCCGATGTACGACTTCTCCAACGACGAGATCCGCGAGACGTACGCCAAGACCCGCCTGGTCATCGGCATGCGCGGGCACGCCGGCATGATCCCGTTCGGGGTCGGCACGCCCATCATCTCCCTCATCTCGCACCCGAAGATGGCGTACTTCCTGAACGACATCGAGCGGCCCGAGTGGGGCGTCTCGGTGCACGAGCGGGACCTCGGCGAGATCCTCACCGAGCGCGCGATCGGCATCCTCGACAACCACAGCCGTACCGTCGCCGACGTGCACGACCGGCAGGAACAGCTGTGGAAGGTCACCGAGGAGAACCGCGCCACGATCAAGAAGATCCTGGGCAGGTGACACCGAAGGGGCGGGTCCGATCAGGACCCGCCCCATGGGCAGCGCCCCGTAAGGGGCGCGGGGAACTGCGCGACCAGCCACGACGGCGCCGCAGACGAAATGACGCGGAGCTTACTTCCGCACGACCCGCCGCAGGTTCCGTGCCTTACGCGCCATCCGCCGCACGGTCGCGTTGCGCAACGGGAACGACAGCTGCGCCGGCACCCCGCCGGGCAGCCCGAGCGAGGTCAGGCGCTTGCGCTTGAAGTACCGGGTGGTCGTGTCGTTCAGATGCTTCGTCAGATAGCGCTCGGTCTCCGCGCGCAGCTGTGGATGGATCTTCGGCTGCATGGCGAAGCCCACCGCACGGATCAGCTCGCCGAGGGCCTCGACGCTCATCCGCGGGCGCTGCGCCTCGACCGCCTTGCGGTCGGTGAGCTCGGGGATCAGCGCGTCGACGACGGTGACCGGGACGCGGTTGCTGTTCTCGTACGGGGTGAGCTTGTCGAGAAGGGTGTCGGTGCCGATGCAGGCGGTCGGCAGGCCGTACAGCGCGGACGCCGTGAGCAGCGCGGTGGAGAAGCAGCCGACGACCAGGGCGGGACGCATCCGCTGGTAGAGCACCTCGGCGAGGACCGTGGTGTCCAGGACCGTGAGGTCGACCTTGAGCTTCTCGGCCTCCTGCTCCAGGGTGCGGACGAACCGGGCCGGGGCGGAGGGGTGCGGCTTGAACACGACCTTGGTGTGGCCGAGCTCGACGGCGCCCTTGAGCATCCGGACGTGCAGGTTCTCCTCCTGTTCGGGGGAGAGGATGCCGAGCGCGGAGAGGTACTGGCCGAGCAGCAGGGCCGGTTCCTCGATCTCGGGCAACTCGTCGCCGCTGGGGGCGAGTTCGGCGAGCACCTTGGTGAACGCGGGGGTCGGCACGACCTCGCCGGGGACGCCGAACTCGGTGAGCAGCATCGGCTGCAGGCCCGGCACCAGGTCGAGGTGGAGGACCCGGTCGACGCGGGTGCCGACCAGCGGGTCGATCTTGTTGCGGGTCGGGCCGTAGCTCATCAGGCCGTCGGCATAGACCGTGACCGGGGCGCCGGTGAAGATCTGGGTGAGGCTGAGCGAGGGGTTGACCTGGATCGACTCGACGGCGAACTCGACGTCGTCGTCGCCCAGTTGCCACTCGTGGCGCAGGAAGCGTTCCCACAGCGGGTGGTCTTCGAGCCGGGGGGCCCAGCCGCCCGGGTGGAACGGGAAGATCGTCTCGTTGTACGAGATCACGTCGTCGAAGCGGTCGCGCAGCCGCTCGAAGCCGGGCGCCTCGTCCAGGCCCGGGGTGGTCTCGGGGGTCGCCGCGTTGTTGCAGACCAGCAGGATGCGCCGGTCGGCCGGGCGGAAGGCGCCGGAGTCCAGGGCGGCGGCCAGGGTGGCGGTGCCGTAGAGGGTGGACGCCTGGAAGATCTGGGTGGTCACGCGGCGGCTCCCGCGGGGGCGGGACGGCGGCGCAGCCGGCGCAGCTTGGTGGCGCGCTGGAGGTCCATGGAGTCCAGGGCCTCGTCCAGCACGTCCTGCGGCATCCGCCGCAGTGCGGCCGCACTCATGGATTTCAGCTTCTTCGCCACCGCGGGCTCGAACCTTTCGATGGATCCCAGGTGATGGGAAATGATGGCGCAATACGTACGGACGGCCTTCGGCAGGAGTTCCTTCGCGTCGGCGTCCTGTGCCGTTTCCTCGATCACCTGGTCGAACGCGCGAATGAAATCGAGCTGACGGACGTCGCCGATCTGTGTGAGTGAAGAGGCTACGCCACGCCGGTAGAAGACGCCGAGCAGGTTCACCGCGGCGAAGGACTCGGCCTCCCGGTGCAGCTTCCAGATCCACGGCCGGTCCTCGGCCGTGCGCAGCCCGTCCGTGAAATGCACGAGCCCCTTGTCCACCAGCCGGCGGTGGTAGACGCCCGCCCAGGCGTAGGCGTAGTCGACGGAGGTGGACCGGTCGGCGGGCAGGATGGCGTCCCGCGGGTTCATCACGACGTTCCGGCGGCCGACCGGCACCCGGGTCACGACCCGGGCGCGCGCGGTGCACTGCACATGGTCGGTACGGACGAAGTCGCAGTTCAGCGACTCGATCGCGGCGACGAGCTGCGGGTAGTAGCCCGGTGCCAGCCAGTCGTCGCCGTCCAGGAAGGTCACGTACTCGCCGCGTGCGTTGTCGATGCCGGTGTTGCGCGCGGTGGCCAGCCCCCCGTTCTGCTCGTGTCTGACATGGACCGCGCCAGGGAGCTCGCGCTCTGCTCGCGCGAGAATCTCTGGTGTCCCGTCGGTCGAGCAGTCGTCGACGAGAATGAATTCGAAGTCCTCACGCGCGTTCGCGCGCAGGCTCCTCAGGGTGTCGGGCGCGTATTGCTGCACGTTGTAGAACGGCACGATGACGGAGAGCTTGACCACGTGGAGGACGTTAGGCGGGCGCCCGTCATCCGTCTTGGCCGTTTCCTTGATTCGAGGTGAACGACGCGTGGCGAAGCTGTGAACCAGCTGAATTTGAAGGCTTATCTCGAGCTGATTCGCCATCCGGAGACGTGTTGTTAACCTTTTGTTGGATTCGGGTTCGGGAGTTCCTCGGAATGGCTTCCTAGCGTCTTCGACGTGCCAGCAAGTGCAACGAAGTCCCTGCGGGTGGCCGTCCTGGCGGATTCCGATACTCGGTGGAAGTGGGGGGCGCTGACCGCGAAGCGCCTGATTCCCAACGAAAGCGACAATTCGGACGTTCGGCTCGACGGTTACCTTCTGCGTGGCCGTGCCACCCCCACCGCCCGCCAGCTCCAGGAAGTCGGCGTTCACGCGGACTCGCTCCGCGAAGTGACGGCCGTCGAGTTCCTGAGAGACATGGAACAGCAGTCGTACGACATCCTCGTCCTCTCCCTCGTCGGCGGCGGGACGCAGGCCATGCTGCACGGGCTGCGCAGCGCCTGGGCCGGCCGGGAGAAGCGGCCCGTCGTCGTCACCGGCTACGTCGGCGTCGTCTACGAGAAGCTCGCCGACGGCCTGCTGCTGCGGCACGGCGCGGACCTCGTCCTCGCCAACTCCCGCCAGGACGCCGACCGTTTCCGGGCGGTGTACGACGGGGTCGGCGCCGACTCCTCGTCGGTGACCGAGGTCGCGCTGCCGTTCCTGGGCGGGGCGCCCTACGAAGGCGAACACGACCCGTACACCGTGGTGTTCGCCGCCCAGCCCTCGGTCCCCGACAGCCGCAGGGACCGTACCTACCTGCTCAACCGGCTGATCCAGCACGCCCGCAAGCACCCCGAGCGGGAAGTGCTGCTCAAACTGCGTTCCAAGCCCGGCGAGCACACCACCCACATCGAGGAACTGCCGTACCAGAAGCTGGTCCAGGGCAAGGACGTGCCCGCCAACTTCCGGCTGGTCTACGGCCACATGGGCGAGGTGCTCGACCGCACCGACCTCCTGGTCACGATGAGCTCGACGGCCGCCCTGGAGTCCCTGCACCGCCGGATCCCGACCGTGGTCCTCACCGACCTCGGCATCCGCGAGGCGCTCGGCAACCACCACTTCGTCGGCTCCGGCTGCCTCGCCTCCTGGGACCAGCTCGACGCCGGACACCGCCCGGTGCCCGACGCCGAGTGGGTCTCACGGCAGGGCGTCGCCGCTGGGGGTACCCCCTCCGGGGGAGGCACGTATGAGCAGGCCTTCGACGCGGCCCGCGAACGCATCGCGAAGCTGCTCGGACGGCCTGGAGGGCTGCCGCCCCTCACCCCCTACTACACACCCGAGACCGCGTCCGGTTACCTGCCCGGCATTCTGGCCCGCCACCACCTCGGCCCCGACGGCGCCCCGCTTCCGGGCGCGCCGGCCGCCGACAAGGCCCCGGGCCCCGTCCGCCAGATCGTGCGTCGGGCCGCACGCGGCGCCTACCGCCACGGCGTCCAGCGGGTGGCCCCCGTGATCCGACGAATGGGAGAGCTGTGAGCGACCGGATCCCGCGTCAGACGCCGCCGGCGTCCGACGGACCTGAAGGAACAGAGCCGATGCCCCACCCCGAAGCCGCCGTAGTGCCCCGCGTCCTCGCCGTGATCCCCGCCCGGGGCGGCTCCAAGGGCGTCCCCGCGAAGAACCTCGCCCCGGTCGGCGGCGTCCCGCTGGTCGCCCGCGCGGTCCGCGAGTGCGTAGCCGCCCGCCTGGTGACCGACGTGGTCGTCTCCACCGACGACCAGGCGATCGCCGCGGCCGCCCGCTCCGCCGGCGCCGAGGTCGTGCTGCGCCCCGCCGCCATCGCCGGCGACACCGCCACCTCCGAGGCCGCCGTCCTGCACGCCATGGACGCCCACGAGGCGCTGCACGGCGCCCCGGTCGACGTGGTCCTCCTCGTGCAGTGCACCAGCCCGTTCATCGTCCGCGAGGACATCGACGGGGTGGCCGGCGCGGTCGTCCGGAACGGTGCCGACACCGCCCTGACCGTGGCCCCCTTCCACGGCTTCGTCTGGCGCGACGAGGTGCACGCCCCGGTGCCGGTACCGGCTGTCGGTGACGCCGACGAGGCCTCCGCCAGCGGCGGCTTCGGCGTCAACCACGACAAGTCGTTCCGCCCGCGCCGCCAGGACCGCCCCCAGGACTTCCTGGAGACCGGCGCCGCCTACGCGATGCGCGCCGACGGCTTCCGCGAGCACCAGCACCGCTTCTTCGGCCACACCGAACTGGTGCGGACCGACCCGGCCCGCGTGCTGGAGATCGACGACCCGCACGAGCTGGCCCGCGCCCGCGCCCTGGCCCCGCTCTTCGACGCGGACCGCCCCGGCGCGCTCCCGACCGCCGACGACGTCGACGCGGTCGTACTGGACTTCGACGGCACCCAGACCGACGACCGGGTGCTGATCGACGCCGATGGAAAGGAGTTCGTCTCCGTGCACCGCGGCGACGGACTCGGCATCGCCGCCCTGCGCAAGAGCGGGCTCAAGATGCTGGTCCTCTCCACGGAGCAGAACCCGGTCGTCGCCGCCCGGGCCCGGAAGCTACAGATTCCGGTCCTGCACGGCATCGACCGCAAGGACCTCGCACTCAAGCAGTGGTGCGAGGAGCAGGGCATCGCTCCCGAGCGCGTGCTCTACGTCGGAAACGACGTCAATGACCTCCCGTGCTTCGCCGTCGCCGGCTGGCCCGTGGCGGTCGCGAGCGCCCACGACGTCGTACGCGGCGCCGCACGCGCGGTCACCACCCTCCCCGGCGGTGACGGCGCGATCCGAGAGATCGCCAGCTGGATCCTCGGCCCCTCTCTCGATTCCCTCCCGAAGTAAGGACACCCCACAGTCATGAGCAACTCCCGTCTGCGCACGTTCGGTTCCCGTCAGGTCGGCCCCGGCCAGCCCGTCTACATCTGTGGCGAGATCGGCATCAACCACAACGGTGAGCTGGAGAACGCCTTCAAGCTGATCGACGTCGCCGCCGAGGCCGGCTGCGACGCCGTCAAGTTCCAGAAGCGCACCCCGGAGATCTGCACCCCGCGCGACCAGTGGGACATCGAGCGCGACACCCCCTGGGGCCGCATGACCTACATCGACTACCGCCACCGCGTGGAGTTCGGTGAGGACGAGTACCGCCAGATCGACGAGTACTGCAAGAGCAGGAACATCGCCTGGTTCGCGTCCCCGTGGGACACCGAGGCCGTCGCCTTCCTGGAGAAGTTCGACGTCCCCGCCCACAAGGTCGCCTCGGCCTCCCTCACGGACGACGAGCTCCTGAAGGCCCTGCGTGCCACCAACCGCTCGGTCATCCTCTCCACCGGCATGTCCACCCCGAAGCAGATCCGCCACGCGGTCGAGGTCCTCGGCTCGGACAACATCCTGCTCTGCCACGCCACCTCCACCTACCCGGCGAAGGCCGAGGAGCTCAACCTCCGCGTGATCAACACGCTGGAGAAGGAGTACCCGAACGTCCCGATCGGCTACTCCGGCCACGAGACGGGCCTGCAGACCACCCTCGCCGCGGTCGCCCTCGGCGCCACCTTCGTCGAGCGCCACATCACCCTCGACCGCGCCATGTGGGGCTCCGACCAGGCCGCCTCCGTCGAGCCGCAGGGCCTGACCCGCCTGGTCCGCGACATCCGCACCATCTCGGCCTCCCTCGGCGACGGCGTCAAGAAGGTCTACGACTCGGAGCTCGGCCCGATGAAGAAGCTGCGCCGCGTCACCGGTGTCGTCGCCGAGGCGGAGATCGCCGCGGCCGCCGGCGAGCCGGTCCAGGTCTGACACCTCTGTTGTTACGACGACGGGACGGTCGTACGTCGATGAGCCCCCGCGCCGGGAACACCGGCCCCCACACACTCGCGTTCGTCGAGAGTCCGGTGCAGCTGCTCAACGTGCTGGAGTGGGCGCATGTCCACGCCCTGCGCGGGTCGGCGGACCCGATGCCGGCCGTACCCGGCCAGGTACGGCGCTCGGCATCCGGCATATCAGCACCCGGCGCGGAACTCACGATCGTCGTCCTGTCCCCGACGGACCCCATGACCCGGGGCCAGCTGCGCCGCATGGCCGACCTGGCCCGGGACGAGGGGTACCGGGTCCGCTGGGAGGAAGCACGGGGCGGCACCACCGCCCCGTTCCAGACGATCGGCGGCCTGGCGGGCTCGCTGCGCCGGGCCGACCGCATCGTGATGGGAGACCCGTTCTCCCGCTACGTGCAACTGCTCCTGACCATCACCCGGGCCAGTGACCTGGTCGTGGTCGACGACGGCACGGCGACGATGGAGTTCGTCGCCCAGCTGGCGCGCGGCGAACGCCTGGTCCGCTGGCACCGCAAGGGCGGCCGGCCCGGCGCGCGGGACCTGCTCTTCGCGCCGGTCTCCTCCTCCGCCCGCCGCCGCCTCACGCCGAGCGCCCGCCGCCGGGTGGAGGTCTTCTCCTCCATGCCGATGACGGAGACGCCGACAGGGGTGACGGTCACCGCGAACGACTTCGGCTGGACCCGGGCCCGCTTCGGCCCGCCGCGCATCACCAAGGGCGCCGACATGGTCGGCACGTCCCTGGTGGAGACGGGCGTGGTGGACGGCGACCGCTACCTGGAGGCCGTCCAGACCCTGGCCAAGGCCCATGGCGCGACCCGCTACTTCGCCCACCGCCGCGAGAGCACGGAGAAACTCCACCGCCTGGCGGCCGAGACGGGCCTGGAGATAGTCCGCCCGGACCTCCCCCTGGAACTGATCGCCCGCCGCGGCCCCATCGGCCGCACGATCCTGAGCTTCCCCTCCACCGTCGTCCACACCCTGCCCCTGGCCCTGGCGGGCACGGGCGTCCGCGTGGCCGTCTGCGACATCGACCCGACCTGGCTGACGGAGACCGCCTCCCCGCGCGCCCAGGGCTTCCTGTCGGGCGTCACGGGCACCGCGAAGGACGTGCACCGCCTGGCGGCGGTCGTCGGCCCTGCCTGAGCGCTCCGCTGGAAGTGCCGCGATGTGCCGTCTGCCGACCGCGGCGCCGTCGTGGCTGGTCGCGCAGTTCCTCCCCCAGCCTTCGGCTGGGGGTACCCCCAGCGCCCCTTCGGGGGCGCTGCCGAACCGCAGCGGACTTCGCCGCACCCGCTTAGAGCGCTCAGTGGGCTCAGAACGGGTAGTGGGCGTGCTGGGTGGCGATGGTCACCCAGCGGGTGTTGGAGAACGCCTCGATGCCCCAGCGCCCGCCGAAGCGGCCGTAACCGGAGGCCTGTACGCCGCCGAACGGGGCCTGGGGCTCGTCGGCGACGGACTGGTCGTTGACGTGCACGATGCCGGTGCGGACGCGCCGGGCCACGGCCAGTCCACGGGTGGCGTTCTCGGTGATGATGCCGCAGGTCAGACCCTGGTCCGTGGCGTTGGCGAGGGCCACGGCCGTGTCGTCGTCGGGGAAGCTCTCGATGACGCAGACCGGGCCGAAGACCTCCGCGTGGTAGAGGTCCGCGGCCTCCGGCACGTCGGTGAGCACGGTCGCCGGGTGCAGCGCGCCCTCCGGTTCCCCGCCGCCGGCCAGCACCGTGGCCCCCTTCGCCACCGCGTCCCCGACCAGCCTCGCCACCCGGTGCGCGGACCGCGCGCTGACCAGCGGGCCGACCACGGTACCCGGATCGCCCGGGTCACCCGCCCGCAGTGAGGCGGCCTTCGCGGTGAACCTGCGGGTGAACTCGTCCGCCAGGGACTCGTGGACCAGGACGCGGTCGCCGGACATGCAGATCTGCCCGGAGTTCATGAACACGCTGAAGGCGACGGCGTCGACCGCGTAGTCCACGTCCGCGTCCGCCAGTACGATCACCGCGTTCTTGCCGCCCAGCTCCAGTACGGCGGGCTTGAGATGGCGGGCCGCGTGACCGCCGATGATCCGGCCCACCTCGGTGGAGCCGGTGAAGTTCACCGCCCGCACCCGCGGGTCGGCGATGAGCACCTCGGCGATCTCGGGCGCGTCCTCGCGGGCGTTGGTGACCACGTTGAGCACACCGTCGGGCAGCCCGGCCGCCCGCAGCACGTCGGCCACCAGCAGCCCGCAGGCGATCGGCGCGTCCTCACTCGGTTTCACCACCACCGTGTTCCCGGCCGCCAGCGGCGCCGCCACCGCCCGGATCCCGAGGATGACCGGCGCGTTCCACGGCGCGAACGCGGCGACCACGCCCAGCGGTTCGCGCACCGCCAGGCCCAGCGCACCCTGCTCCTGGGCGCTCAGCACCTCCCCGCGCGGCGCGGTGATCGCGGCCGCCGCCTCGCGCAGGATGTTCGCGCCGAGGGCGACGTTGAAGTACGCCCAGGGGCGGGTGCCGCCGGCCTCCTGGGCCATCAGCCCGGCCACCTCCTCGGCCCGGGCGTCCAGCAGGTCGGCCGCCCTGAGGAAGACCGCCCGGCGGGCGAAGGGCGCGAGCGCCGCCCACTCGGCGAAGGCCGCGTCGGCGGCGTCCACGGCCCGCCGTACGTCCTCCGGCCCGGCGGCGGCGACGGTCGCGTACACCTCGCCGGTGTACGGGTTGATGTCCTCCTCGGTACGGCCGGACGCGGCGGGCACGTCCTTGCCGCCGATGAACAGGTCACGGGTGACGGTCATGCGAGCTCCTCGGGTGCGGGGTGGGAGTCGGGTGCGAGCGGCCGGTCGGGCCGCACGGCCACTTCCAGCAGGAGTGGTTCGGTGCGGTGCGCCAGGCCCGGCAGGAGTGCGTCGAGTTCGGCGAGCAGGGTGGGCCCGTCGGTCACCCGGCGGGCCGGGCAGCCCAGTGAGCGGGCCAGCCCGCAGACGCTGATCTCCTCGAAGGCCGGCCAGGGCGGCTTGCCGCCGTGCCGGTCGGCCAGCTGGTCCATGACCGCGTAGCGGCCGTTGGCCAGGACGACGAAGAGCGCGCCGACGCCGTAGTGGGCCGCCGTCCACAGGGACTGGATCTGGTAGAGCGAGGATCCGTCGCCGACGACCGCGACCACCGGCCGCTCCGGAGCGGCCATCCGGACCCCGATCGCGGCGGGCAGCGCGAAGCCGAGCCCGCCCTGCGCCGCGCTGAGGAAGCCGAGCGGCTGCCGGGCCGGTACCAGCGCGTGCAGGTCGGGGCGGCTGGACGGGGTCTCCTCCACCAGGACGGTGTCCGGCGGCAGCCGCTCGGCGAGGGCGGCCAGGACCTGTGCGGCACGCAGGTCCTCGCCCGCGCGCGGCGGGCGGGGCGCGGCCGGGCGGCTGAGAACCGGCATCGGGGCCTCGGCGCGGGCCCGCACACCGGCGGCCAGCTCGCCGCAGAACGCCGGCAGCGGCGTGACGACGGCCAGGCCGACGGGCGCGCGCTGTGCCTCGGCGGGATCGTCGGTGACCATCGCCCACCGTGTCCCGGCCCCGGCCAGGGGGCCGTCCTCGTACAGGTTCTGGCGCAGCACCGGAGCGCCGACGGCCAGCACCAGGTCGTACGCGGAGAGCGCGGCGCGCAGCCGCCCGCGTTCGGCGGGCAGATGCCCGGCGAACAGCGGGTGGTCCTGCGGGAACCCGGCGCGCGCCCCGAACGGCTCCTGCCACACCGGGCAGCGCAGTCGTTCGGCCAGCGCGGTGAGCGCCCGCCAGGTCGCCGCGTCGTCCGCGCCGGCTCCGACGACGAGCGCGGGACGGGCGGCGGCGTCCAGCAGGGCGGCCACCTCCCGGACCGCGCCGGCGTCGGCGCCGATGGCCTGCCGCAGCGCGCTCGGGGCGGGCACCGGGAGGTCGTCCGCCTGCTGCGCCCAGTCGTCCATCGGCACCACCACCAGCGCCGGGCCCCGCCCGAGGCGCGCCGCGTGGGCCGCCCGGCCGATCGCGCCGGGTACGTCCTGGGCGCGTGCCGGTGTCTCCACCCGTACCGGATAGTCACCGGCCAGCCCCGCCAGCCGCCCGGCGAGGAAGGGCTCCTGGGCTAGGTGGCGGCGGTCCTGCTGGCCGACCAGTACCACCAGCGGCGCCCGGTTCTCCCTGGCGGTGGCCAGGGCGCCGACGGCGTTGCCCAGACCGGCCGTGGTGTGCAGCAGGACCAGGGCGGGCTCCTGGCGGGCGACGGCCCAGCCGGTGGCGGCGCCGACCACCGACCCCTCGTGCAGGGCCAGGACGAAGTCCAGGTCGTCGGGCAGGTCGGTGAGCAGCGCCACCTCGGTCGAACCCGGGTTGGCGAAGAGGGTGGTGAGGCCGTGCAGGCGCAGGACGTCGAAGGCGGCGTCTCGCACAGTTCGCATGGTGGGGGGTTCCGTTTCCGTTTCCGTGTCGGGGAGGCTCTGGGACAGGGCGTCCATCAGGTCGGCGTACCGCCGCGGCGCGGGTCGCGTACGGGTATCAGCAGGCAGAAGCCGACGATGATGATCGCGGCGTCCAGCCACACCGCCGCCGTCCAGCCGCCGGTCTGGTCGCGCAGCACCCCGCCGACGGCGGGCGACAGCACGGCGCCCGTCTCCCCGATGAGGTTCTGCATGCCGAAGGCCGAACCGCGCAGCCGCGGCGGGGCCAGCTCGGCGGTGAGGGCGTGCCCGATGGGCTGCAGCGCGTTGAAGAACAGGCTCGCGGTGAACAGCAGCACCCCCATGACCAGCAGCGACGGCTTGCCGGCGGCGGCGAGGTACCAGGCGAACACCACGGTGAGCACGGCCTGTACGCCGGTGAAGGACAGCAGCATCGGCTTGCGGCCCCAGCCGCGGCGCACCGCGAGATCCGAGAGCCAGCCGCCGGCCGGGAAGCCGAGGATGCCGGCGCCCGCGTTGAAGCCGGCGGTGAGCGCGGCGCTGGCGAAGGAGGAGTGGGCGGCGCCCGCGACGATCGACACCGACCAGAAGCTGAAGAACCACAGGTTCCACAGCACCGCGATGTAGGAGAGGTAGATCAGGAAGAGGCTGCGGTTCTTCAGGACCGGCCCGAGTTCCTCGCCCTTGCGGGCCAGAGTGAACAGCACCAGGCCGACGGCGAGGACGACCTCAAGGACGGCGATCCACAGGTCCGACAGTCCGGCCCGGGTGCCCAGCAGGTAGACGGCCATGATCAGGGCGAGGGAGACCGCGGAGTATCCGGCCAGGTGCAGCGTGGCGCGGCCCACGACGCGGGCGTTCAGGTCCTTGCGGAACCGCCAGGCGAGGGCGGCGGCCGCGAGCAGGGTGGCGGTGCCGAGGATGTAGAAGGTCATCCGCCAGGCGTCGACGTCGGGCAGCCACAGCTTGCCCAGGTCGATGAAGTTCGGCGTGAAGACGGTGGCGATGGTGATGCCGAGGGCGAGGCCGGTGATGACCACGCCCAGGCCGAGGCTGCGCTCGCGTTCCGGGGTCGTCTCGGTGATGACCGTGCGGTCGTTGGAGTAGTAGGCGCCTTCCCCGAGGCCGGTGACGACGCGTACGACGATGAACGTCACGAGTCCGCCGACGATCCCGGTGACCAGGGTGGCGATACCGGCCCAGACGAGGCTGACCACGATCAGGGTCCGGTGGCCGTACCGGTCGCCCAGGTAGCCGCCGGGGAACTGGGTGAGCATGTAGCCGGCGAAGAACAGGCCGCCGATCAGACCGCCCAGCGCGTAGGGGCGGTCGGCGTCGGCGAGGAAGCCGACGTTGTTGTTGATCATCCAGGTGACGACGGGTCCGGTGACGGAGCGGTCGGCCGCGCTCACCGTCCAGCCGAGCATCAGCAGCAGCCACAGGCTGTGCCAGGGCTTGATCCTCCGGCCGGTTGCGTTCGCGTCGGCGGCCCGGTCCGGCTCGGCCGGCGCCATGGGGGGTGGGGTGTCTGCGGTTTCGGACTGCATGGCGGCTCTCCAGGGCGGGCGGGGACGGTCGGTGCCTTTCGTGGGCCCACCGTAGGAAGTACTCCCACCTTGCGGAACAATGCCGACTAGTATTTCTGCCATGCCGAAAAGTAATCCTGTGTCAGACATGTCCGCCCGGGACCCCTACGGCGCCGCCTCCGTGGCCAACGCCCTGCGCACGCTGCTGTTTCTGCGCGGGCGCGAGTCCGTGCGGCTCACGGACGTCAGTGATCACCTGGGCATCGCGCGTTCGACGGCACACCGCCTGCTGTCCACCCTGCGCACGCACGGCTTCGTGGAGCAGGAGCTCGGTGGAAAGCGCTACCGGCTCGGTCCCGCGCTGCTCGCGCTGGCGCGCGGCATGGTCGACGAACGGGCGCTGATCCGGGTCGCGCGCCCGCATCTGGAGGCGCTGCGCGAGGTCACCCAGGAGACGGCCAACCTGCTCGTCCTCGACGGGCCCGACGCCTTCTTCCTCGACGGGGTGGAAGGGCCGCGCACGCTGCGGGTCGCCGCGCGCACGGGCGATCACCTGGCCGCGTACGGCGCGGCCGGAGGCAAGGCGCTGCTCGCCGAACTGCCCCCCGAGACGCTCCGGATGCGCTACCCGCAGGGCCTCAGCCGCCTTACCCCCCACACCCTCCCCGACCTCGAAGCCCTCCTTGCCGACCTGGCCGTCAGCCGGGCCCGGGGATACGCCCTCAACTTCGACGAGAGCGTCACCGAGGTGCACGCGATCGGCATGGCGGTCCGGGACTCCGCCGGAGTGTGCGTGGCCGCGGTCACCGTCTCGGCACCGGGCACCCGGCTCGGGCACGCCGACATCGAGCCACTTCTTCCGCCGCTGCGCACGGCCGCGGCCGGCATCGCCGCCGGCCTGGGGTGACGCCCGCCGGCCTGGGGTGACTCCCGCCGGCCTGGGGTGACGCCCGCGGCGGAGGCCGCCGGCGGTCTCACGCCACGGTGATCACGGCTTTGCCGCGGGCGTGTCCCTGCTCCACGTGCCGTACGGCCGCGGCCGCTTCGGCCAGCGTGTAGGTCCGGTCGACCACCGGGGCGAGCCGGCCGGCCTCGACGAGGGCGGTCACGGCGAGCAGGTCCTGGTGGACGGGTCCGTCCGGGACCGTGGGGACGAGCGGCCGCAGCCGCTGCCGGACGAACGGGTCGGCCGCGACGACCCGCAGCAGTGAGCCCATCGCCCCGAAGACATGGCCGGGCGAACCGCCGCCGTTGGCCACCAGCGTCCCGCGCGGGGCGAGGGCCCGGCGCAGCCGGCCGAGCGGACGGCCGCCCACGTTGTCGAGGATCAGGTCGTAGCGCTCGCCCCGGTCGGTGAAGTCCTCCCGCGCGTAGTCGACGACGTGCGCCGCGCCCAGCGAGCGCACCAGCCCGGCGTTGCGCGTGCTGCACACGGCGGTGACCTCGGCGCCGAGGTCCACGGCGATCTGCACGGCGAAGGTGCCGATGCCACCGCCCGCCCCGTTGACCAGCACCCGCTGCCCGGCCTGCGCCCGGCCGACGGTCCGGATCCCGCGCAGCGCGGTCACCGCCGCCATCGGCACGGCCGCGGCTTCCTCGAAGGTGAGCCCGGCGGGTTTCGGCACCAGCAGGTCGGGGGTGGTGCACGCGAACTCGGCGAAGGCGCCCGGACAGAAGCCCAGCACCTCGTCACCGGGCCGCAGCCCGTCCACCCCGGCGCCGACCGCCGCCACCTCCCCGGCCGCGTCGATCCCGGCCACCCGGGACTTCGGCCGGGTCAGCCCGACACCCCCCAGCAGCCGGGCGACGTACGGGTCGCCGCGCAGCAGATGCCAGTCGTACGGATTGACGGCCGCCGCCCGCACCCGAACCAGCACCTGGCCCGGACCGGCCGACGGCGACTCGATCTCCGCCGGCCGCAGCACGTCCGGCGGCCCGAACCGCTCCTGGACGATCGCCTTCATCGGGATCTCCCCCCTTGTGGTGTACGGCGTACACCCCCTTGCGGGCAAGGTAGGTGTACGCCGTACACCCGTCAAGGGGCCGGGCACGGGTTCAACAGGAGTTCAGGAAGCGTTCCGGAGCAGCCGCTCAAGGCCGTCGAGCGTCAGGTCCAGGGCGAACTCGAACTCGAACTGGTCGTCGCAGCCGGAGCCGACGACCGACTCCGGGTCGTGGGCGACCGCCATGGCCAGCTCGGCGAGGTGCGGGAACCGCGCGGCCATCTCCTCGGCCGGCAGCGCGTCCGCGTCCGGGGCCCGGCCGGGCCTGTCCTCGAACAGCTCCTGCGAGAAGCCCAGCAGCCGGCTGCCCATCACGTGCAGCGCGTGATGGACCAGGCCGACCGGGAACCCGCCGGCCCGGAAGATCCCGACCATCGAGTCCAGGTACGCCAGGAGCGCGGGGGTCGGGGTGGCCCGCGCCTTCGTCCGGGCCTCGATCACCTCGGGCGCCCACGGGTGGCGCAGCAGCATCCGGCGGGCCGACAGCACCCGCCGCCGCACGGCGTCCTTCCAGCCGATACCGTCGGCCGGCGGATCGATCTCCCCGACGAGGACGTCGATCATCCCGTCCAGCAGCTCGTTCTTGTTGGCCACGTGCTTGTACAGCGCCATGGGTACGACACCGAGCGCCTGCGCGATCCTGCGCATGCTGAGTGCGTCGACGCCCCCGTCGTCGGCGAGGGCGACGGCCGCGTCCAGCACCCGCGTCCGGCTCAGGGGCACCCGCGGCTGCGCGACGGCACCGGCCTGCGTGGCTATCCCGACCAACCCCTCTCACCGGCTCTCCGCCGAATCTACAGGGCTCGCCGAACGCGGCGGCGCGATCACCGCCAGGTCGGCATGACCGCGGCCGGGTAGCGGGAACCGGCCGCTCCCCGCGGCAGGATCTCCTGGATCCGGGCGAGGTCCCCGGGCGTCAGGTCGACGTACGCGGCCGCCACGTTCTCCGCCACCCGGTGCGGGCTGCGGGTGCCCGGGATGGGCACGATGTCGTCGCCCTGCGCGAGCAGCCAGGCCAGCGCCAGCTGGGTGACCGTGACGCCCTTGCTCTCCGCCAGGGCGGTCAGCCGCTGTACCGCCGCGACGTTCTTCTCGTAGTTGCCGGGCCGCCAGCGCTCGTCCATGGTGTGCCGCATGTCGTCGGCGTCGTACTCCGCGGCCGGCTTGACGGCGCCGGTGAGGAAGCCGCGCCCGAGCGGGGAGTACGGCACGAAACCGATGCCCAGTTCCCGGACCACGGGCAGCACCTCGGCCTCCACGGCCCGTTCGAACACCGAGTACTCGGTCTGGAGCACCGAGACGGGGTGAACGGCATGGGCGCGGCGGACGGTCTCGGGCCCGGCCTCGCTCAGCCCGAAGTAGCGGACCTTGCCTTCGGCGATCAGCTCGCCGACCGTGCCCGCCACGTCCTCGATGGGGACGCCGGGGTCCACACGGTGCTGGTACAGCACGTCGATACGGTCCGTGCCCAGGTGCCGCAGGCTGTTCTCGGTCACCTCCCGGATGTGCTCGGGACGGCTGTCCAGCGCGTGTCCGATCCGCGCCGGATCGGAGAGGTCGAAGCCGAACTTGGTCGCGATCAGGATCTCGTCGCGGAAGCCCTTCACCGCGCGCCCCAGCAACTGCTCGTTGCTGCCGGTACCGAGG
This sequence comes from Streptomyces sp. NPDC058457, assembly GCF_042720695.1. Taxonomy (NCBI): domain Bacteria; kingdom Bacillati; phylum Actinomycetota; class Actinomycetes; order Kitasatosporales; family Streptomycetaceae; genus Streptomyces; species Streptomyces sp. NPDC058457. The sequence goes on along the minus strand of NZ_JBHXLU010000009.1, from coordinate 24,691 downwards.
CCGTACAGCTCGGCCGTGTCGAAGAGGGTGACCCCGAGTTCGTGGGCCCGGTGGAGGGTGGCGATGCTGCTCCGCTCGTCCGGGGTGCCGTACGCCATCGTCATGCCCATGGTGCCGAGACCGATCGCCCCGGCCGTGAGGCCCTGGGTGCCGAGGGTGCGCCGGGGAAGGTGTGTGGTGTGCTCTGCCATGCGGTCAACGCTAGGGACGCGACGCCCGGGGGGCATGGGCCGTCGCTCGCATAGGATTGCCTGATCCTCTCAGGAGCGGAGTGCGCTGTGCTGGACCGACTCGTCGCCGCCATCGACCGGCACTGTGTGGCATCGGGCGCGGACACCGCCGTTCCGCGGCTCTCCCTGGCCGCGGTCGACGAGCCCGTCGAGCCCGCCCATCTCCTCTACGAACCGACGATCTGCTTCGTCGCCGCCGGCACGAAACGCACCACCGCGGGCGAGCTGGTCCGGGTCGCCGCCCCCGGCCAGATGCTCCTCACGACCATCGACCTGCCCGTCACCGCCGACCTGGAGCAGGTGCCGTACCGGTCCGCGTCCCTGCGTCTCGACGGCGAGGCGTTCACAGAACTGCTGGTGGAGCTGGACGAGACGGGCGGGCCCGCGCCTGCGCCCGCCTCCGCGCACGTCGCCGCGCCGATGCCCCCCGAACTCACCGACGCGGTCACCCGCTGGGTCCGACTCCTCGACGCCCCCGACGACATCCGTCCCCTCGCCGGCCGCATCGAGAGCGAGATCCTCTACCGGCTGCTGCGCAGCTCCCTCGGCCCCGTCCTGCGCCAGTGGTCGCTGGCCGACTCCACCACGACCCGGGTCCGCGAGGTGGCCCGCTGGATCCGTGACCGTTACGCGGAGCCGCTCGGCATCGACGAGATCGCCGCGGTGGCACACATGAGCGCGGCGAGCCTGCACCGGCACTTCAAGGCGGCCACCGGCATGAGCCCGCTCAGGTACCAGAAACACCTGCGGCTGCAGGAGGCCCGGCGCCGTCTGATCGCCGACGACGCCACGGCCGCCCAGATCGCCCAGGCGGTCGGCTACGTGAGCGCCACCCAGTTCAACCGCGAGTACCGCACCGCCTACGGTCTCCCGCCCGTCCAGGACGGGGCCCGCCTGCGCGCCCGCCTCACCCGCACCGGCCCCGCGCCGACGGGGCTGTGACGCGTCGGCGCGCGAGATGCACGAGCCGAAAGCCCTCGCCACGCTGATGTTCGTGATCGGCCAGGTCAACTTCTTCATCCCGGTCGCCCTGATCGCGGAGCCGGTACCGGGGAAGGCGTTCGACGCGCCGTGGAAGTGACGACCCGCTGCGCAGCTCAGAGGCCTGAGCCCGCCCGTAGCCGCACTGACCGTATTGGGCATACTGTCGGCTGATCGTTTGATCGCCGCGCGGTCGCCGTCCCGGGACCGGCCGGCACGCGGTGGTCTCGGGAAACGCGCGGAGTGGGGGATTGCTGTGGGGCTGATGGACCGCATCCGCGGTGAGTTCATCGACATCATCGAGTGGACCGACGACAGCCGGGACACCATCGTGTGGCGCTTTCCGCGCTACGGCAACGAGATCAAGATGGGTGCCCGGCTCGTGGTGCGCGAGTCGCAGGTGGCCGTCTTCGTCAACGAGGGCCGGCTGGCCGACGTCTACCAGCCCGGCACGTACACCCTCTCGACCCAGAACATGCCGGTCCTGTCCACCCTGAAGGGCTGGAAGCACGGCTTCGAGTCGCCGTTCAAGGCCGAGGTCTACTTCGTCACCACCCGGCAGTTCACCGACTTCAAGTGGGGCACCCAGAACCCGGTGATCCTGCGGGACGCCGAGTTCGGCATGGTCCGGGTCCGTGCCTTCGGCACCTTCGCGGCCCAGGTGGTGGACGCCGCCGCCCTGCTGCGCGAACTGGTCGGCACCGACCCGCAGTTCCGCACCGAGGAGGTCGGCGAGCACCTGCGGCAGCTGATCGTCTCCAAGCTGGGCTCGGCCTTGGGCGCGGCCGGTGTGCCGCTCCTTGACCTCGCCGCCCGGCAGGACGGCATCGGGCAGCAGCTGGCCAAGGCGCTGACCCTGGAACTGTCCGCCACCGGCATCGCCATCCCCCGGTTCTACATCGAGAACATCAGCGTCCCGCCGGAGGTCGAGGCGGCGATCGACACCCGCTCCCGGATGGCGATCACCGGCAACCTGGACGACTACGCCAAGCTCCAGGCGGCCGACGCGATCCCGATCGCCGCCGCCAACCCCGGCACCGGCGGCGACGCTGTCGGGCTGGGCGTGGGCATGGCACTGGGCCAGCGGATCGTGCAGAGCACGTCCGGTGCGGCCGCTGCCGCGGTCCCGGCGCCGCAGGCCCCGGCGCAGCCCGCTCCCGCTCCCGCCCCCTCCGACGTACCGCCGCCGCTGCCCACCGCGCCCCGCTGGTTCATCGCGGTCGGCGGACAGCAGCAGGGCCCCTACGACGAGGGCGCGCTGGCCGGGCAGGTGGCGGCCGGCCATCTGACCCGGACCACACTGGTCTGGCGCAGCGGGCAGGCCGCCTGGCAGCCCGCGGACCAGGTCCCGGAGCTCACTTCGCTGCTCGCCGACGTCCCGCCGCCGCTGCCCCCGCAGGGCTGAACTCCGCCACCCGGCACCTCCCGGCAACAGGACACAAGGAGAAGTGAGTTGACGGATCAGGACGTCGTGCCGGCGCCCGACCGGGCGTTCCAGTGCGAGGCGTGCGGCGGGGTCAGCGAGTACGCGCCCGGGACCTACGCGCTGCGCTGCCCGTACTGCAAGCACGAGCAGGACATCACCCCGATACCGCGGCAGGTGACCGAGCACCCGATCGAGGAACTGGCCGCACTGCCCCGCCGGGCCGTCGCGCCGGGCCGGGTGAAGGTGTACACCTGCCCCGGCTGCCACGCGGTGACCGAGAGCGACACGCTCAGCGACAAGTGCCAGTTCTGCGCCACCCCGCTGGTCTCGGACGCCTCCGGCACCGAGCGCGTGGTGCCCGAGGCGGTGCTGCCCTTCGGGGTGGGCCGTGAGCAGGCCCGTGCGGCGCTGGCGAAGTGGACCACGTCCCGCTGGTTCGCGCCGAACGAGCTGAAGAAGGTCACCGAGGCGGAGACCTTCCGGGGCAGCTACCTGCCGCACTGGACGTACGACGCGCAGACCACCACCGGGTACACCGGCGAACGCGGCGAGTACTACTGGGTGGAGGAGGAGGACTCCCAGGGCCACAAGCGGCAGGTGCGGAAGACCCGCTGGCACCACACGTCGGGGACGGTCGGCCGGTTCTTCGACGACGTGCTGGTGCCCGGCAGCGGCCAGGTGCCGGTGAAGGAACTGGACAAGCTGACCCCCTGGCCGTTGGCGGAGACGGTTCCCTACCAGGAGGAGTACCTGGCGGGCTTCCGCACCGTCCGGTACGACGTCGAGCCGGAGGCCGGCCTGGAGGCGGCGAAGGCGCGGATGGCACCGGTGATCCGCGCCGACTGCAAGCGGGACATCGGCGGCGACGAGCAGCGGGTGCACTCGATGTCCACCTCCTACAGCGGCCTCACCTACAAGCTGGTCCTGCTGCCCGTCTGGTTCCTGACCTACCTCCACGCCGGCAAGGCGTGGCCGGTGATGGTCAACGCCCGCACCGGCGAGGTCGTCGGAGAGCGGCCGTACAGCGCGCTGAAGATCACCCTGGCGTCGGTGGGCGCCGCGCTCCTGATCGCCCTGGTGGTGCTGCTCGTGGTGATGCTGCGCAACTAGGGGTGCGGACGCCGACACCGCCCTGATGGCCCAGGCCGACGCCGATGAGGACCTCGACCGGGCGGTTTCGGTGGACTCCACGATCGTGCGAGCCCACCAGCATGCGGTCGGGGCCCGCGAAAAAGGGGCCCCGGCCGACGAACCCGATCTCGCATACACGGCCACGCAGGCGCCAACCCATCTGCACTGTTTCCCTTCGGCCGCCGATGAGTTTCGGTGTGCCGGACGGTCCAAGTCGGCACACCTGACAAAGGGAGAACCCGATGGGCAAGACGCGCTTGCATCCGACGACTCACATCGCCCGTCGCATGTTCGAGCTCCTGGAGCCGATCTGCGTGGTCACCTACATGGCCGACGAGTGCAACCAGGAACTGGCCGCACTCGGCCACCGCACCTACTGGGACGGCTACTTCGCCAGCCGCGCCGCACCACTGGGACGGGTGCCGGCCCAGGTCGTGCACGCGGCCTTCTACAACTTCGCCGACGGGGAAGCCGCACGGCACATCCCCAGCGCCTGGGAGACGATCCCGCCCGAGGCCTCCGTCGCCGCGCGGGAGCGGGGCAGCGCGGCCTCCCTACGGCGCATCCTCGGCGACGAACTGGCCGACTCCCCGGGCCTGGTGCGCGCCGCAGACCTGACCACCAAGGCCGCGACGAGCGCCCCCACCGAAGGCCGGGTGATGTACGCCGGCCTGCGCACCCTTGAGGTGCCCAGCGACCCCGTCGCCCGGCTGTGGCATTCCGCGAACATGCTGCGCGAGCACCGCGGCGACGGGCACATCGCCGCTCTCGTCGGCGCGCGCATCGGCGGCACGGAGGCCCACGTGCTCTGCGCTCTGGAACAGGGCATCCACCCCCCGGAGTCGTTCGGACGCATCCATCACCTGCCGAAAGAGCGCCTGGCCGCGGTCATGGACGGCATGCGCGAACGCGGACTCATCGACACCGACGGCCGCTTCACCGACGCCGGCCGCGCGACCAGACAACGCATCGAAACCCTCACCGACGAACTCGCCACCCCGCCCTACGACGCCCTGTCCCCCGCCGAGCTCGACGAACTGATCACCGAGCTCGAACCCATCACCGCGACCCTGGTGGCCACAGGCTCGCAGTGACAAGCGGACATTGCTACAGATCTTCGTGATCAGAGAAGGCACAGGACACCGACGACCCTGCGGAGGACACGGGTTTCCACACCCGCCCGTCCTGCGTGGTGCTCCAGCTCGGTGGGCGAAGCAGATGTGGAGGGACCTGATGACGGCGATCCAGTACTTCTGGCGGCACCCGCTGGCGGAGCAGGTACGCGAGGAAGGCCGGGAGGAAGGTCGGGAGCAGGGGCGGGTCCAGGAGCGTGCGGAGATGGTTCTGCGGCTTCTGGAGTGGCGCGGTGTTCCGGTGAGTGACCCGGTGCGCGAGCGGGTGGACGCCTGTACCGATCTGGACCGGCTCGAGATCTGGGCCCAGCGCGCAGTGCACATCACGGACGCCGCGGAGCTGTTCGTCGGGGAGTGAACGTCGGGGCCGCCCGCTTCCTTGCAGTGTCGTGCCTCCGCGAACCGCGTCAAGGGCACTGCTGGAGGGTGTGGGGAGCCTGCGGGGCGTCGTCACCGGGTGCGGGCAGCGCACCCTGGAGTGACGCCCCGCACCTCGCCCGGGGCGCCCTCGCCCGGTACCCGCTCAGCCCGGCTTGCGGGCCAGGACGAATGCCCGGGGCCACTTCTCCGACTCCACCGGCTCACGGATCAGGGTCGCCGCCACGTCCAGCCCGGCCTTGGCGAGCATGTCGCCGACCGCGTACGCGGGGCGCCAGTAGTAGCGCAGGTCGATCTCGTGGCCGAAACGCTCGGTGAGGTGGAGGCCGGGCGTCTCGCCCTTCTGGAAGGACAGCAGGACGTGGCCGCCGGGGACCAGGGCGCGGTGGAAGCCGGCGAAGGTCGCCGGAAGGTGGTCGTCCGGGACGTGGATGATCGAGTAGAGGGCGAGGATGCCGCCGAGGGTCTCGTCGGGCAGCTCCAGGGACGTCATGGAGCCCCGGTGGAAGCGCACGGCGGGGTGGGCCTCGCGGGCCAGGGTGACCATGGCGGGGGAGAGGTCGATGCCGAAGGCCGGGACTCCCAGGTCGTTGAGGTGGGCCGTGATGTCGCCGGGGCCGCTGCCCAGGTCGGCCACCGGGGCGGTGCTGTTCGCCTTCACCAGCGTGGCGAAGGCGGCGATCATCGACATGTCCACCGGCCGTTCGGGCAGGCCGGGGAAGGCGGCGGAGTAGTCCTTGGCGATCGTGTCGTAGGACGTACGGGTGGTCTGTATGAAGTCGGGGGTCTCCGGGTCCGTCACGGTCGCGCACGCTACCGGGCGGACGCGGTCCGCGTGGCGAAGTCGCGGTTGCGGCTCGGTCCCGTTTCGGTGGATGGACAGGACCGGCGTGATCGTCGCCAGGCGTGGTATGCGTGGAAGAGGAAACATAGGTGTTACCCAGCCACGTCCGAGGTCATGCGTCCGCGGTCAGATTTTCTTCCCCTAACGGGCTGAACTTTTGTTGATCTCGGGTCAGTTGACCCTTCGGGCGTCCTACCCTTCAGAGGGTGAACCAATTGATGTCCACAGAGACCGAGGCCGACCTTCCCGGAGATGTGCTCCCCGGCGTGCTCAGCGAGGAACTGCACGCCGAACTCGTCGCCTTCCGCCGCGACCTGCACATGCACCCCGAGCTAGGGAACCAGGAGTTCCGCACCACGGCCGCCATCAAGGAACGGCTGGAAAAGGCCGGTCTCCGGCCGCGCGTCCTCCCGTCGGGGACCGGACTCATCTGTGACATCGGGCCGGTCGGGGACGGGCTTCCGGTGCTCGCCCTGCGCGCCGACATCGACGCCCTGCCCATCCCGGACATGAAGACCGAGTGCTCCTACCGGTCCACCGTGCCGGACCGGGCGCACGCCTGTGGTCACGACGTGCATACGACGGTGGTGCTGGGCGCCGGACTGGTCCTCGCCGACCTGCACGAGCGCGGGCAGCTGCCGCGGCCCGTACGGCTGCTCTTCCAGCCCGCCGAGGAGGTGCTGCCCGGCGGCGCCGCCGACGCCATCGAGGCCGGGGTGCTGGACGGGGTGGGGCGCATCATCGCCGTGCACTGCGACCCCCGGGTGGACGTGGGGCGGATCGGGCTCAGGACCGGCGCGATCACCAGCGCCTGCGACCGGATCGAGGTGTCCCTGGACGGGCCCGGCGGGCACACCGCACGCCCGCATCTGACGACCGACCTGGTCACCGCCGCCGCCCGGGTCGCCGTCGACGTGCCTGCGCTCATCGGGCGGCGCGTGGACACCCGCAGCGGGCTCGCCGTGACCTGGGGCCGGATCGAGTGCGGGCACGCGCCCAACGTGATCCCGCAGCACGCCGAGCTGTCCGGGACCGTGCGCTGCCTGGACCTGGCGGCCTGGCGGACGGCGCCGGACGTCGTACACGCGGCGATCGACGAGGTCGCGACCCTGCACCGGGCCAAGTCCGAGATCAACTACGTGCGCGGCGTGCCGCCGGTCGTCAACGACCCGGTGATCACCGAGCTGCTGCGGGACGCGATGACCGCCCGGCGCGGCACCGAGTCCATCGAGACCACCGAGCAGAGCCTCGGCGGCGAGGACTTCTCCTGGTACCTGGAGCACGTGCCGGGCGCGCTGGCGCGGCTCGGGGTGCGCACGCCGGGCGAGCGGACCGCGCGCGATCTCCACCAGGGTGACTTCGACGCCGACGAGCGGGCCATCACCGTCGGGGTGGAGCTGTTCACGGCCGCCGCCCTGATCGACGCGACCATGTAGTCGTAACGGCGGTAGTCGTATCAGACGGCGGGAGAAACGGTCAGCTTGCCGCAGACCCGACAGATTCCCGTAGATCACGCAGGAGGGCGGAGGGCGCCCGGTCGGTACCCCTTCGCCCCCTTGTGTCACCCCGCCGTAACCGTTGGCCCCCGCTTGTAACCCGGAGTCGGCACGGTTCGATAACGGCCCGGAGAAACCCCGTTCCCCTCCGCTTCTACGCGCGTTACTGTGCGCCGAAATCGCCACCGAGGGTGGACGGTTGGGGAAGCGGGCCGGTGACGGTGCCGTGGGGACGAAGGGGTGCTTGCTGTGCGTCATATCTCGGGTCGGAGGACACGGTTCTCCCAGGCAGCGGTGACCGTCGCGGTCCTTGCCCTCGCCGCGGCCGGTTGCGGTAAGTCCAGCTCGGACAGTGGTGCGACCAGCACCAACTCGTCCGGCAAGTACAACGGCAAGGGCATCGGCCTCGCCTACGACATCGGCGGTAAGGGCGACCAGTCCTTCAACGACGCCGCGTACGCCGGCTTCCAGAAGGCCGAGAAGGACTTCGGCATCAGCGGCCGGGACATCGAGCCGCAGGACGGCGAGTCCGACGCCGACAAGGTGCAGCGCCTCGACACGCTCGCCAAGGCCGGCTACAACCCGATCATCGGGGTCGGCTACTCCTACGCGCCCGCCGTCAAGGAGGTCGCGGCCAAGTACCCCAAGATCACCTTCGGCATCATCGACGACAACGAGGTGACGGCCTCCAACGTCGTCGACATGGTCTTCGCGGCGGAGCAGTCGTCGTACCTCGCGGGTGTGGCCGCGGCGTCCGCCACCAAGAAGGACCACATCGGCTTCATCGGCGGCGTCGACATACCGCTCATCCACACCTTCGAGGCGGGCTTCGACCAGGGCGCCAAGTCGGTCAACCCGAAGATCAAGATCGAGTCGCAGTACCTGACCCAGACGGCTCAGGAGGGCGGCTTCTCCAGCCCCGACAAGGGCAAGGCCGCCGCGCAGGGCCAGATCGACGCCGGTGCCGACGTCATCTACCACGCGGCCGGTCTCTCGGGCCAGGGCGTGATCGAGGCCGCCTCCACCGCCAAGGTGTGGGCGATCGGTGTCGACTCCGACCAGTACAGCCAGAGTGCGCTCGCCAAGTACAAGGACTACATCCTCGGCTCCGCCCTGAAGAACGTCGGCGGCGCGGTGTACGACCTCGTGAAGTCCGTCCACGAGGGCAAGCCGGAGAGCGGTGTCGTCAACGGCACCCTCAAGACCGGCGGCGTCGGCTTCGCGGACACCAACCCGAAGTACAAGGCCATGACCAAGGTCGTCGCGGCCGTCGACAAGGCCAAGCAGGACATCATCGACGGCAAGGTCACCGTCAACACGAAGTAATGCGACATATATAAGTCGCCGGGTGAGCGGCCGTACCCATGGGTGCGGCCGCCCGCGCGCCGTTGCAGTTCCTGCGCCCCTTGCCTCCCGCAAGGGGCGTACTGCTGTCCGTAGCCTTGGCAGTGACTGTGGCCACAGCTAGATAACGGACCGGACATTGGGGGTTTTCCGTCAGGTCTACGCGCGTTACGCTGCCGCGGAACCAGCGCCTGGTTTGGGCGCTTGCACGAAGGAGTCTCGTTCCATGCGCCGGGTGTCCCGAATCGCCGTTGCGGGCGTTGCAACCGCAGCCCTTGCCGTCACCGTTTCCGCGTGCGGCAGCTCGTCCAGCTCGTCCACCGGCAAGGCCGGCGCGTCCAAGGGAGTCGGTCTCGCGTACGACGTCGGCGGCAAGGGCGACCAGTCCTTCAACGACGCCGCCTACGCCGGCTTCCAGAAGGCCGACAAGGAGTTCGGCGTCACCGGCCGGGACATCGAGCCGCAGGACGGCGAGTCGGACGCGGACAAGGTGCAGCGGCTGGAGACCCTGGCCAAGGCCGGCTACAACCCGGTGATCGGCGTCGGCTTCGCCTACGCGCCCGCCGTCAAGGAGGCCGCCGCGAAGTTCCCGAAGGTCACCTTCGGCATCATCGACGACAACCAGGACCAGTCGAGCAACGTCGCGGACATGGTCTTCCACGAGGAGCAGTCCTCGTACCTGGCCGGCGTCACCGCCGCGCTGACCACCAAGTCGAACACCGTCGGCTTCATCGGCGGCGTGGACGTCCCGCTGATCCACAAGTTCGAGGCGGGCTTCGAGCAGGGCGTCGCGGACACCAAGAAGAACGTCAAGGTCAAGGCCCAGTACCTGACCCAGACCGCCCAGGAGGGCGGCTTCTCCAGCCCCGACAAGGGCGAGGCCGCCGCCGAGGGCCAGATCGGCGCGGGCGCCGACGTGGTCTACGCCGCCGCCGGCCTCTCCGGCCAGGGCGTCATCAAGGCCGCCGCCGCGCACAAGGTGTGGGCGATCGGCGTCGACTCCGACCAGTACAGCCAGGCCGCGCTGTCGAAGTACAAGGACTACATCCTGACGTCGGCCCTCAAGAACGTCGAGGGCGCGGTGTACGACCTCGCCAAGTCCGTCATCAAGGACAAGAAGCCGCTGTCCGGCGACATCCGCGGCTCCCTGAACAACGGCGGCGTCGGCCTGGCCGACTCCAACCCGGTCTTCAAGAACAACGCCACCCTGCAGGCCGCGCTCAAGAAGGCCGAGGCCGGCATCAAGGACGGCTCCATCACGGTCAAGACCTCCTGACCCAGGAGTCATGAGCTTGTCGTAGGCATGGTCAAAGAGGCGCTGTAATGGCAGCGTTACGGCCACGGAACGGGGTGCGGGAAGGATGTTCTTCCCGCGCCCCCTGCCATGATCCGGGGACCCGCACGGGGCCCTGGGCGCGGATCCGAGAGTTCGGTCAGGAATCTCGGTACGGGTCCGGTGGATCGGCGGCAGGGGCAACCCCCGTTCGCGCGGCAGAATGCTCGGAACGGATCGAGAGTCGAAAAAGCTCGGTCAGGTCCGGGCACTATTTAAAGCAGGGGCGCTACGCGCGTAGAGCGACCCCTTTCTCTAGGAGAGTGCGCCATCGACGCGTCCAGCAGCCCTCCGCTCACCGCAGAGACGACAGCCGCGGTCGAGCTGGCGGGGATCACCAAGCGATTCCCGGGTGTCGTAGCCAACCACGACATCCACCTGTCCGTCCGCAAGGGCACCGTGCATGCCCTGGTCGGCGAGAACGGTGCCGGCAAGTCGACCCTGATGAAGATCCTCTACGGCATGCAGAAGCCGGACGAGGGCACCATCGCGATCGACGGCGAGCAGGTCTCCTTCTCGTCCCCCGCCGACGCCATCGCGCGCGGCATCGGCATGGTCCACCAGCACTTCATGCTGGCGGACAACCTGACGGTCCTCGAGAACGTCGTGCTCGGCAGCGAGAAGCTGTACGGCATCGGCGGCAACGCGCGGAAGAAGATCCGCGAGCTCTCCGACCGCTACGGCCTCGGCATCCGCCCGGACGTTCTGGTCGAGGACCTCGGCGTCGCCGACCGGCAGCGCGTGGAGATCCTCAAGGTCCTCTTCCGCGGCGCCAAGACCCTGATCCTCGACGAGCCCACCGCCGTCCTCGTCCCGCAGGAGGTCGACGCGCTCTTCGACAACCTGCGCGAGCTGAAGTCCGAGGGCCTCTCGGTCATCTTCATCTCCCACAAGCTCGGCGAGGTGCTGTCCGTCGCCGACGACATCACCGTCATCCGCCGTGGTACGACGGTCGGGACCGCGATCCCCTCCGAGACCACCCCCCGCCAGCTCGCCGAGCTGATGGTCGGCAGCGAGCTGCCCACCCCGGAGACCGCCGAGTCCACGGTCACCGACAAGGCCGTCGTCACCGTCAAGAACCTCACCGTCTACGCCGGCGGCGGCATCGCCTCCCTCGGCGAGCTCGGCGCGCAGCCCGAGACCGCCACGGTCGGCTCGTCCGGTGCCGCGCCGGGTGCCGACGTGCTCACCGAGGCCACCACCCCCGGCGCCGCCAAGCGCGTCCTCGACGACGTCTCCTTCACCATCCACGCCGGCGAGGTCATGGGCATCGCGGGCGTCGAGGGCAACGGCCAGACCGAGCTGATCGACGCGCTCATCGGCACCAAGCACGCCGACTCCGGCGCGATCGAGTTCCTCGGCGAGGACATCACCGGCTGGCAGACCCGCAAGCGCCGCGAGTCCGGCGTCGGCTACATCCCCGAGGACCGGCACCGCCAGGGCCTGCTCCTGGAGTCCCCGCTCTGGGAGAACCGCATCCTCGGCCACGTCACCGAGAAGCCCAACGCGAAGGGCTTCTGGCTGGACATCAAGGGCGCTCAGGCCGACACCCGCCGGATCGTCGAGGAGTTCGACGTCCGCACCCCCGGCATCGACGTCACCGCCGCCTCCCTCTCCGGCGGCAACCAGCAGAAGCTGATCGTCGGCCGCGAGATGAGCCACAGCCCCAAGTTCCTGATCGCCGCCCACCCCACCCGCGGTGTGGACGTCGGCGCCCAGGCGCAGATCTGGGACCGCATCCGGGAGGCCCGCCGCGAGGGCCTGGCCGTGCTGCTGATCTCCGCCGACCTGGACGAGCTGATCGGCCTGTCGGACACCCTGCGCGTGATCTACGACGGAAAGCTGGTCGCGGACGCCGACCCGGCCACCATCACCCCGGAGGAGCTGGGCTCCGCCATGACGGGTGCCGCGTCCGGCCACCTGGAACACGTAGACACCGCCCCAGAAGAACACGAAGGCGCCGCTGGTCCGGAGGACGAGGCCCGATGAAGAAGTTCGACAAGGAGCGGGTGCTCCTCGCGGTGGCCGGCCCGGTCATCGCGCTCGTCCTGGCGGTCGCCCTGACCTCGATCGTCCTGCTGGCCTCGAACCGCAACCCGTTCGAGCCGTACGTGCTGATGCTCCAGCAGCTGCCGTACTCGGACATCCAGGTCCTGATCATCAACCAGGCGGCGATGTACTACATCGCGGCCATCGCGGTCGCCCTCGGCTTCCGGATGAACCTGTTCAACATCGGCGTCGACGGCCAGTACCGCCTCGCCGCCGTGATGACGGCCGTGGTCGGCGCCAACGTGGGCCTGCCCGCCTTCCTGCAGATCCCGATGCTGCTCCTGGTCGCCATGCTCACCGGCGCCTTCTGGGCCGGTATCGCGGGCGTCCTCAAGGTCACCCGGGGCGTCAGCGAGGTCGTCGCCACGATCATGCTGAACGCCATCGCCACCAGCGTCATCGGCTACATCACGCTCTCCAACGTGTGGGGCGTCCAGGTCGGCAACAACATGACGACCGGCGTGATGAAGAAGTCCGGCTGGTTCCCCGGCATCAACCTGGGCTCCGACGTCGGCGAGATCTACGGCATGGTCTTCGTCGCCATCGCCCTCGGCATCGGCTACTGGGTCGTCCTCAACCGCACCCGCTTCGGCTTCGACCTGCGCGCCACCGGCGCCTCCGAGTCCGCCGCGGCCGCCTCCGGCGTCGACGCCAAGCGCATGGTCCTGGTCTCCATGCTGATCTCCGGCGCCGTCTCCGGCCTCGCGGGCCTCCCGCTGCTGCTCGGCGACTCCCACACCTACAGCCTCGACTTCCCGGCCGGCCTCGGCTTCACCGCCATCGGCATCGCCCTGCTCGGCCGCAACAACCCCGGCGGCATCGCCTTCGCCGCCCTGCTGTGGGCCTTCCTCGACAAGGCCTCGCCCGCCCTCGACTACGCGACCCCGGTGGCGTACGAGAAGGAGATCGCCACGATCATGCAGGGCCTGATCGTCTTCTCCGTCGTCATCTCCTACGAAGCCGTACGGCAGTGGGGTCTGCGCCGCCAGCAGCGCCAGGTCGGCGCGGAGCTCGCCGCGGCCGCCGCCAAGAACACCAAGAAGGAGGTGGCGGCCTGATGTCCACCGCGACCATCGCCAAGCCGCAGGCGAAGCAGCCCGGCAAGGGCGGCCGCCGAATGTCGCTCCCGGTACTCCTGCTGGTCATCGCGGGCGTACTGATCCTGACCTCGGCCGTGCGCCTGATCACCGGCGCCGACGGCATCACCTCGACCGGCCAGATGTCCACCGCGCTGCGCCTCGCCGTCCCGATCGGCCTCGCCGGTCTCGGCGGTCTGTGGGCCGAGCGCGCGGGCGTCGTCAACATCGGCCTCGAAGGCATGATGATCCTCGGCACCTGGTTCGGCGCCTGGGCCGGCTACCAGTGGGGCCCCTGGGTCGGTGTGGTCTTCGGCATCCTCGGCGGCGCACTCGGCGCCCTGCTGCACGCCGTCGCCACCGTCACCTTCAACGTCAACCACATCGTCTCCGGTGTGGCCCTGAACATCCTCGCCCTGGGCGCCACCCGCTACCTCTCGAAGTTCACCTTCGAGAACGCCGAGGGCGGCTCCTCCAAGCAGTCCCCGCCGATCGACTCACTCGGCACCTTCAGCGTCCCCGGCCTTTCCGACTGGCTGAACACGCTCAACGAGAAGCACTGGTTCCTGATCTCGGACATCGCGGGCCTGGTCGGCGGTCTGCTGACCGACCTGTCCCCGCTGACGGTCGTCGCCGTCGCCCTCGTCCCGATCACCTGGTGGGTCCTGTGGCGCACCGCCTTCGGCCTCCGCCTGCGCTCCTGCGGTGAGAACCCGGTCGCGGCCGAGTCCCTCGGCGTCAACGTCTACAAGTACAAGTACATCGCGGTGCTCATCAGCGGTGGCTTCGCGGGCCTGGGCGGCGCCTTCCTCTCCATCGTCGCCTCCAACGTGTACCTGGACGGCCAGACGGCCGGCCGCGGTTACATCGGTCTCGCCGCGATGATCTTCGGCAACTGGATGCCGGGCGGCCTCGCCCTCGGCGCGGGCCTGTTCGGCTACACCGACAGCCTCAACCTGCGCGGCGGCACGGTGAACGTCCACGCGCTGATCCTGCTGCTCGCGATCCTGCTGGTGTTCGGCGCCGCCTACCTGGCCTGGCGCAAGAAGTACGTCCCGGCCGTCATCACGATCGTCATCTCGGTCCTGATGTTCATCTGGTACGCCACCACCAACGAGGTCCCGCGCCAGCTCGTGACCGCGACCCCGTACATCGTCACCCTCCTCGTCCTCTCGCTGTCCGCGCAGTCGCTGCGGATGCCGAAGGCGGACGGCCTGCCGTACCGGAAGGGACAGGGCAAGTGACCGACGCGGCCGCCGGCGTCGACTGGGAGACCCTGCGCGCGGAGGCCCGCGAGGCCATGTCCCACGCGTACGCGCCCTACTCCGGCTTCCCGGTCGGGGTCGCGGCCCGGGTCGACGACGGCCGCACGGTCTCCGGCTGCAACGTGGAGAACGCGTCGTACGGCCTCGGCCTGTGCGCCGAGTGCGGACTGGTCTCCGAGCTCCAGCGCACGGGCGGCGGCCGCCTCACGCACTTCACCTGCGTGGACGGCACGGGCGGGCTGCTCGTCCCGTGCGGCCGGTGCCGCCAGCTGCTCTACGAGTTCGGCGGCCCGGACCTCCTCCTGGACACCCCGGAGGGCGTCCTGCCCCTCTCCGAGATGCTGCCCCAGGCCTTCGGCCCGGCCCATCTCACCAAGTAACTCCCGTACGGCCCCTCCGCGTTCGGAGGGGCCGTACGCATCGCACTTCTCCGAAGGGAACGCCATGGCCACCATGGACGCCATCTCCGTCATCCGCACCAAGCGGGACCGCGGTGAACTCAGCGACCAGCAGATCGACTGGGTCATCGACGCGTACACGCGCGGCGAGGTCGCCGACGAACAGATGTCGTCGCTCGCGATGGCCATCCTGCTCAACGGCATGAACCGTCGCGAGATCGCCCGCTGGACCGCGGCGATGATCGCGTCCGGTGAGCGCATGGACTTCTCCTCCCTGTCCCGCCCGACCGCCGACAAGCACTCCACGGGCGGCGTAGGCGACAAGATCACCCTGCCTCTGGCCCCCCTCGTCGCCGCCTGCGGCGCGGCCGTCCCCCAGCTCTCCGGCCGCGGCCTCGGCCACACCGGCGGCACCCTGGACAAGCTGGAGTCGATCCCCGGCTGGCGCGCCCTGCTCTCCAACGAGGAGATGCTGTCGGTGCTGGACACCACCGGCGCGGTGATCTGCGCGGCGGGCGACGGCCTGGCCCCCGCCGACAAGAAGCTCTACGCACTCCGCGACGTCACCGGCACGGTCGAGGCGATCCCCCTGATCGCCTCCTCGATCATGTCGAAGAAGATCGCCGAGGGCACCGGCTCCCTGGTCCTGGACGTGAAGGTCGGCACGGGCGCCTTCATGAAGACGCTGGCCGATGCCCGCGAACTGGCCTCGACCATGGTGGGCCTCGGCACCGACCACGGCGTGAAGACGGTCGCGCTGCTGACGGACATGTCGACGCCGCTGGGTCTGACGGCGGGCAACGCCCTGGAGGTCCGCGAATCGGTGGAGGTCCTCGCCGGCGGCGGCCCCGCGGACGTCGTGGAGCTGACGATCGCCCTGGCCCGCGAGATGCTCGACGCGGCCGGCGTTCGCGATGCCGACCCGGCGAAGGCCCTGGCCGACGGCTCGGCGATGGACGTCTGGCGCCGGATGATCGCGGCCCAGGGCGGCGACCCGGACGCGGTCCTCCCGGTGGCGAAGGAACAGCACGTGATCAAGGCTCCGTCGTCCGGTGTCCTGACCCGCCTCGACGCCTACGGCATCGGTGTCGCCGCCTGGCGCCTGGGCGCGGGGCGTGCCCGCAAGGAGGACCCGGTGCAGGCGGGCGCGGGCGTCGAGCTGCACGCCAAGCCGGGCGACACCGTCACGGCGGGCCAGCCCCTCCTCACCCTGCACACGGACACGCCGGAGCGCTTCGAGTACGCGCTCCAGGCGGTCGAGGGGTCGTACGACATCGCGGCGGCGGGTACGGCCTTCACGGCGTCGCCCGTCGTGCTGGAACGTATCGCCTGACCAGGGGATTGCTCGATCGGGTGAACGGGATCGGTGGACCTGCGCCGGTCCCGTTCGGCATGCTGGGATCGGTGACGCACCGATAGGAGACCGCCATGAGCGCACTCACCGTGGGCCACGACCCCGAGCAGAGCTGGGACGAACTCGTCCGGTACTGGGAGGAGATGGAATGGCCCGAGGGCAGCAAGGTGGAGATCATCGAGGGGATCATCACCGTGTCACCTGCTCCGGCCTTCCGCCACAACGTCATCGCGGTCCGCGTCCAGCGCCGCCTCTACTCAGTGATCCCGGAGGACTGGGAGATCTTTCAGACGCTGGCGATCTCTGTGCCGTCGCGCTTGGGGATGCTCATCCCGGACCTGCTGGTGACGCCCGTACCGGAGCAGCCGGAGGCGGACTCCCACATCCCCGCCGCCCTCGCCGAACTCGTCGTTGAGGTCACCTCAAAGTCCAACGCCCGGCACGACCGCGTCAGCAAGCCCGCCGCCTACGCCACCGCAGGCATCCCGCTCTACCTGTTGATCGACCGCTGGGCCCCCGGCGGACCCACCGCAACGCTCTACGGCGAGCCGAAGGGCGATGTCTACCAGGTGCTCAGCTCTGTCAAGTTCGGTGACCCCATCAAGCTGCCCGCGCCGTTCGACCTCACCATCGACACCGGCGAGTTCCCCGTCGACTGACCGTCACGTCACCCCAGCAGCGCCGCCACGACCACCAGCACCGGCACCGCCAGCACCGTCGACAGCAGGATCGAGTCGCGGGCCAGTTCCTCGCCGACGCCGTAGGTGCTGGCGTAGGTGTAGAGGTTCTGGGCGGCCGGGAGCGCCGAGGTCACCGTGACGTCGAGCAGGGGTGCCCCGTGCAGGTCGAAGACGGCCGAGGCCAGGGCCCAGGCGGCGAGCGGCTGGCCCACCGACTTCAGGGCGACGGACAGGAACACCGGGTGGCGGTCGCGGCCGCGGCCCGGCGGGGTGCTGCCGCGCAGGGAGATGCCGAAGGCGAGGAGCACGGCCGGGACGGACATGTTGCCGATCAGGGTGAGGGGGTCCATCACCGGGCCGGGCACATGGATACCGAGCCCCGAGACCGCGACGCCGGTGAGGGAGCCGACGGCTATCGGGTTGCGGAGCGGTGTGAGCAGGCGGCGCCACCAGGGGCCCTTCTCGCCCGTGCCGGCCAGGTCGAGGATCGTCAGGGCGACCGGGGTGAGGACCACCACCTGGAAGAGCAGCACCGGGGCCACCAGGGACGCGTCGCCCAGCACGTACACCGCGATCGGGATGCCGAGGTTGCCCGAGTTGACGTAGCTGGAGCACAGCGCGCCGATGGTGGTGCGGCCGACGCCCCAGTGCCGTATGACACCCACCGCCACGAACGTGCCTGCCGCCGCTGCCGTGCTCAGGGCCGTCACCAGCAGGCGGCTGGAGAAGATCACCGCCAGGTCGGCCCTGGCGAGGGTGGTGAAGAGCAGGGCGGGGGAGGCGACGTGGAAGGCGAGCTTGGTGAGGACCTCGCGGCCGTTCGCTCCCAGATGGCCGCCGCGGCCCAGGACGTAGCCGACGGCGATGACGATCGCGATGACCGCGAAGCCGCTCAGCACCCCCTGCACGGGACCCCCTTGCGGGGGAGGAGACCGTAGGGCGTACCGGGCGCTGCTGATCCGTGGGGCATGCAGCCAACCCTCTGGGTCGGTCAGGTGCAGGTCAACGTTGTGGTGCTTGTGATCTGCGCGACCGTGCGGAGATCCGCACCCCGACGGCCCGCACCCCTGTGGCCGGCCCCTACCGATGAGTTGTGAACCCGTCGGGGGTCTACCGCCTCGTGGATGCCGCGACCCCCGCCGTGATCGTGCTGTCGGGCCCCGTCACCAGGGACGAGGTGCCGGGGCTGTGCGACGACGTGCGTGAGCTGCTGGCGGTCACCGGTGCCGGAGCGGTCGTCTGCGATGTGGGCGGACTCGGTCCCGGACCGCCGGGCCTGGCGGCCGTCGACCTGCTGGCCCGGCTGGAGCTGGCGGCCCGGAGGGCCGGAGGGCGGATACGGCTCCGCGACCCCGACCCCGCCCTACGCTCCCTCCTCCGTCTCGTCGGCCTTCGCCTCCAGGTGGAGGGGGAGATCGAAGAGCGGGAACCAGCGCTTGGTGTCGAGGAAGAAGTGGAACCCGGTCAGCCGGCCGTCTGAGATCTCCAGGACCTGGACGGACCAGGGGCTCCAGCCGCCGATGTCCGGGTCGGGCTTGTACTGGGCGAACCCGGGCAGGCCGTTGACCTGGACCGGGAACAGCCGCGAGCCCTCGCAGGCGGAGCCGATGGTGGTCATGAAGCCGGTGATGTCGTCGTGGCCGGTGAGCCACAGGTCGAACGGCGGCATCGTCATGATGGCGTCCTCGTGGAGGAGTGCCGTCAGCGCCGTCATGTCGTAGCCCTCGAAGGCGGCGACATAGCGCTCCAGGAGCTTCTGCTGCTCCTCGTCGAGCGGGTCGGAGACCTCGGCGCCGGCGCCCGACTGCCGCTGCTCGGCCAGGGTGGCCCGGGCCCGCTGCAACGCGCTGTTGACCGACGCGACGGTGGTGCCGAGCAGCTCGGCGACCTCGGTCGCCTTCCAGGCCAGAACCTCGCGCAGGATCAGCACCACCCGCTGCTTGGGCGGCAGCTGCTGGAGCGCGGCCATGAAGGCGAGCCGGATGGACTCCTTGGCCACGGCCGCCTCCGCCGGGTCGTCCACGGTCGGCAGCACGCGTGCGTCCGGCACCGGCTCGAGCCAGGTGTTGTCGGACCGGGGGGAGAGCGCCGCCTGGGCGAGCGGGGTCGACTCGCTCAGGTCCATCGGCCGGGCCCGCTTGTTGCCCGCGCTGAGCATGTCCAGGCACACGTTGGTCGCGATCCGGTACAGCCACGACCGCAGACTGGAGCGGCCCTCGAACTTCTCGTAGCTCCGCCAGGCCCGCACCAGCGTGTCCTGCACCGCGTCCTCGGCCTCGAAGGACGAGCCGAGCATGCGGTAGCAGTACCCGGTCAACTCGGTCCGGTACTTGTCCAGTGCGACGTCCAGCTCCGCCGTCGCCGTGCTGTCACTCATCGTCCGTCCACCCACCCCTGTGGCCGTTCCTGTCCGCGCGCCATTGCGCTCCAGCACTTCGGAAGCTACCGCAGGGGACTGACAATGGCCCCCGGAGTGGGGAAACGTGCAGGTGGGATGGGGTACGCCCACGAGCTCGGAGGGTCCGGTCCGTGGGCGGCGCCGTCGTCGCTTGTCGCGCAGTTCCCCGCGCCCCTTTCGGGGCGCTCCAGCGGGGGCGCTGAATCAGTGGGCGTTGGCCATCACGTGCCGGCGGGCCGCCACCGTGCCCAGGAGGGTGATGGCCACCACACCCGCGATCGCCAGCAGGCCCACGCTCACCGTGCCCGCCCAGCCCCCGGCGTGGAACGCCATCGCGCCCACCGTGCTGCCCGCGCTGGAGCCGATGTAGTAGGCGGACTGGTAGAGGGCCGACGCCTGGGCCCTGCCGTGGGTGGCTGTCCTGCTGACCGCCGAGGAGGCCACCGCGTGGCCAGCGAAGAAGCCCGCGGTGATCAGGACGAGGCCCAGCAGGACCAGGGGGAGCGAGTCGGCCAGGGAGAGCAGGAGGCCGGTGGCCGTCGTGCCGCCGGCCAGGTAGAGGGCGCCCCGGCGGCCCAGGCGGCCGACCAGGCGGCCCGCCGTCGACGCCGACACCGTGCCGACCAGGTACACCAGGAAGATCGAGCCGATGATGCCCTGGGGGAGCGAGAAGGGCTCCTCGGTCAGGCGGTAGCCGATCACCGTGTAGACGCCGCCGAAGACGGTCATGAACAGCGCGCCGATCGCGTACAGGCGGCGCAGCAGCGGGTCGGCCAGGTGGTCGCGGACCGTGCCGAGCAGCCGGCGCGGGTGCAGCGAACCCGCCTTGAAGTGCTGCGGGGCGGGCAGGAGCAGCCGGAAGGCGACCGCGCAGCCGACCGCGATCACACCGATCACGCCCACGGCGACCTGCCAGCCCCACTCCTGCGCGACCCAGCCGGTGATGACCCGGCCGCTCATCCCGCCGACGCTGTTGCCCGCGACGAACAGGCCGATGGCCGTGACCAGCGCCTTCGGGCGGACCTCCTCCGCCAGATACGCGGTCGCCGACGCCGGCAGGCCGGCCAGCGCCGCGCCCTGGACGCCACGGAGCACGATCAGCACGCCCAGGGAGGGCGCGAAGGGGACCAGCAGTCCGACGGTCACCGCCACCGCCAGCGAGGCCGTCATGACCGTACGACGCCCGAAGCGCTCGGAGAGCGCGCTCATCGGGATGACGAACAACGCCAGACCGCCGGTCGCCGCCGCCACCGTCCAGCTCGCGTCGCTCGCGGACACGCCGTAGCCGTCCGAGATCAGCGGGAGCAGGGCCTGCGTGGAGTAGAGGAGGGCGAAGGTCGCGACACCGGCGAGGAAGAGCGCGAAGCTCATCCGGCGGTAGCCGGGACCGCCCGGGGTCAGGCGGGAGTCGGAGGCGGGGAGGGACGGGACGGCGTCCACGGTGGTGGACGCCCCGGTACTGGCGGGAGACATGCCTCGAACGTACGGACCCCCACGCTGATCCGTCCAATGCATGGAATCGCCATAATCGTTCCCATGGAGCATCAGCAGAGGTCAGCGGAGCGCCTGTCACCGGACAGTGACACAGAAGACATGACGATGTTGCTCGCGCCCCGCCTCGCGTACTTCGCCGGCGTGGCCCGTACGGAGCACGTCACCAGGGCCGCCCAGGAGCTCGGCGTCCCCCAGTCCACCCTCTCCCGCGCGCTGGTCCGCCTGGAACAGGACCTGGGCGTCGACCTCTTCACCCGGCACGGCCGCACCGTCTCCCTCACCCCTGCCGGCCGCACCTTCCTCACCTCGGTCGAGCGCGCCCTCGGCGAGGTGCAGCGCGCCGCCGACGAGGTACGCGCCGACGCCGACCCCACCACGGGCAAGGTCGCCTTCGGGTTCCTGCACACCATGGGCGCGGAGACGGTCCCCGGCCTGCTCCAGGCGTTCCGGATCGACCACCCGCGCATCCGCTTCAGCCTCGTCCAGAACTACGGCGAGGCGATGATCGAGAAGCTGCGGGCGGGCGAGCTGGACCTGTGTCTGACCTCCCCGGTGCCGGACGCCCCGGACCTGGCCGCCCGCCGCCTCGACGAACAGAAGCTGCGCCTGGTGGTGCCCGCGGACCACCCACTGGCGTCCCGCAAGCGCATCCGCCTCGCCGAGGCGGCCGACGAGACCTTCGTGACCCTGGAACCGGGCTACGGTCTGCGCCGCATCACCGACGACCTCTGCAAGGAGGCGGGTTTCAGGCCGAGGATCGCCTTCGAGGGAGAGGAGGCGGAGACCTTGCGGGGCCTGGTGGCGGCCGGGCTGGGGGTGGCGCTGCTCCCCCCGCCCGCGTTTCCCCGCCCGGGAGTCGTGGAACTGACGGTCACGGCCCCGAGAGCGGCGAGAGAAATCGGCGTGGCATGGCTGGAGGGCCACCCGGACACACCCCCGGTGGCCGCCTTCAAAAGGTTTCTGCTTTCAAGGCGGGGGAGTCTCCTTCCCTAGGGGCGCGGGGAACTGCGCAAAACCACCCACGACCCGCACCCCGAAACCGGACCTCAGCCCTTACGAAGCGACCGCCCGAACCCCGCAGCCAACGGCATCCGCAACCCGATCGGCGGCGGCGCAGCCAACGCGTCCTCCACCGGCCGCGACACCGCATGCCCGTACAGCGCCCCCATGACGAAGTCCGAAGCGAGAGCGAGGACTTCGTCCCGGTGCTGATGCAACCCGTGGCCGTCCGAGTGCACCTCGAACCGGCACACCTCCCGGTTCGCCTTCTTCGCCCGCGCCGCCAGCCGGAACGACAGCTCCGGGTCGGTCCGTTCGTCGTTCGTGCCGTGCACGATCAGCACCCGCCGCCCCACCAGCTGCCGAACCGGTTCCTCGGGCGCCGCCACGTCCGTCTCGGGCAGCCAGGGGGCGATGGAGACGACGGAGTTGACGGCCTCGTGGCCGCCCGCGTGCAGCGCGGCCCGCCCGCCCATCCCCACGCCGAGCAGGCACACCGGCACATCGCCGTACCGTCGTACCACCTCGTCCGCCGCCCAGCCGGCGTCCCCCGCGAGATGCGCCTCGTTGCCGTTCCAGCCGCGATAGCGGTAGTGGACGACGTGCGCGGCCAGCCCCTCGTCCCGGCCGTCCCGGGCGAGCCGGCGGCCGAGCGCGCGGACGAAGGCCGTCGCCCATACGGGGGACGGCTTGCGCGCGGAGACCTCCTCCCCGCCGGGGAGGAGCAGGACCGCCCCGGTCGCCGTCGTCGGTTCCTGGCCGACTGGCCTGCTCAGGCTTGCCGTTCGGGTCGGCGTCGCTTGCTGTGCCATGACAGAACAGTGTCAGAAGAGGCGGTGTACGCGACCCGTCCGTGCGGTCACCATTGCGTATCGACGAAAACGGGAATCTCCGAGTACCGGGCGATCTACGCGCGTAGGAGTTACAGTGCGGAAATGACGAGCCAGAGCACCGCGAACACCCCGACGCCGGACCAGATCCGCCGGGCGCCGAAGGTTCTGCTGCACGACCACCTCGACGGCGGCCTGCGTCCGGGCACCGTCGCCGACCTCGCCCGGGAGACCGGGTACGCCGGCCTTCCCGAGACCGACCCGGACAAGCTCGGCATCTGGTTCCGGGAGGCCGCCGACTCCGGTTCGCTGGAGCGGTACCTGGAGACGTTCTCGCACACCGTCGGTGTCATGCAGACCCGGGACGCCCTCGTCCGGGTCGCCCGCGAGTGCGCCGAGGACCTCGCCGAGGACGGCGTCGTCTACGCCGAGGTGCGGTACGCCCCCGAGCAGCACCTGGAGCAGGGGCTCTCCCTCGAAGAGATCGTCGAGGCCGTCAACGAGGGCTTCCGCCAGGGCGAGGCCCTGGCCCGGGAGAACGGCCGGCGGATCCGGGTCGGCGCCCTGCTCACCGCCATGCGGCACGCGGCCCGCTCCCTGGAGATCGCCGAGCTCGCCAACCGCTACCGGGACCTGGGGGTGGTGGGCTTCGACATCGCCGGGGCCGAGGCGGGCTACCCGCCCACCCGGCACCTCGACGCCTTCGAGTACCTCAAGCGGGAGAACAACCACTTCACCATCCACGCCGGTGAGGCCTTCGGGCTGCCGTCCATCTGGCAGGCGCTCCAGTGGTGCGGTGCCGACCGGCTCGGGCACGGGGTGCGGATCATCGACGACATCCAGGTCCACGAGGACGGCACGGTCAAGCTCGGCCGGCTGGCGTCGTACGTCCGCGACAAGCGGATCCCGCTGGAGCTGTGCCCCAGTTCCAACCTGCAGACCGGGGCGGCCGACTCCTATGCCGGGCACCCGATCGGGCTGCTGCGCCGGCTGCACTTCCGGGCCACCGTGAACACCGACAACCGGCTGATGTCCGGGACCAGCATGACCCGGGAATTCGAGCATCTCGTCGAGGCGTTCGGTTACACGCTCGACGACCTGCAGTGGTTCTCCGTCAATGCGATGAAATCAGCGTTCATTCCTTTCGATGAACGGCTTGCCATGATCAATGACGTCGTCAAGCCCGGTTATGCGGAGCTGAAATCCGAATGGCTGTTCCGGCAGACCGCCTCCACCAGCGGTTCTGTCGATTCGGAGAGCTGATCGGGTATCCGGGCGGGGAACGGAATGCGGACGGGCCTTCACTGTTCGTCCGCATTTCGATGTTTGCGGCGGGCGGCCCGGCATGTTTACGGTCGAGGACCGCTCAGCGCGTTATCGATCCCCGTCACCGCATTCCAAGGACGCATTAACGATGAAGCAGTCTGCTGCCAAGACCCTCGGTGTCGCCGCCCTCGGTGCCGCCTTCGCCGCCGCCGGCGCGGGCGCGGCCAACGCGGCCCCGGCCGTCCCGGACGCCTCGCAGGCCCTGGGCACCGTCACCAAGACCCTGCCGGTCGAGAACGTCGCCAAGGCCCTGCCGGGCGCCGGTGGGGCCCTCGCGCAGGGGCAGACCGCCCTGGGGGCCGGCCTGACCGCCGTCCAGCCCGCCGTCCAGCAGGTCCTCGCCGACGGCCCGGCCAAGCCCGTCGCCGGCCTCCTCGGTGGACTGCCGCTCCACGGCCTGCCCACGCACGGCCTGCCGATCAACGGGATTCCGCTCGGCTGACCTCTCCCCAGCCGATCGGCAACGCCGTTGGGGGGGGCCCGGGGGGTGCGGGGGGCCCCCCCCCCGGGGGGGGTTAAACAAAAA
>NZ_JBHXLU010000008.1:201024-204496 GCF_042720695.1 Streptomyces sp. NPDC058457 | reverse complement strand
CCCCGGACCCCACCGGAACTCGGCCGCGGCGCTCGTCCGTTGACGCCACCACAGGACCGCGGAACCCCACCGTCCGCGAAAGCCCACCCCGCCGTTCCCTCCCCGCTGTGACGTGTGGCACGATGCAGGCCACCCCCACCGGCACAGGCCTCACAGGAGACACTCCTAGTGCAGCAATCCGTGGTCCCGGAGCTCGCTCACACCGACACCCGCCCCATGCACTGGCTGGCCACCGCTGCTGCCGTGGCCGGCGTCGTCGCTCTGTCGTCCCTCTTCCAGCCGGGCTCGGCCAAAGCCGCGCAGCCCGCCGCCGGGACCGAGACGAAGCCCGCCCTCGCGGCCGCCGCGCCGCCCAGCACCACCGGCGTGGACTTCCCCCTCGACTGCGGCCCCGTGAAGGAGCTGGTCGTCAAGAAGGCCACCGGTGACCTCGACGGCGACGGCAGGCCGGAAACCGTGGCGGTGGTCCACTGCGACTCGGCCATGGGCACCCCGCCCGACGGTGTCTACGTCCTCACCCAGGCCGCCGGTGCCACCAGCCCCCGCGTCGTCGCCACCCTGGTCGACCCCAAGGACCGCCTCACCGTGACCGACTTCGCCGTCTCCGGCAAAGCGGTCAGCGCCACCCTGCTCGGCTATTCCTCGGACAATGTGCCCAGTTGCTGCCCGGATCTGAAGTCCAGCGCCAAGTGGCAGTGGAACGGCCACGCGTTCGTCCGCTCCACCCCGGCGGCCGCCCACAGCGTCTGACGGCCGCGCCGACCCGGCGGGCCCGACGCCGGCACCACGCGCAGTGGCCGGAAAGTCACTGCGCGTCCGGCCCGTACACCTCGACACGGTCCGCGACCCGGCGCACATGGATGCACTCGCCCGGGCACTCCCGCGCCGAGTCCACCACATCGGTGAGCAGCGGCAACGGCACCGGTACCGTCGCCCCCTTCGTCTGCAGCAGCTCGTCGTCCGAGCCCTTCACATAGGCCAGGCCGTCGATGTCCAGCTCGAACACCTCCGGGGCGTACTGGGCGCAGATCCCGTCCCCCGTACACAGATCCTGGTCGATCCAGACCTCGAGCGCCTCATCGCCGGCCAGGGCCTCCTGCTGCACGGTCATCTCTCCTGCCGTCGAAAGCGCCGGGCGGCCGGACCCGGGGGTCACCCGGTCCCGCCCCGGCGGGTGTTGAACGCCTTCGACCCTACCTCCGGCCCGCAACGGCCCGCGCACCCTCCTCGTGCGCCCTCCTGGTGCGCCCTCGGCCCGCGCGCACGGCGCCTCCCACCGCCCGGGACGGCGGCGCCCGGCCACCGGATCGATCGACTTGAGCCAACCCGCGACCCACTCCGGTCATCACGCGTCACATCCGACCGGTCGCTCTGTGTAAGAAATCCGCCACCGGGGCACAACACCTGAACCGGCACTGGAGCGGACAACTCCGGTCAGTCACGACGGGTTTTGACTACTCCGAGCCTGGAACACGCCGCTTCTGAATCGCGTTGAGTGGGTATCCACCCGGCACGAGGGAGAACGCAATGGGTGACCGACGACACACCTTGACAGTCTTTGTGATCTAGGGGTTTCAATCGACACCCACCCAGGTAGGGTCTGGAAGCGTCCAGCTCCCCTTGGAGGAGGTGAGGACCGTGGCAGCCCACGACGACGACATGAACCGCGGCATCCGCCCGGGACGAGGGTCCGACGACCCGTCCGAGCAGATCGCCTATCTTGAGCAGGAGATCGCCGTCCTGCGACGCAAGCTCGCCGACTCTCCGCGACACACGAGGATTCTCGAAGAGCGGATCGTCGAGCTGCAGACGAACCTGGCCGGCGTGTCCGCCCAGAACGAGCGACTCGCGAACACCCTCCGCGAGGCCCGCGACCAGATCGTGGCCCTCAAGGAGGAGGTCGACCGGCTCGCGCAGCCGCCGGCCGGCTTCGGTGTCTTCCTCACGGCGAACGAGGACGGCACCGCGGACATCTTCACCGGCGGCCGCAAACTGCGGGTGAACGTGAGCCCAAGCGTTGACCTGGACGACCTCAGGCGCGGCCAGGAAGTGATGCTCAACGAGGCGCTCAACGTGGTCGAGGCCATGGAGTACGAGCGTGTCGGCGACATCGTCACCCTCAAGGAGATCCTCGAGGACGGCGAGCGGGCCCTCGTGCTGGGGCACACCGACGAGGAGCGGGTGGTACGGCTCGCCGAGCCGCTGCTGGACGTGAACATCCGGCCCGGTGACGCCCTGCTGCTCGAACCCCGTTCCGGCTACGTCTACGAGATCGTTCCGAAGAGCGAGGTCGAGGAGCTCGTCCTCGAAGAGGTCCCCGACATCGGCTACGAGCAGATCGGTGGTCTCGGCGGCCAGATCGAGGCCATCCGGGACGCCGTGGAGCTCCCCTACCTCTACCCGGACCTGTTCAAGGAGCACGAACTGCGCCCGCCCAAGGGCGTCCTGCTCTACGGACCCCCCGGATGCGGCAAGACGCTCATCGCCAAGGCGGTCGCCAACTCGCTGGCCAAGAAGGTCGCCGAGGTGACCGGCCAGGCCTCCGGCAAGAGCTTCTTCCTCAACATCAAGGGCCCCGAGCTCCTGAACAAGTATGTCGGCGAGACCGAGCGGCAGATCCGCCTGGTCTTCCAGCGTGCGAGGGAGAAGGCCAGCGAGGGCACCCCCGTCATCGTCTTCTTCGACGAGATGGAGTCCCTGTTCCGGACCCGCGGCTCCGGTGTCAGCTCGGACGTGGAGAACACCATCGTCCCCCAGCTGCTCGCCGAGATCGACGGTGTCGAAGGCCTCCAGAACGTGGTCGTCATCGGCGCCTCCAACCGCGAGGACATGATCGACCCCGCCATCCTGCGCCCCGGCCGTCTCGACGTGAAGATCAAGATCGAGCGTCCCGACGCCGAGGCGGCCAAGGACATCTTCGGCAAGTACCTCACCGAACGCCTCCCGCTGCACTCCGACGACCTCGGAGAGCACGGCGGCAGCCGGTCGGTCACGGTCGAAAGCATGATCCAGACGGCCGTGGAACACATGTACGCCGAATCCGAGGAAAACCGCTTCCTGGAAGTCACCTACGCCAACGGCGACAAGGAAGTCCTCTACTTCAAGGACTTCAACTCCGGCGCGATGATCGAGAACATCGTCGGCCGCGCCAAGAAAATGGCGATCAAGGACTTCCTCGACCACAACTCGAAGGGTCTCCGCGTCTCCCACCTCCTCCAGGCCTGCGTGGACGAGTTCAAGGAGAACGAGGACCTGCCCAACACCACCAACCCCGACGACTGGGCCCGGATCTCCGGAAAGAAGGGCGAACGGATCGTGTACATCCGTACCCTCATCACCGGAAAGCAGGGCGCGGACACCGGACGCTCCATCGACACGGTGGCGAACACCGGACAGTACCTGTAAAACACAGGGCGGCTTGGGGGGGCCGCCCCCCGGCCCCCCCCCCCCCGGATGTTTGAGGCCAAAACAC
>NZ_JBHXLU010000008.1:0-201014 GCF_042720695.1 Streptomyces sp. NPDC058457 | reverse complement strand
GAAATATACATTAAAAACACGGGGGGGCTGGGGGTCCCCACCCGGGCCCCCCGCAGCCGACTGTTTTTCCGGCCAAAACCGGAACCGAGGCGAGCAAGGCAATGACGCAAATGATCTCCCCACCAGCGCAAAGGCGTTCTAGGCTCTTTCCTACCGCCGAGTCGCGCAGTGCGGGGACGGGCACCGCACACGCACCGGAGCGCCAGCGGTACGCGAGCGGAGCCCACGACCGAGGGCTCCGCCGGGCAAGGAGGGCCGCATGACCGTACGGCGAGTAATGGGCATCGAGACGGAGTACGGGATCTCCGTCCCCGGCCACCCCAACGCCAATGCCATGCTCACCTCGTCCCAGATCGTCAACGCCTACGCGGCGGCGATGCACCGGGCCCGCCGGGCCCGCTGGGACTTCGAGGAGGAGAACCCGCTGCGGGACGCCCGGGGCTTCGACCTCGCACGCGAGGCCGCCGACGCCAGCCAGCTCACCGACGAGGACATCGGCCTCGCCAACGTGATCCTCACCAACGGCGCACGCCTCTACGTCGACCACGCGCACCCCGAATACAGCGCTCCCGAGGTCACCAACCCCCGCGACGCCGTCCTCTGGGACAAGGCCGGCGAGCGCATCATGGCCGAGGCCGCCGAACGGGCCGCCCAGCTCCCCGGTGCCCAGCCCATCCACCTCTACAAGAACAACACCGACAACAAGGGTGCCTCCTACGGCACGCACGAGAACTACCTGATGAAGCGGGAAACCCCGTTCTCGGACATCGTGCGCCACCTCACGCCCTTCTTCGTCTCCCGCCAGGTGGTCACGGGCGCCGGCCGCGTCGGCATCGGCCAGGACGGCCACGAACACGGCTTCCAGCTCAGTCAGCGAGCGGACTACTTCGAGGTCGAGGTCGGCCTGGAGACGACCCTCAAGCGGCCCATCATCAACACCCGCGACGAACCCCATGCCGACGCCGAGAAGTACCGCCGCCTGCACGTGATCATCGGCGACGCGAACCTGTCGGAGATCTCGACCTACCTCAAGCTGGGTACCACGGCGCTGGTCCTTTCCATGATCGAGGACGGCTTCATCGCCGTCGACCTGGCCGTCGACCAGCCCGTACGCACCCTCCACCAGGTTTCCCACGACCCGACGCTGAAGAGGCTGGTCACCCTCCGCAGCGGACGCACACTCACCGCGGTCCAGCTCCAGATGGAGTACTTCGAGCTGTCGCGCAAATACGTGGAGGAGCGCTACGGCGCCGACGCCGACGACCAGACCAAGGACGTCCTCGCCCGCTGGGAGGACACCCTCAACCGTCTGGAACGCGACCCCATGAGCCTCTCCAAAGAGCTCGACTGGGTCGCCAAGCTGGAGCTCATGGAGGGCTACCGCCGCCGTGACGGCCTCGACTGGGACGCCGCCAAGCTGCACCTCCTGGACCTCCAGTACGCCGACGTAAGGGCCGAGAAGGGCCTCTACAACCGTCTCGCGGCCCGCGGGCGCATGAAGCGGCTCCTGGACGAGGCCGACGTGGAACGGGCCCGCACCAGCCCGCCCGAGGACACCCGGGCCTATTTCCGAGGCCGCTGCCTGGAGCAGTACGCCGACGACGTGGCCGCGGCGAGCTGGGACTCGGTCATCTTCGACCTCCCGGGCCGCGACAGCCTCCAGCGCGTCCCAACCCTGGAACCGCTACGCGGAACGCGAAATCACGTCAAGGAGCTCCTGGACCGCTGTCGCACCGCAGAAGACCTGGTCAGGGTCCTTTCCGGCGGCTGAACGGCTACCCGGACCACACCGGGCGACCGGGGTCAAAACCCCGGCGCCCGGGAATCATCGAGGTGGCCCCCGTACGTTGGAGAAACTGCGGGGCCGATGTCGGACCCGGCTTGTAGGGTCTGATCATCACCGATCGGCAGGAAAGCCGACCTGTCGACCCATGTCGGGCGAACTGAGCGGGGTGAGGGTTATGGCAACCAAGGACACCGGCGGCGGACAGCAGAAGGCCACGCGTACCACCGAGGAGGCCGAGGAGCAGGCGGCGGAGTCGCAGGCTTCGGAGGACCTCAAGGAGCGGCACGAGAAGCTGAGCGATGACGTCGACTCTGTTCTGGATGAGATCGATGACGTACTCGAGGAAAACGCCGAGGATTTCGTACGCTCATTCGTACAAAAAGGCGGAGAGTAGAGGAGAATCGGTCGCTCTTCCTTCAAAGTGAAGGTTGCGGGGGGAGTGGGTGGCTGAGGAACCGGATGCGAAGGAATGCAGGAAGTGCGGGCAGGGCCTGCCTCTTGCGGCCTTCGCGCGGGACAGGAATCGGCGTGACGGTCTCCAGGTGCACTGCCGGGAGTGCGTGGCGGAATACAGTGCCGCGCACTACCGGCGTCGCCGGGAGGCCATGGGGAAGACCGTCCGGGAGAAGACTGATGTCCCGGACGGGCACAAGCTGTGTCGGACGTGCGGTGAGGTCAAGCCTCACAGCGAATGGCACCGCAACGCGACAGCATCCGATGGGCTGTCGACTCGCTGCAAGGCGTGCCGATCGGCGCTCGGGCGGCAGGACCATCTCAGGCGTCAGTACGGCATCACCGAAGCTGAACGCGACGAGTTGATCGCCTCGCAAGGGGGCGTCTGTTGTATATGCCTGTCGGCTTCGCCCGCGCATGTGGATCACTGCCATGAGACGGGTAGGGTCCGTGGCGTACTGTGCTTCAGCTGCAATGCCGCGCTGGGGCAGTTCAAGGATCAGCCCGAGGCCATAAGGCGGGCTGCAGCATACGTGGAAGGAAACGCGTGGAAGCCAACACTCGTAGCACCGGGCGTCTACCGGCTGCCTTCCTGACGCCTGGGTCCTCTTCGTTCATGGACTTTCTCGCCGACCACCAGCCGGAGATGCTGCCCGGCAAGCGGCAGTTGCCGCCCACCCAGGGCGTGATCGAGGCGCCGCACGGGACGACGATCGTGGCGGTGACCTTCCCCGGCGGCGTCGTGCTGGCTGGTGACCGTCGGGCCACCATGGGCAATGTGATCGCTCAGCGGGACATCGAGAAGGTGTTCCCGACCGACGAGTACTCGGCCGTCGGGATCGCCGGCACCGCCGGTCTCGCCGTGGAGATGGTGAAGCTCTTCCAGCTGGAGCTGGAGCACTTCGAGAAGGTCGAAGGTGCTCAGCTGTCGCTGGAGGGCAAGGCGAACCGGCTGTCGACGATGATCCGCTCCAACCTCGGTATGGCCATGCAGGGGCTGGCGGTCGTGCCGTTGTTCGCCGGGTTCGACGTGGACCGGGCCAAGGGACGGATCTTCTCGTACGACGTCACGGGTGGCCGTTCCGAGGAGCACAACTTCTCCGCGACGGGCTCCGGCTCGATCTTCGCGCGGGGTGCCATGAAGAAGCTGTTCCGTGACGACCTGACCGAGGAGCAGGCGACCACACTGGTGGTGCAGGCTCTGTACGACGCGGCCGACGACGACTCGGCGACCGGTGGTCCCGATGTCGCCCGCCGGATCTACCCGATCATCACCGTGATCACCGAGGACGGGTTCCGTCGGCTCACCGACGACGAGTCCGCCGAGCTCGCCCGTGCGGTGCTGGCGCGCCGTCTGGAGCAGCCGGACGGCCCGCGCGCGGCGCTGCTCTAGGGCGGCGGCGTTCTTTTCAAGGTGATCCCAGTGACTTCGACGGAACCCTAAGGAAGGGGACGGATACCGGTGTCGACGCCGTTCTATGTCTCACCCCAGCAGGCCATGGCGGACCGTGCCGAGTACGCCCGCAAGGGCATCGCGCGCGGCCGCAGCCTGGTCGTGCTCCAGTACGCCGACGGCATCGTGTTCGTCGGCGAGAACCCGTCCCGCGCGCTGCACAAGTTCAGCGAGATCTACGACCGGATCGGCTTCGCGGCAGCCGGCAAGTACAACGAGTACGAGAATCTGCGGATCGGTGGCGTGCGCTACGCCGACCTGCGTGGTTACACCTATGACCGTGACGACGTGACCGCGCGTGGTCTTGCCAACGTGTACGCACAGACGCTGGGCACGATCTTCTCGTCGGCCGCGGAGAAGCCCTACGAGGTGGAACTGGTCGTCGCCGAGGTGGGGGAGACCCCCGACGGTGACCAGATCTATCGGCTGCCCCACGACGGTTCGATCGTGGACGAGCACGGTTCGGTCGCGGTCGGTGGCAACGCGGAGCAGATCAGCACCTATCTGGACCGCGAGCACCGGGACGGCATGACCCTCGCGGAGGCTCTGAAGCTGGCTGTGACGGCTCTGTCGCGGGAGTCGAACGGCACCCAGCGGGAGATTCCCGCCGAGCGCCTGGAGGTCGCCGTGCTGGACCGCACGCGTCCCCAGAAGCGCAAGTTCAAGCGGATCGTCGGCCCGCAGCTGGGCCGGCTGCTGGAGTCGGACGGCGCGGCCACGGCCGCCGAGGCCGAGGAGTCCGAGGATTCCGGCGGAGACGTCGAGTAACCCTTCGTATCAGCCCCGCTCTGCGCGCCCCGTCCGGTGACCCCACCGGTCGGGGCGCGGGCGTCTGCCCGGCTATGACGCCCGTGGCGGCGCCGTGGAGCCCCGTACGACCAGCTCCACCGGGATGTCACCGCGCTCCGGTTCCCGGCCGTCCAGGACGGCGAGGAGGGCCTGCATGCCGCGTTCGCCGAAGAGTTCCGCGTCCAGGCGCACGGTCGTCAGCTCGGGGTCGATGGCGGTGGCCAGGGCGAGGTCGTCGAGGCCGGTGACGGAGATGTCGTCGGGGACGCGCAGGCCCTGACGGCGCAGGGCCTTGTAGGCGCCGGCGGCGAGTTTGTCGTCGTCGCAGACGAGGGCGGTGGGCCGCGGGCCGGGGCCGGCGAGGGCCGCTTCGGTGGCGGTACGGGCGCCTTCGATCGAGATCGGGGCGTGGACCGTGCGTACCGAGGCGCCCGGCACGCCCGCCGTGCGGGCCGCCAGTTCGCGCGCGCGTACCTCGAACGTCCAGGACGCGATGTCCGCGGCGAGATGCAGGAAGCGGCGGTGACCGAGGCCCAGCAGGTGGTCGGCGACCTGGCGTACGCCGTCGGCGATGTCCAGGTTGACCGTGGCGGCGCCCAGGCTGCCGTGCGGGTCGCTGTCGAGCATGACGAGGGGGAGCTGGTCGCCACGGATGGCGGTGAGGGCGTCGGCGGCCATGGAGGAGGCGATCACGCCGTCGAGGGCGGCCTGGGCGGAGGCGAAGGGGTCGCGGGCCGGGCCGATGCCCTCGGGCGAGGGGTAGAGGACCACGCCGAAGCCGTGTGCGGAGGCGACGCGGGCGGCGCCGGTGTAGACGCCCGCGAAGAACTCCGTCGTCAGTGCGGGGACGACCAGGAGGACGGTGCGGGTGCGGCCGAGGCGGAGGTTGCGGGCGGCGAGGTTCGGCCGGTAGCCCAGGTCGCGGGCGGCTTCCCGGACGCGTTCGGCGGTGGCCTCGGACACGCGGCCGCGCCACTTGTCGCCCAGCACCAGCGACACGGCCGCCTGGGAGACGCCGGCGGCCTGGGCGACGTCACGGCTCGTCGGGCGCGTGCTGCTGCGTGGCACCGGGGGTGGGCTCCTTCGTCTGGACGTGTGAACAGCGCACATGGTACGTATGGGAGGCGGGGTTATACGTAAAACGTGGAGGTGGGACATGGCCGCGGGGTACCTGGAGATCCTCAGGGCGAGGCACGCGGCCCGGCTGCTGACGGGGACGCTGGTGGGCCGGCTGCCGAACGCGACCGCCGCCATCGCGATCGTGCTGTTCGTACGGGCGGGGGGCGGCACGTACAGCCTCGCGGGTGCGCTCGCGGCGGTGTACGGCGTGGCCAACGCCGTCGGCCAGCCGGTGCTCGGGCGGCTGGTCGACGTCTGCGGGCAGCCCCGGGTCCAGTTGCCCGCCGCGCTCGCGTCGGCCCTCTCGATGGCCGTCTTCGCCTTCACGGGCACCGGACCGCTGCCGGTCGCCTGTGCGGCCGTGGCGGCGGCCGGGCTCTTCGCGCCCCCTCTGGAGGGCGGTCTGCGCGCCCTGTGGCCGAGTGTCCTCGGGAAGGAGGACCAGGTGCACACGGCGTACGCGATGGACGCGGTGGCGCAGGAAGTCATGTTCACCGTGGGGCCGTTGCTGGTCACGCTGTGCGTGTCGCTGTGGTCGGCGCAGGCGGCACTGCTCGTCGTGCACGCGGTGGGTGTCCTCGGGGCGCTCTCGGTCGTGGTCTCGCCGCCGTCGCGCGCGTGGCGTTCGGCGCCGCGCGAGGCGCACTGGCTGGGCGCGCTGCGCTCGCCCGGGCTGCTGGCGCTGCTGGCCGCGTTCCTGTTCGTGGGGATCGCGCTGGGTTCCATCACGGTCGCGTCGGTGCCGTACGCGGACGGCCACGGTGGTGACGCGGTGTACGGCTGGATGATGGCCGCCCTGGGGATCGGCGCGCTGTTGGGCGGCACCGTCTACGGGGCGGTGCGCTGGGCGGGGGAGCCGGCGCGGCGACTGCGGGTGCTGGTCGCCCTTCTGGCGGTGTGTTACCTGCCGCTGACGCTGATGCCGGGGGCGGTGGCCATGGTGTTGCTCACCGTGCTGGCCGGGGTGTTCCTGGCGCCGGCGATCGCGTGTGCGTTCGTGCTGGTGGACCGGCATGCGCCGAGGGGTACAGTCACCGAGGCGTTCTCCTGGCTTGTGACGACGTTCACAGTGGGGGCGTCGGTGGGAACGGGCCTGGCGGGCCCGGTGGTCGAGGCGGGCGGGGCCCTGTGGGGGTTCGCCGTGCCGGGTGTGGCGGGGGGCGTGTCGTTGCTGGTCCTGGCGGTCACGGGGCGGGTCCTCGCAGCTCCCGGTGGGGGTGCGGTGGTTGCGGCCGGTTCGGAAAATGATCCAAATCGTGCTGCCGAACCCCGTTTCAGCTCAGGGGATCGGGCGTAATGTTCAGTCATGGACCGCCGCATTTTCGGGCTGGAGAACGAGTACGGCGTCACGTGCACGTTCAGGGGACAGCGCCGCCTGTCGCCTGACGAGGTGGCGCGGTACCTCTTCCGCCGTGTCGTGTCATGGGGCCGTAGCAGCAATGTCTTTCTGCGGAACGGCGCCCGGCTCTATCTCGACGTGGGCTCACATCCGGAATACGCGACACCCGAGTGTGACAATGTGACCGAACTGGTCACCCACGACAAGGCCGGCGAGCGCATTCTCGAAGGGCTGTTGGTGGACGCCGAACGACGCCTGCATGAGGAAGGAATCGCGGGCGACGTCTACCTTTTCAAGAACAACACGGACTCGGCGGGCAACTCCTACGGTTGCCACGAGAACTATCTGGTGGCGCGGCACGGGGAGTTCTCCCGGCTCGCTGACATTCTCATTCCGTTCCTGGTGACCCGGCAGCTGCTGTGCGGCGCCGGGAAGGTGCTGCAGACGCCGCGTGGTGCGGTGTACTGCGTGAGCCAGCGGGCGGAGCACATCTGGGAGGGCGTCTCCTCGGCGACGACGCGTTCCCGGCCGATCATCAACACACGCGACGAGCCGCACGCGGACGCCGAGCGCTACCGCCGGCTGCACGTCATCGTCGGCGACTCGAACATGTCCGAGACGACGATGCTGCTGAAGGTCGGCGCCACCGACCTGGTGCTGCGCATGATCGAGGCGGGCACGGTGATGCGGGACCTGACCCTGGAGAACCCGATCCGGGCGATCCGCGAGGTCAGCCACGACATCACGGGCCGGCGCAAGGTGCGCCTGGCCAGCGGCCGGGAGGCCTCCGCGCTCGAGGTGCAGCGGGAGTACTACGAGAAGGCCGTGGACTTCTGCGAGCGCCGCGGTATCCGCACCGGCACGGTCGAGCAGGTGCTGGAGCTGTGGGGCCGGACACTGGACGCGATCGAGGCCGAGGATCTGGACCGGATCGGCACCGAGATCGACTGGGTGATGAAGTACCAGCTCATCGAGCGGTACCGGGCCAAGCACAACATGACCATGTCTCATCCGCGCGTGGCGCAGATAGACCTCGCTTATCACGACATCCACCGTCGTCGGGGTCTGTATTACCTGCTGGAGAAGAAGGGTCAAGCCGCGCGGATCTGCAATGACTTGAAGATCTTCGAGGGCAAGTCGGTGCCGCCGCAGACGACTCGGGCGCGCTTGCGCGGCGACTTCATCCGGCGGGCCCAGGAGCAGCGACGGGACTTCACCGTCGACTGGGTGCATCTGAAGCTCAACGACCAGGCGCAGCGCACGGTGTTGTGCAAGGACCCGTTCCGTTCGGTCGACGACCGGGTGGAGAAGCTCATCGCCGGTATGTGAGAGATCGGCACAGAACGCCACACGGGCGCCGTACGTTTTCCGTACGGCGCCCTTCTCACGTCGTAGAGTTGCGCGCACGCCATCCGCAAGATCGACCGATTACGAGGCTCTTCCGTGCGCCGACGCTCTCTTCTCCTTGCCGCTGTTCCCGCGGGACTGGTCACGCTCGCCGGGTGCGGTGATGACAAGTCGTCCTCCTCCAGCAAGGCGAGCGCCTCGCCGTCGGCCTCCGCCTCGGTGCCCCCGCCGAAGATCGTGGACGGGCCGCTGCCGGCGATCACGGCGGGCACGAAGTTCGACGAGAAGCCGACGGTCGCCAAGGGCAGCGGGGACCCGTCGAAGAACCTGGCGGTCAAGACGGTGATCGCGGGCAGCGGGAAGACGGTCGCGGAGAACGACTTCATCCAGGCCAACTACCTGGGGCAGATCTGGTCCACGGCGAAGGTCTTCGACCAGTCGTACGACCGTACGCCGCTGCTCATGCAGCTCGCCTCGGGCAGCATCATCGACGGCTGGCTGTACGGGCTGGCCGGGAAGAAGGTCGGCAGCCGGGTGCTGATGGCCGTGCCGCCGACCTGGGGGTACGGCAGCTCGGGCAACTCGCAGGCGGGGATCAAGGGCACGGACACGCTGGTGTTCGTGGTCGACGTGCTGAACTCGTTCAACTCGAAGAGTTCCAGCACGGGCAAGGAGGTCGCGCAGAGTGACGCCGCGCTGCCCAAGGTCGGCACGAACACGGACGGCAAGGCCCCGTCGATCGACATCCCCAAGGTCGACCCGCCGAAGAAGCTGGTGTCGAACTACGTGCTGGAGGGCGACGGCGCGGAGGTGCAGTCGGCGCAGACCGTCCTGTGCCAGTTCAAGGGCGAGGTCTGGGACAGCGGCAAGGTCTTCGAGCAGACGTACGAGAGCGGGCGGCTCGCCCAGTTCTCGATCGAGCAGATGCAGGGGGTCGTCAAGGGGCTGGCGCAGGGGATCACCGGCAAGAAGGTGGGCAGCCGGATCGTGGTCGTCACCCCGCCGGACCTGGCCTACGGGAACAACCCGCCGAGCGGTGGTGTGGTGAAGAAGGGTTCGACGCTGGTGTTCACGGTGGACATTCTTGCGGCGATGTAGTCGCGCGGGCGGCACGGGGGCGGGGATGAAAGACTGTCCGGGTTCCGTGTCGTACACAAGCAGGAGCCTAAGACGTGAGCATCGACAAGCCCGAGATCGACTTTCCCGAGGGCGAGGCCCCGGCCGACCTGGAGATCAAGGACATCTGGGAGGGCGACGGCGAGGTGGCCCAGGCCGGCCAGACCGTCACCGTGCACTACGTGGGTGTCGCGTTCAGCACCGGCGAGGAGTTCGACGCCAGCTGGAACCGCGGCGCGCCGTTCCGCTTCCCGCTGGGCGGGGGCCGGGTCATCAAGGGCTGGGACCAGGGCGTGCAGGGCATGAAGGTCGGCGGCCGTCGCCGGCTGACCATCCCGGCCCACCTCGCCTACGGCGACCAGAGCCCGACGCCGGCGATCAAGCCCGGCGAGACGCTGATCTTCGTCGTGGACCTGATCGCGGTCTGATCCCGGTACCTGGTCGGCGCCGTCGGGCGCTGACCGTTCCTGGTCGGAAACCGGCTGGACGAGGGCCCGTGCCGTGCGCGCGGGCCCTCGGCGTTTGTCGTGTCGTGTCCGTTTCGGTCCTCGTTGTTTGTACTGACTTTTGCCGCGACACTCCGGAGCGGTACGGTCATCGGTCAGAAGCACCATAGGGAAGGCGAAGGGCGTCGATGGCCATTGCCAAGGCCGAGCGGCTGATGAACCTGGCGCTGTGCCTGCTGGGGACGCGGCGGCCGCTCAGCAAGCGTGAGCTGCGCGACTCCATCGAGGCATACGTCGAGGCCTCCGGGCCCGGAAGGGGTGCAGCGGGTAGCGACGACTCCTTCAGCCGGATGTTCGAGCGGGACAAGGACGATCTCCGCGAACTCGGACTGGTGATCGAGACCGTCGAGAACCTGGACGGCGAGGTCGGCTATCTCGCACGCCGCGACAGCAACCGCCTGCCGCCCATCACCCTGGACGCCGAGGAGGCAGCCGCCCTCGGCCTCGCCGCCAAGGTCTGGCAGCAGGCCCGGCTCGCCGGCGCCGCCAGCGGCGCCCTGCAGAAACTGCGCGCGGCCGGCCTCCCCGAGGACGTCGACCCGTACGAGACCCACGGCGCCCTGGAGCCGCGGATCCCCGTGCACGAGGCCGCCTTCGAGCCGCTGATGCTGGCCTGCCGGGACCGCCGCCCGGTCGTCTTCGACTACCGCAAGGCCACCGCCGCCCACCCCGGGACCCGGAACGTGGAGCCCTGGGCGCTGGAGTGCTGGCGCGGCCACTGGTACCTGGCCGGCTGGGACCGCGACCGGGGTGCCGAGCGGGTGTTCCGGCTGTCCAGGATCACCGGCAAGGTCCGCTCCCGGGGCACCGCCTTCACCGCGCCGGTCCCGGACGTCGTCACCGTCCGCGAGACCGTGGCGAGCTGGGCCGGGGAGATCACCGACCGCTCCGCGCTGATCCGGCTGCGCTCCGGGTCCGGGTACCCCCTTCGGGCGAAGGCCACCGCGGTACGGGAACTCGGCGACGGGTGGGACGAGTTGGAGATTCCGTACGGGCACGGGCTGGACGCCTGGCTGGTGGAGTTCGGGCCGGACGTGGTGGTTCTGGAGCCGGCCGAGCTGCGGGCGGACGTCGTGGACCGGCTGCGTGCCGTGGCCAAGGACTGAGGGGGAGCGGAGCAAGGCAGTGGCAGGCAAACCGGTCAGGCCCGTGAACGCCATCGACCAGACCCGGCGGATGCTCTCGCTGGTGACCTATCTGCGCGAGCGCCCCGGCGCCCGGATCGCGGACGTGGCGCGCGCCTTCGGCATCACCGAGGACGAGCTGGTCTCCGACCTGGACGTGCTGCCCATGTGCGGCACCAGCTTCCGGGGCGGCGACCTGCTGGACATCGACACCGACGGCGAGCGGATCTGGTGGCACAACGCGGCCGCGCTCGGCGAGGAGGCCGCCGAACCGCTCAGGCTCGCCGCCGACGAGGCGACCGCCCTCCTGGTCGCCGCCCGCGCCGTGGCCACCCTGCCCGGGCTGCGCGAGGGCGACCGGCAGGCGCTGCTGCGGGCCACCGCCAAGGTGGAGACCGCGGCCGGCGAGGCGGGCGACGCCAGCGCCCGGCTGTCGGTGACCTTCGAGTCCGAGGGCGGCGTCTTCGCCGACGTCGACCGGGCGATCGCCGAGCGCCGCCGGCTGTGGATCCGCTACTACTCACCGGCCCGCGACGAGCTCACCGAGCGCGAGATCGACCCCATCCGCCTGGTCAGCGTCGGCCACACCTACGTCGAGGCCTGGTGCCGCCGCTCCGAGGCCCGGCGCACCTTCCGGCTCGACCGGGTCGCCGAGATCAAGATCCTCGACGAGCCGTCCGCACCCCCCGAGATCGAGCTGCGCGACCTGTCCGAGGCCCTGGTGCAGCCGGCCGCCGAGGACCCCGAGGTGGTCGTCGAGGTAGGCCCGGCCGGCCGCTGGGTCGCCGAGTACTACCCGCACGACAGCGCGGATGAGCTTCCCGACGGCGGACTGCGTATTACCCTGCGCACCCCCGATCCGGCCTCCCTGCGCCGGCTGGCCCTCAGGCTCGGCGGCGACGGCCGGATCGTGTCACCGCCCGAGCTGGCCGACGCGGCCCGCCGGGCGGCCCGCGAGGCACTGGCGGCGTACGACCACGTTGTGCACGGCGATGAGGAAGGGCAGGGGCAGGCGTTTTGAACGAGTCTTCGGGGGTTCTGAACGAGTCTTCGGGTTCCGGTGGCGCAGGCGCGCGGGAGATGACGGTCGCGGCCGCCTTCGCCGGGATGAGAAGAGTGGTCCCCGTGGTGTTCAGAGCCGGCTGCCCGGACTGCCGGGGCAGTTTCGAGCTCACCGCGAGCGCCCTGCGGCTGGCCATCGGAGCCACCAGCAAGACGACGTTCTACTCGTTCACCTGCCCCGACTGCGGGGCCGCCGTCCGCAAGCCCGCCGGCGAGCGGATCGTGGAACTGCTCACCGGCGGCGGGGTCAGGACACTGCGGCTGCACCCCACCGTCTAGGCTCGGCCCCATGTTCTGGGCGATGGTCGCGGTAGCTGTGGGTTTCGTGGGGCTCGCCGTGCTCGGCGTGCTCGCCGTCCGGGTCTTCCTGGAGGCGCGCCGGCTGGGAGCGCAGGTCGCGGACTCGGCACTGCGGATCAACCGGGC
Organism: Streptomyces sp. NPDC058457; assembly: GCF_042720695.1. Classification (NCBI taxonomy): domain Bacteria; kingdom Bacillati; phylum Actinomycetota; class Actinomycetes; order Kitasatosporales; family Streptomycetaceae; genus Streptomyces; species Streptomyces sp. NPDC058457. Next base: position 188,494 of record NZ_JBHXLU010000008.1, on the reverse strand, counting down.
CGCCGAGGACCTGGAGCGGGCGGCCGTCAGCGCCGCCCGTACTGTGGACACACTGTGACCCCCGCTGTGCGAGGGGTGTGAGTAGTGGGCCACAAGCGGTTTGCGTCACTTCGCCCTGTCACGGCGCCCGCAGGGGCGGGTACGCTGCTGAACGCGGCACGGAGAACGAGGCCCGTTCCGCGGACCGGGAGTACGCACGGGGATTGCCTCACGTTTACCCCTGAGCGTTACGATCGCTGACAGCACGATCACTCGGACATGTGTCCGGCGGATCGGACAGCATCCCAACCCAGCCGCCTCGGTGAGAAGGTAAAGACTTATGTTCGGAAGGCTCGGAGCCCCCGAGATCATTCTCATCCTTGTCGTCGTCATCCTGCTGTTCGGCGCGAAGAAGCTTCCGGACATGGCCCGCTCGCTCGGCAAGTCCGCGCGCATCCTCAAGAGCGAGGCCAAGGCGATGAAGGAAGACGGCAACACCACCGCCTCCGCCCAGGCGCCCGCCTCCGGCGAGCAGGCCCAGGCCCAGCGCACCATCCAGGCTTCCCCCGGCGACGTGACCAGCTCCCGCCCGGTCAACGAGCCGTCGGACACCACCCAGCGCTGACGCAAGGCCGGTAGCCCCCGGCCTGCCGCACGAGATGAGGACGTGGGTTGCCCAAGTCTGCCCGCAAAGAGGAGAAGGATCCCGAGGGGCGGATGCCTCTCGCGGATCACCTTCGTGAGCTCCGCAACCGGCTCGCGAAGGCCATGCTGGCCATCGTCATCGTGACGGTGGTCGCCGCCTTCTTCTACAACGACATCATCAACTTCCTGACCAAACCGATCCTCGACTCGATCGGTTGCCATCAGACCTTCTCGCAGATCAACAGCCAGGGTGGCAGTGAGAAGTGCGCCACGATCACCATCGACGGCCTGCTCGCCCCCTTCACCCTCGCCCTCCAGGTCTCCCTGACGGCCGGCGTCGTCTTCGCGTCGCCGATCTGGCTGTACCAGCTGTGGGCCTTCGTCGCCCCGGGTCTGCACCGGAACGAGAAGAAGTACGCCTACGCGTTCGTCTTCACCGGCGCCCCGCTGTTCCTCGGCGGCGCGTACTTCGCGTACGCGGTGCTGCCCACCACCGCCAAGGTGCTGATCGACTTCACTCCCAGCGGCAGCATCGCCAACCTGCTGCCGCTCGACGACCTGCTGCAGCTGGTCACCCGCATGGTGATCGTCTTCGGCCTCTCCTTCGAGCTGCCACTGCTGCTGGTGATGCTCAATCTCACCGGAATCATCACCGGCAGGCGGATGCTCGGCTGGTGGCGGGCCATGATCCTCGGCATCACGGTCTTCGCGGCCGTCGCCACCCCGAGCACCGACCCGCTCTCCATGCTGGCCCTCGCCGGGCCGATCTGGGTGCTGTACTTCGGCGCGGTCGCGTTCTCCCTCCTCAACGACCGGCGCAAGCGCCGCCGCGAGGCCGACGCACTCGACGACGACGAGGCCTCCGACCTCGACCTCACCCCCGAGGACGTCGGCGAGATCGAGACCGTCTCCGCCAGCCGCGCGCTGCCCGAGGGCCCGGACCGGGTCAACGGCTACGACGACGTGACCTGACAGGGCGACCCCAGTCACCGAGTGGTGCCCGCGTCCCATGACGCGGGCACCTCTTCGTCGTCCGTTGTCCCATGTTCCGGATAATGATCGTCCTGTTGTCAGTGGGGACCGGTACGCTCGAAAGCACGATGACAGAGGACCTCTCACCGGCCGAGCGGTATGCGGCGGCCCGCAGGCGGGCCGCCGAGCAGGCCACCGCGCTCGCTTCCTTCCGCGAGATGTACGACTTCGGCCTCGACCCCTTCCAGATCGAGGCCTGCCAGGCACTCGAAGCCGGAAAGGGCGTACTGGTGGCCGCCCCCACCGGCTCAGGCAAGACGATCGTGGGCGAGTTCGCCGTCCACCTCGCCCTCAGGCAGGGCAAGAAGTGCTTCTACACGACACCCATCAAGGCACTGTCGAACCAGAAGTACGCCGACCTCTGCCGCCGCTACGGCGACGGCATGGTCGGCCTGCTCACCGGTGACAACAGCATCAACCCGGACGCCGCCGTGGTCGTCATGACCACCGAGGTCCTGCGGAACATGCTGTACGCGGGCTCCCAGACCCTCATCGGCCTCGGCTACGTGGTCATGGACGAGGTCCACTACCTCTCCGACCGCTTCCGAGGCGCCGTCTGGGAAGAGGTGATCATCCACCTCCCGGAGTCCGTGACCCTGGTCTCCCTGTCGGCCACCGTCTCCAACGCCGAGGAGTTCGGCGACTGGCTCGACACCGTCCGCGGCGACACCGAGGTCATCGTCTCCGAACACCGGCCCGTCCCGCTGTTCCAGCACGTGCTCGCCGGACGCCGGATGTACGACCTGTTCGAGGAGGGCGAGGGCCACAAGAAGGCCGTCAACCCCGACCTCGCCCGGCTGGCCCGGATGGAGGCACAGCGTCCGTCGTTCCAGGACCGCAGACGTGGCCGGGCCATGCGCGAGGCCGACCGGGAGCGGGAGCGCCGGCAGCGCTCCCGGGTGTGGACACCGGGCCGCCCCGAGGTCATCGAACGGCTCGACGCCGAGGGCCTGCTGCCCGCCATCACCTTCATCTTCAGCCGCGCCGCCTGCGAGGCCGCCGTCCAGCAGTGCCTGTACGCGGGACTCAGGCTCAACGACGACGAGGCCCGGGAGAAGGTGCGCGCACTCGTCGAGGAGCGCACCTCGTCGATCCCGCCGGAGGACCTGCACGTCCTCGGCTACTACGAGTGGCTGGAGGGCCTGGAGCGCGGCATCGCCGCCCACCACGCCGGCATGCTCCCGACCTTCAAGGAGGTCGTCGAGGAGCTGTTCGTACGCGGCCTCGTGAAGGCCGTGTTCGCCACCGAGACCCTTGCGCTCGGCATCAACATGCCCGCCCGCTCGGTCGTGTTGGAGAAGCTCGTCAAGTGGAACGGCGAGCAGCACGCCGACATCACCCCGGGCGAGTACACCCAGCTGACCGGCCGTGCGGGCCGGCGCGGCATCGACGTCGAGGGCCACGCGGTGGTGCTGTGGCAGCGCGCCATGAGCCCCGAGCACCTCGCCGGGCTCGCCGGCACCCGCACCTATCCGCTGCGGTCCAGCTTCAAGCCGTCGTACAACATGGCGGTCAACCTGGTCGACCAGTTCGGGCGGCACCGCTCGCGGGAGCTGCTGGAGACGTCGTTCGCCCAGTTCCAGGCCGACAAGTCGGTCGTCGGGATCTCCCGTCAGGTGCAGCGCAACGAGGAAGGGCTCGCCGGCTACAAGGAGTCCATGACCTGCCACCTCGGCGACTTCGAGGAGTACGCGCAGCTGCGGCGGGAGTTGAAGGACCGGGAGACCGAACTGGCCCGGCAGGGCGTGTCCCAGCGGCGCGCCGAGGCCGCCGTGGCACTGGAGAAGCTCAAGCCGGGCGACGTCATCCATGTGCCGACCGGGAAGTACGCGGGGCTCGCGCTGGTCCTTGACCCCGGGCTGCCCGCCGGGCGGTCCAACGGCCACCGCGGCTTCGAACAGCACGACGGGCCCCGGCCGCTGGTGCTGACGGCCGAACGGCAGGTCAAGCGGCTCGCCTCCATCGACTTCCCGGTGCCGGTCGAGGCGCTGGAGCGGATGCGGATCCCCAAGTCCTTCAACCCCCGCTCCCCGCAGTCCCGTCGGGACCTCGCCTCCGCGCTGCGCACCAAGGCCGGACACATCCCGCCGGAGCGGGCCCGTAAGAAGCGGTCGCAGGCGGCCGACGACCGGGAGATCGCACGGCTGCGCACGGCGATCCGGGCGCACCCCTGCCACGGCTGCAACGACCGTGAGGACCACGCCCGTTGGGCCGAGCGCTACCACCGGCTGATCCGGGACACCTCCCAGCTGGAGCGGCGGATCGAGGGGCGGACCAACACCATCGCCCGGACCTTCGACCGGATCGTGGCGCTGCTGACCGAGCTGGACTACCTGCGCGGCGACGAGGTCACCGAACACGGCAAGCGGCTGGCGCGGCTGTACGGCGAACTCGACCTGCTCGCCAGCGAGTGCCTGCGGGCGGGTGTCTGGGAGGGGCTCGGCCCCGCCGAACTCGCCGCGTGCGTCTCGGCGCTGGTCTACGAGGCCCGGGTCGGCGACGACGCGATGGCGCCGAAGCTGCCCTCCGGGAAGGCCAAGGCCGCGCTCGGCGAGATGGTGCGGATCTGGGGGCGGCTGGACGCCCTCGAGGAGGAGTTCCGGATCACGCAGACCGAGGGCGTCGGCCAGCGGGAACCGGACCTCGGGTTCGCCTGGGCCGCGTACATGTGGGCCACGGGGTTGGGCCTTGACGAGGTGCTGCGGGAGGCGGAGATGCCCGCCGGTGACTTCGTCCGGTGGTGCAAGCAGGTCATCGACGTGCTGGGACAGATCTCGGCCGCGGCCCCGGTGGCGGGGTCGGATGTGGCGAAGACCGCGCGCAAGGCGGTCGACCTGGTGCTGCGGGGAGTCGTCGCCTACTCGTCGGTGGGATGACGGATGTGAGCGCCTGGGGCCTGTCCGGCGGATCCGATCCGCCGGCCAGGCCCCTGCTTTCGGTACGGGCTCAGCGCTTGAGCGTGAAGGTGAAGTCGCCGGAGAGCCTGCTGTTCAGCCGAACCGCCGACACGACCTTCCCCTCCGTGACCAGCCGCTCGACCTCGGCCCGCGGAAGACCGCAGCCCTCGGCGATCAGCCGCACCGGCCGGACCGGGATCCGCGCCGCGAAGCGGACCGAGACGTCGATCACCTCGCGGCCCAGGTGATCCGATCCGCCGGTGTCGAGCCGCCAGGCGTCGCCCCAGTCGAGGGCGATGCGGTTACGGTGCCGTACGGCCGGGTCCTGGAGCAGCTCGGCTGTCAGGCCGGGGTCGTTCGCATGCAGCCGGTCCAGCAACTCGGGTCGTACGGACCGTACGTTCGCCCGCTCCAGGAGCGTGAGCTTCGCCGTCTCCCCGCACCCGGTACAGAGCACGAGGAGCCAGGCGTCGATGAGCTTGTGGTGCGCGTTGACGCGGAACTTGCCGCTCGCCCGGAAGCGTTCCGACGCGCACGTGTGGCAACGGCGCAGGACAAACGGCAGGCAGGTGGGCATGACCACCCAGTTGGTGAGCACAGAAGTACACCGGTTCCAGTGAGAAATCCGCAGCAAGAAGAGGCGCGGCGCACAGCACAGGCGCGACGCGCGACCGATCAGCGCTCGGGAGGTCTCACACGGTGTACAAGGGCACGTCCTTGGTCGGACGACTGGGTCCGGCAGCACGGTAGCGGCGTACAGCGGCGCCGCTCCACCGGTTTTCCGGGGGCCGGGCGCGGCTGTCAGCCCTCCGCCAGAAAGGCTCGCCAGCCTCCGTGGTGCGTGATGTCCTGGGCGTCCGCCAGCGCGCCCGGCTCGCACAGGAAGCCGGGGACGCTCGTGCCGTCCGCCAGTTCCACGCTGCCCAGCGCCATCGGGCGGGGCAGCGTGGCCAGCAGGCGGCCCAGGCCCTCGGCCGGCAGGCTCCAGATCTCTGTCTCGATCGCCGCCCCGCCTGCTCCCACGTTCACCAGGCCCGGCTTGGGCGGGGTCGTCGGGAGGGCGTGGAGGCGGTACGCCGCAGCCGTCGTCGTCGTGCGGTCCAGTACCCCGCCCAGCGCCAGGAGCTGGGGATTGAGCGGCTGGCCCGTCAGGTGGGCGCCGACCACCGCGAGGCTCACCCTCGGTTCCAGGGCGCGGGCGATCGTGGCGAGGCGGTCGTCCGTGAACGCCGGTCCGATCAGCATCACGCCGAACGGCAGGCCGTTCACCTCGCCCGCAGGGACCGCCACCGCCGCCAGGTCGAAGAGGTTCGTGGAGTTGGTGAAGCGGCCCAGGCGGGCGTTGGCGGCCAGCGGGTCGGCCGCCACCTCGGCCAGGGTGGGGTGGCCGGGGGTGGTGGGGAGCAGCAGGGCGTCCGCGTCGGCGAGTTCGGTCAGGGCGCGGGTGCGCAGGGCCGCCAGCCGCTCCTGGTCGGTGAAGAGCCGGTGGGCCGGGATGTCCCGGGCCCGGGTGATGATGCCGGCGACGGTGGGGTCGAGGCCCTCGCCACCGGATGAGATCAACTTGTCCACAAAGGGACCCACCGCCGTGTAGCGCTCGGCCACGAACGCGCCCTCGTAGAGCATCGCGGCCGCCTCGGTGAAGGGGGTGAGGTCGAGCGGGCGGATCGAGGCGCCCGCGGCCCTCAGACGGTCCACCGCCTCCTCGTAGGCCTCCGCCCAGCCCTCGTCCAGTTCGCCGAGCTGGGAGAGGGCTGGGACGGCGATGCGCCAGGGACCTGGGGGGCGCTGGGGGAGGGGCGGGAGGGGGCGGTCCTGGTGGTATGTCACATGGCACTCGCTTTGGTATGTGACATACCACAGGGCCTGCTCCGCCTCCGCGAGCGTCCGCGCGAACACCGTCACACAGTCGATCGACGCGCAGGCCGGCACCACCCCCGCCGTCGGCACCAGGCCGCGGGTCGGCTTCAGGCCGACGATGCCGTTGAAGGCCGCCGGCACCCGGCCCGAGCCGGCCGTGTCCGTGCCGAGGGCGAGGTCGACGATGCCCAGGGCCACGGCGACGGCCGAACCGGAGCTGGAACCGCCGCTGATCCGGGTGGGGTCGATCGCGTTGCGGACCGCACCGTAGGGGGAGCGGGTACCGACCAGGCCGGTCGCGAACTGGTCGAGGTTGGTCGTGCCGAGGACCAGGGCGCCGGCCGCGCGCAGCCGGGCCACCACCGGGGCGTCGGCCTCCGGTTCGTAGGCGTACGCCGGGCAGCCCGCTGTCGTGGGCAGGCCGTGCACGTCGATGTTGCCCTTGGCGGCGAACAGCCGCCCGGCGAGCGGCAGGTGCTCGCCCGAGGCCACCCGCTCGTCGATCGCGCGGGCCTCCGCCTCGGCCTCCGGCTGCGGGCGCAGGTCGATCCAGATCTCGGGGCGGTCGACCGCTTCGATGCGCGCGTAGGCGGCGCGGACCCGGGAGACGGTGCTGGACATGCTCTTGCTCCTGTCGCTCAGTTCGCGGCCGGCGCCAGGACGAGCAGTGCCGTCCCCGCCTCCACCTGGTCGCCGGGCCGGGCCAGGATCTCCGTCACCACGCCGGGCATCGGCGCGTGCACCCTGGACTCCATCTTCATCGCCTCCAGGGCGAGGAGCGGCTGGCCCGCCGTCACCTCGTCGCCCGGTTGCACGTTCAACTGCCATACGGAGGCCGCGAACTCGGCCTCTATCAGGCGGCCGCCCGGCGGCACCGCCACCTCGGCGGGCTGGGTGGCGGGTGCCGTCGCCGCGTCCGCCCGCGCGAACTCGCCCGCCGCTTCCCAGGCGTCCCGCTCCGCGCCGAAGGCCTGCTGCTGGCGTGCCCTGAACTCGGCGATCGGCTCCGCGTTCGTGGCGAGGAACTCCTGGTAGGACGCGAGGGAGAAGGTGCCCTCCTCGATGCGTGGCACGAACCGGCCGGACGTGATGTCGGCGCGCAGGTCGAGGAGTTCGTCCGCGGACACCGGGTACCACCGGATCCGGTCGAAGAAGCGCAGCAGCCAGGGCATGCCCGGCTCGAACGCGCCGCGCTGCTGCCAGCCCGACCACACCTGGGTGGTACGGCCCACGAACTGGTAGCCGCCGGGGCCCTCCATGCCGTAGATGCACAGGTAGGCGCCGCCGATGCCGACGGAGTTCTCGGCGGTCCAGGTGCGGGCCGGGTTGTACTTCGTGGTGACGAGGCGGTGGCGCGGGTCGAGGGGGGTGGCGACCGGGGCGCCCAGGTAGACGTCGCCGAGGCCCAGGACCAGGTACTCCGCGTCGAAGACCGTGCGGTAGACGTCGTCCACCGAGTCCAGGCCGTTGATCCGGCGGATGAACTCGATGTTCCAGGGGCACCAGGGGGCGTCGTCGCGCACGCCCGCCATGTAGCGGGCGATCGCCTCGCGGGTCGCCGGGTCGTCCCAGGAGAGGGGCAGGTGGACCGTGCGGGACGGGACCACCAGTTCGTCGGTCGGTGGCAGGGCCAGGACGATCTCCCGTACCGCGCCCAGGAGTTCGGCCTGGGCGAGGAGACGCGGGTCGGTCTGGATCTGGAGCGAACGGATGCCCGGCGTGAGGTCGGTGACCCCGGTCAGGTCCGCCGCCGTCACGGCCTCCATCAGGGCGTGGACGCGCATCCGCAGGGCGAGGTCCAGGTGCATGGGGCCGAACTCGACCAGCAGGTTGTCGTCGCCGCTGCGCCGGTAGGTCACGTCGCCGTCCCGGGCGAGGACGCCGCCGTCGACGATCTCGGGGCGGGGCGCACCCGTCACGTCGACCGGGGTGAAGCGGACCGTGTCGCCGGGGCGGAGCTGGCCGAGTTTCCAGCGTTCGCCGCTCAGCACGGTCGCGGGGCATACGAAGCCGCCCAGGGAGGGGCCGTCGGGGCCGAGCAGGACCGGCATGTCGCCGGTGTAGTCGACGGCTCCGACCGAGTACGGGGTGTCGTGGATGTTGGAGGGGTGCAGGCCGGCCTCACCGCCGTCGGCGCGGGCCCAGTGCGGCTTGGGGCCGACCAGGCGGACGCCGGTGCGCGCCGAGTTGAAGTGCACCTTCCACTCGGCCGCGTAGAAGTCCCGGATGTCGTCCTCGGTGAAGAACTCCGGGGCGGCATGCGGGCCTTCGACGGCCGCGAGCTGCCAGACGGCGGTGAGGTGCGGGCGGTCGGCGACCGGCTCGCCGTCCGTCACCGCTCCGCCGCGCAGGACGTCACCGGTGCGCAGGGCCCGGCCGCCGTGGCCGCCGAACCGGCCCAGGGTGAAGGTGCTCGCGCTGCCGAGGAAGGCGGGGACGTCCAGGCCGCCGCCGGCGAACAGGACATAGGTGCGCAGGCCGTGCTCGGCGGGGGCGCCGATCTCCAGCAGGCCGCCCGCCGGGACCGTCACCGGCTCCCACTGGGCGGCCGGGGCGCCGTCGACGGTCACCGGGGCCGGGGCGCCGGTCACGCAGACGGTCGTGGGGTGGGTGAAGCGCAGGGACGGGCCCTGGAGGGTGCATTCGAGACCGGGCGCGCCCTCCGGGTTGCCCAGGGCGAGGTTGCCCAGGCGGAAGGACCGGTCGTCCATCGGGCCGCTCGGGGGGACGCCGACCTGCCAGTAGCCGGTGCGGCCCGGCCGGTCCTGGACCGTGGTGAGCGTGCCGGCGGCGGCGACCTCGATCCGGGGGGTGGGGTCGGCGACCGTGGCGAGGGTGGCCGTGGAGTGGGCGGCGGCGCGGAACGCGGGGTCGGCGAGGGCCGCGCGCACCAGGCCGAGGTTGGTCTCGATGCCGTCGACGCGGGTGCCGGTCAGCGCCTCGTCGAGCCGGCGCAGCGCCTGGGCGCGGTCGGGGCCGTACGCGATGACCTTCGCGAGCATCGGGTCGTACGACGTCGTGACCTCGGTGCCGGTCTCCACCCAGCCGTCGACGCGTACGCCCGCCGGGAACTCGACCCGGGTCAGCAGGCCCGCGCTGGGCCGGTGTTCGCGGGAGGGGTCCTCGGCGTAGACGCGGGCCTCGACGGCGTGGCCGCGCGGTGTGCCCGGGTCGCGGACGACGTCGGTCTCGCCGCGGGCGAGGCGCAGCATCCAGGCGACCAGGTCGACGCCGTAGATCTCCTCGGTGACCGGATGTTCCACCTGGAGGCGGGTGTTGACCTCCAGGAAGTAGGCCTCCTCGAGGGCGGCGTCGTACACGAACTCGACGGTGCCCGCGGAGCGGTAGCCGACCGAGGCGCACAGGTCGCGGGCCGAGGCGGCGAGTTGCGCGCGGACGCGCGGGGGCAGGCCGGGGGCCGGGGCCTCCTCGACCACCTTCTGGTTGCGGCGCTGGAGGGAGCAGTCCCGGTCGCCGAAGGTGACGACCCTGCCCGCGCCGTCGCCGAAGACCTGGACCTCGACATGGCGGGCGTGCTCGACCAGGCGTTCCAGGAAGACCCCGGCGGAGGAGAAGGAGGCGGCGGCGACCCGCTGCACCCGCTCCCAGGCCTCGGAGAGCTCATCGGCCGATCGACATGCCGACATGCCGATACCGCCGCCACCGCCGGTCGCCTTGAGCATGACGGGGTAGCCGATCGCGGACGCCTCGCGGAGGGCCTCGGCCAGGTCGGCGAGCAGCCCGGTGCCCGGTGCCAGGGGCACGCCGGCCGCCTCGGCCGCCGCCCGTGCAGTGTGCTTGGCGCCGAACAGCTCCAGCTGTTCCGGGGTCGGGCCGACGAAGACGATCCCGGCCTCCTCGCAGCGCCGGGCGAAGTCGGCGTCCTCGGACAGGAAGCCGTAGCCGGGGTGGATCGCGCCCGCGCCGGTGTCCTTGGCGGCCTTCAGGACCAGGTCGGCGTCGAGGTACGACTCCTTCGCGGGGGCCGGGCCGAGGCGGACCGCCTCGTCGGCGAGGCGTACGTGCGGGGCCGAGCGGTCGGGGTCGGAATAGCCGGCGACCGTGCGCAGGCCCAGTTCGCGGGCGGTGCGGATGATGCGGACGGCGATCTCGCCGCGGTTGGCGATCAGCAGGGTGTCGAAGGTCATCCCGCGGCTCCGGTGATCGTCATCTGTACGGCCGTCGGGTCGAAGCCGTTGCAGGGGTTGTTGATCTGGGGGCAGTTGGAGACCAGGACGAGGACATCGCGTTCGGCGCGCAGGGCGAGCTTCCGGCCGGGGGCCGAGAGACCGTCGACGATGCCGAGGGTGCCGTCCTTCTCGACGGGCACGTTCATGTACCAGTTGATGTTGGAGACCAGGTCGCGCTTGCCGAGGCCGTGCCGGGCGCCCTCCGCGAGGAAGTTGTCCACGCAGGCGTGCTGGGACCAGGTGTGGTGGCCGTAGCGCAGGGTGTTGGACTCCTTGGAGCAGGCGCCGCCGACCGTGTCGTGGCGGCCGACCTCGTCCTCGGTCACGGTCATCAGCGGGGTGTGCTCGTTGGAGAGCAGCACGCTGCCGGTGGTGAGGAAGATGCAGCCCTGGGCGTGGATGGTGTCGGGCGCGCTGTAGCGGACGGCGGTGTCGTGGGCGTCGTAGACGAGGAAGTCGACGGCCTGGTTGCCGTGCAGGTCGGTGATGGTGAGGGTGTCGCCCTCGGGGATCACGGCGGACCAGGCGGCGCGGGCCGGGACGACGGTCTGCGTGCTCATGCGAGCCCCCTCGCGGCGAGGAATTCGTGGGTGTTGAGGAAGGCGCGGCGGCCTTCGGGGGTGGCGTCCCACAGGGGGTCGCCGGGCGGGGTGGGGGCGGCGCGCCAGGCCAGCACCTCCAGGGGGGTGCTGACGTACTCGGGGCGCGGGTCGGCCGGGTGCGGGACGTTGGCGATCAGTACGGTCACGTCCTGCTCGGCGCGGAGCGTGACGCTGCCGCCGGGGCCGGCCGAGCCGGTGAAGTCCAGCGTGCCGTCGTCGCGCACCTCCACGCCCTGGAAGAACGACAGGGACGGCGGCAGGTCGCGCGGTTCCAGGCCGTTCTTGGCCGCCGCCAGCTTGAACAGCTCGCGGCCGGCGGGGGAGGGCGACTGCGGGGTGCCGTCGCCGTAGCGGCCGGTGTTGCGGACCAGGGTGGAGGTGCCGCACAGGGCGTCGTGCCGGCCGGAGGTGTCGGCGACCACGGAGGCGAGGACCCGGCCCTGGTCGGAGAGGAGCAGCACGCCCTCGCCGAGGTAGGCGTTCCACTGGACCTTGACGGTGTCGGCGACGTTCAGCCGCTCCCAGGGGCGGCCGTCGGCGTACAGCAGGAGGTGGGCGCAGGCGTCGCCGACCGGGTCGGTCAGCCGCAGTTCGGTGCCGCGGGCCAGGACGCGGTGCGTGTAGTTGCCGCCCGCCACCGTCTCGGCCCACACCAGGTGGCCCGCCTCGCAGGGCGGGTCCGGCCAGTCGGCGGCCGGTACCACGGGCATGGCCTCGGCGCGGGTGCCCTCCTGGGCGCGGGCGTGCGCCCGGGCTCCGTACGTGGTCGCTGTCGCCATCGCTGACCTCCGGCTCCTTGGACTCGGGTGAGACTCGGGTCCGACTCGGGTTCGATTCTGGTTCGACTCGGGGAGATTTCTGTCGTCCGACAGAAATTAGGGGCGGACCGGGTCGGCGGCGTTGCCGCGGTGTTCCGGCCCGGTTACCGAGGGCTCACCGGGGGCCGGGGCCCGGCGGGCGGGGCATCGGCGTGATCGCCGTACGAGGCGGTGTGCGAGGATCGAACGCATGGGGACGAGTAGTGGCCGCCGGGTCGGCCGGCCGCGGGCCGCGCAGCGACCGGACAGCGGCCTTGAGCCGCGGGCCGAACTGCTTGCGGCCGCGGCCGAGTTGTTCACCACCCATGGCTACGCGGCCACCACCACCCGGGCCGTCGCCGAGCGCGCGGGCATGCGGCAGGCATCGATGTACCACTACGTCTCCGGCAAGGAGGAGCTGCTCGCCGAGCTGCTTGAGTCCACCGTGACGCCGTCCCTGGCCTGTGCGCGGGAACTGCTCGCCGACGACGTGACCCCGGCCGAGGAGCGGCTGCGGATCCTGTGCCGGGCCGACGTGGAGCTGCTGTGTGCCGGGCCGCACAATCTCGGTGCGCTCTACCTGCTGCCCGAGGTGCATGCCGAGCGATTCGCCGGCTTCCATGCCGTACGGGCCGAACTCAAGGACGCCTACCGGCAGTTGATCGCCGCCACGGCGGCCGGCGGGGCGCTGGCCAAGGGGGAGCTGGAGCTGCGGACCGATCTCGTCTTCGGACTGATCGAGGGCGTCATCCTCGTCCACCGCTCCGAACCGGAGCGCCCCGCCCGCGAGTTCGCCCGCGCCACGGCCGAGGCCGCGCTGCGGATCGTCGGGGTCTGAGGTTCCGCTCCGGAGACTCTTTTCACCCGTCACGGTGAGTGACCCCGCACGTCTGTGCGTCGTGACTGGCGGTGTTCGAGTGAATGCCCTCCGTGCAAAACGACCGAGGGTACTCCAGTCCTTTGGGTGATTTCAGGTGCTTGCCGAATATGACACGGCGTTGATCCGGTCGGACTAAGCTCGCCCGCGGCGCACCGAGTTGAGGTGAATTCGTGCGCCTGTTCCCAAACATACGGAAGATCCAGACTGCTCCATGAACCTTCCCCCCACGAGCTCCCCCGACACCCAGCCGATTCGTCTCAGAAGGCATACATGGTGAGTGTGCAATCGCCTCCCGATGGCCGTGAACTTTCCCTGGCGCGCGTGCTGTTGCTGCCCGCCATACTGATGGCCGCGGCGACCGCCGCCGCCGTCGTCCTGGTGGCGGGATCCGCCCGGATCGCCGTCGGCGTGTGCGGGGCCGTCGGCATGCTGCTGGTGCTCGCGACGGCGGCGGAAGCGGTGCGCCGCGGCCGTAGGCTCCGGGACGCCCGGGCCGAGCACGCCCGTCACAGCGCGTATCTGGAACAGCGCCTCACCACGAGCGACGAGGAGATCGACCGCCTCGGCAGGGACGTCTTCCCGACCGCGCTCTACCGGCTCAAGGCCGGCGAGTCACCCAAAGAGGTGGTTCGCCAGGTCTTCGACGTCGACCCGCGCATGCGCCACGCCCCCGAGTCGCAGCGCCGGCTGATCCGCATCATGCTCGACATCGTCGACGAGGAGGACCTCCAGCGCGACTCCCTGGAGCGCTCGTTCGTCAGCGTCGCCCGCCGGGTCCAGGCCATCGTCCACCAGCAGGCCCACGAACTGCGGGAGATGGAGGAGGACCACGGCCGCAACCCCGAGGTCTTCGACGACCTGCTGCGCATCGACCACGGCACCGCGCTGATCGGACGCCTCGCCGACTCGGTCTCCGTGCTCGGCGGCGGCCGCCCGGGCCGCCAGTGGCCCAACCCCGTCGCCCTCTACAGCGTGCTGCGCGGCGCCATGTCCCGGATCCTGGAGTACCGGCGCATCGAGCTGCACTCCATCTGCCAGGTCAACATCAAGGGCACCTCCGTCGAGCCGGTCATCCACGCGGCCGCCGAACTCCTCGACAACGCCACCCGCTACTCGCCGCCCTCCACCAAGGTGCACGTCACCGCCGTCGAGGTGCAGTCCGGTGTGTGCATCGAGATCGAGGACGCCGGCGTCACCCTCAACGAGGAGGCCCGCGGCCGCCTGGAGGGCCTGCTGGAGAAGGCCAAGCAGGGCAAGGACATCCAGGTTCTCGGCGAGAACCCGCGCCTCGGCCTCTCGGTCGTGGGCCGCCTGTGCAAGACGTACAACATGGACGTCTCGCTGCGCGCCTCCGCCTACGGCGGCGTCCGGGCCGTCCTCATCGTGCCCAGCGACATGATGACCACCGACCCCGCCCCCGGCATCGCCCACGGCATCGGCGCCACCGGCATCCCGAAGCCCGAACTCGGCGCCCTCGAAGGCCCCAAGCGCCCGCCCAAGAAGCGCCGGCCCACCAGCCCCCGCATCCCCGCCGGTATCTCCATGGAGGACGACGTCCCCGAGGTCACCGAATGGACGGCCGGCGGGCTGCCGCAGCGGCGCAGCCGGATGAAGACGCCGCTCAGCCAGCGGATCGCCGAGCAGGCCGCCATCGAGCGCGCCGAACGCGAGGGCAACCCGACCATCTGGTCGCAGCACAAGGAACCCGAGCCCGAGCAGCCGGAGCCGGAGCGCCGCGAGCCCGGCCTCTGGGTCGATGCCTTCTGGGAGGGGCTCAAGAAGAACAACCCGGGTGTCCACCCCACCGACTTCACCCGGAACCCCACCAAGTACCTGCATCTGATCAACGATCCGGCCGGCACCGAGGCCGATGACGAGGGGGACCTCAAGTGATCCAGCAGCGAGGCAACTTCGACTGGATGCTCAAGCAACTCGCCGACGGGGTACCGGGCGTCGAGATGATCGTCGTGCTCTCCGCCGACGGACTGCGCATCGCCCGGCACGGCGGCGACCCCGACGCCGCCGACCGGCTCGCCGCGGCCTGCGCGGGCGTGCAGAGCCTGGCCGGCGCCGTCGCCCAGGAACTCCCCATCAGCAACGGCGACATGAACCTCGTCCTGATCGAGATCGACAGAGGCTACTTCTACCTCATGTCCGCCGGCGCCAACGCCTACCTCGCGGTGCTCGCCGACGTGACCTGCGAACCGGGCCGGATGAGCGAGATGATGCGCGACCTCGTCGTCCGCATCGGTGCCCACCTCACCAGTCCGCCCCGGCGGAACGGGCAGACCGTATGACTCCTCCGCAGCGCAAACGGCGCCAGCCCAGGCCGGAACTCGTCACACCCCCGCTCCCGTCCGCGCCGCCGACCCCCGAGAGCGGCGGCGAGGACGGCGACAACAAGAACCCCGAACGGCTCTACGTCATCAGCGGTGCGGACGGCGCCCGGGCCGAACTCGACCTGGTCACCTTAATCGTGGCGCGCGCCGCCCCACCGCCCTCCGTCACCCCGGAGCAGGCGGCGCTGCTCCGGCTCTGTCTCGCCCCCCTGTCCGTGGCCGAGCTCTCGGCCTACCTCAACCTGCCGTTCAGCGCGATGACGGCGCTGATCACCGAGCTGATCACGGCCGAACTGGTGCAGGCGCACGCCCCGATCGTCCGCCAGGCGCTCCCCGACCGTTCACTTCTCGAAGCGGTGATGCATGGACTTCAAAAGCTCTGACACGATCCCCGGCCCCCGCACCGAGGACCATCTGCCGCACACCGCCCAGGCCGCGGTGAAGATCGTGATCGTGGGCGGCTTCGGGGTCGGCAAGACCACCATGGTCGGTTCCGTCAGCGAGATCAGGCCGCTGACCACCGAGGAGACCATGACCCAGGCCGGCATCGGGGTCGACGACAACTACGGCTCCGAATCGAAGACCGCCACCACCGTGGCCATGGACTTCGGCCGCATCAGCATCACCGACCAACTGGTCCTCTACCTCTTCGGCACCCCCGGCCAGGAACGCTTCTGGTTCCTGTGGAACGGCCTGTTCGAAGGCGCCCTCGGTGCGGTCGTTCTCATCGACACCCGGCGCCTGGAGGTCAGCTTCGACGTCATGGGACGCCTGGAGGAGCGCGGGGTGCCGTTCGTCGTCGCCGTCAACTCCTTCCCGGACGCGCCCCGTTACTCCGTCGAGGAACTGCGCACCGCGCTGGACCTGTCGCCCGAGATCCCCATCATCGAGTGCGACGTCCGCCGCCGGGCCTCCAGCCGTGACGTCCTGATGACCCTGATGCGCTTCCTGCACTCGCTCGCCATGTCCGGCGCGCTCACCTGACACTTTTTTCGGACACTTTCGTACTATTTCTGATCTTTTCGGAGCGATCACTGTGACGCCTGAATCCCCCTTCCCGGCCGGCACCAGCACGGACCCCGTTCCGCCGCCCGGCTGTCCGGCGCACGACCGCGGTCCCGGCGGACTCCATCGGCTCTACGGCGCCGACGCGGACCACCTGGGCGAGCTGTACGAGAGGCTGCGCGAGGAACACGGCTCCGTGGCGCCCGTCCTGCTCCACGACGACGTACCGATCTGGGTGGTCCTCGGGCTCACCGAGAACCTTCAGATGGTCCGCACCCCCGCCGTCTTCACCCGGGACAGCCGCGTCTGGACCCCGCTGCGCGAGGGCATGGTCAAGCCCGACCACCCCCTCATGCCGCACATCGCCTGGCAGCCCATCTGTTCGCACGCCGAGGGCGACGAGCACCTGCGGCTGCGCGCGGCGGTCCAGGGCGCCATGACCACCATCGACCACCGCAGCATCCGCCGCCTCATCGGCCGTTACACCCAGCTGCTGGTCAACGAGTTCTGCGAGAAGGGCCGCGCCGAGCTGGTCTCCCAGTACTCCGAGCACCTGCCGATGGCCGTCATGTGCGAACTGCTCGGCATGCCCGAGGAGTACAACGACCGGATCGTGGAGGCCACCCGGGACGCGCTCAGGGGCACCGAGACCGCGATCGCCAGCAACGAGTACGTCATGGGCTGCCTGACCCGGCTCACCGCCCGCCGCCGGGCCCGCTCCGAGGACGACTTCACCAGCCACCTCGTCAACCACCCGGCCGGACTCAACGACGACGAGGTCGCCCAGCACCTGCGGGTCGTTCTCTACGCAGCCTACGAGACCACCGCCAACCTCCTCGCCAACGCGCTGCGCATGGTCCTCACCGAGCCCGGCTTCCGGGCCCAGCTCAACGGCGGCCAGATGACCGTGCCCGAGGCGATCGAGCAGTCCCTGTGGGACGAGCCGCCGTTCAGCACCGTCTTCGCCTACTTCGCCAAGCAGGACACGGAACTCGGCGGCCAGCGCATCCGGGCCGGTGACGGACTGCTCTACGCCCCCGCGCCGGGCAACGTCGACCCGCGCGTCCGCCCCGACCTCAACGCCAACATGCAGGGCAACCGCTCCCACCTCGCCTTCGGCGGCGGCCCGCACGAGTGCCCAGGCCAGGACATCGGCCGTGCCATCGCGGACGTCGGTGTCGACCAGCTGCTGACCCGCCTGTCCGACATCCAGCTCGACTGCGACGAGGAGGAGCTGCGCTGGCGCGCCTCGATCGCCTCCCGGCACCTGGTGGATCTCCCGGTGCGCTTCGACCCCAAGCCGAAGCAGGACGTCACCCTCATGCCGAGCCCGGCGCTCGTCCCCCCGCAGCGCACCGACCGGCAGGCCGGCCTGCCCGGCCCGGCAGCGCCCGCACCGGCCGTACCGGCCGCTCCGGAACCGGTGGAACCCCGCCCCGCACCGGCCGCCGCACCCGCTCCCGAGGCGGCCAGGCCACGCGGCATCTGGCCGCGGCTGCGCCGCTGGTGGCTCGGCCGCTAGCCGTCCCGCCGACCGGCCCAGTCCTGGTACGACTCCCAGGCCCGCAGCGTCCGCCCGCTGCGCAGCCGATGCTCCACCCCCGTGACCGGATCGGTGAACTCCAGCCTCCGCGCCAGCAGTTGCAGCGGACGCCGGAAGTCACCGTCCGGCACGGGGCCGGTCACGACCGGATACAGCGGATCGCCGAGAATCGGTACCCCCAACGCGCTCATGTGGACGCGCAGTTGATGCGTCTGCCCGGTGTACGGGGTGAGCCGGTACCGCCCCAGGTCTCCTCTGCGTTCGACCACTTCGACGAGGGTCTCCGCATTGGGCTCCCCCTCGATCTCCCGAGCCGCCGGCACCCCGCGCTCCTTCAGGATCCGGCTGCGCACGGTCCGGGGAACGGCGAGCGAGGGATCGTACGGCGCGATCGCCTCGTACTCCTTGCGCACCAGCCGCTCGCTGAACAGCGTCTGGTAGGCCCCCCGCTCCGCGGGCCGCACGACGAACAGCACGAGCCCGGCCGTGAGCCGGTCCAGCCGGTGCGCGGCCCCCAGCTCGGGGAGGTCCAGCTCCCGCCGCAGCCGGGCCAGGGCGGTCTCGGTGACGTGGCTGCCGCGCGGGGTGGTGGCGAGGAAGTGCGGCTTGTCGGCGACGACGAGGTGCGCGTCGCGGTGGACGACGTCGAGGGGGAAGGGGACGGGGACCTCGGGGGGCAGGTCGCGGTGGAAGAAGAGGTAGCGGCCGGGGGAGTAGGGCGTGCGTGCGGCGACGGGTTGTCCGTCGGCGTCCACGACGAGCCCCGAGTCCAGCATCTCCTCGACGACACCGGGCCCGGCTCCGGAGAGCCGGGCCACAAGGTATTCGCCGACGGTGCCCCACTCCTCGGAGAAGGGCAACCGGATCCGCACGGGGTCCACCCCTTGGCGCTGAGGGAGGGGGGAAGGTGGTACGGAGGTCTTACGTCTCATTTGCAGCCAAGGGTACGGGGAGCGCCCCTTCAGGGGCGCGGGGCTGTTTCGATATGCGGCTCCGCCGCGTGGGCGCGACCAGCCACATCGCACCCGCACCCGACCCACTACGCCACAGCCTCCGGCACAGCGACCGCACTTCGAGACTCCGCCCGGGCAAGCCTCCAAACGCCGCCCACCACCACAGTCCCGACCAGGAACAACACGGTGAACCACCTGAAGTACCAGTGACCCCCCGCCGGGTCGTACACCGCCCCCCGAGGCCACGCCAGATTCACCGTCATCACCAGCCCGTACAGCAGCGCGACCGCGTTGACCGGCACTCCCCACCGCCCCAGCGAGAACAACGGCGCCCCGGTCTCGTCCGTCCCCTCGACCCGGAACTCGCCCCGCAGCCGCCGCACCAGCAGCGGCCCGGTCACCATCGCGTAGGCGAGGTACAGCATCACGATGCACGTGGTCCCGATCGCCAGGAACGCGTCCGGCGAGGCGAAGTTGAGCAGCAGCAGCGCACCGGCGAGTACCCCCACCACGACGGCCGGCGCACCCGGCATCCCGGTACGCGGATTCACCCGCGCCAGCCGGTCGGCGAACGGCAACTGCCCGTCCCGCGCCATGGAGAACAGCATGCGCGAGGCCGCGGTCTGGATCGCCAGCGTCGCCACCGCGATCGCCACCACCACGTCCGCCAGCAGCACCCGGCCCACCCCGTCCCCGAGGCTGCTGGTCAGGACGTAGCTCAGCCCGTCGACCCCCAGGTGCCCGTCGGTCAGGCTGGGCGCGGCCAGCAGGCCGCCCAGGATGACCAGGCCGCCGAGCAGGCCGGCGGCGGACAGCGCCGTGAGGATCGTGCGAGGGGCCGTCCGTCGCGGCTGGTGCGTCTCCTCGCTCATCTCCCCCGCGCTGTCGAAGCCGATCATCACGTACGCGGCCGTGAACGAACCGACCAGCAGGGCGCCCAGCAGACCGCCCTCGGCGGCCGTACCGGTGTGGAACGTGATGCCCGGGGAGCGCTTGGAGTGGGTGAGCAGCAGCACGATGATCAGTACCGCGCCGATGATCTCGGCGGTCACCCCGACCCGGTTGACCACGGACATCACCCGGTTGTCCAGGACGTTCACGAGGGTGGTCAGCACCAGCAGTACGACGCCCAGCACAGCGGCGTTGGCGGCTCCGTCGGCCGAGGTCACCGCGGTGTCCGTGCCGATCAGCTGGAATCCTGACCACAGCGCGGGCAGCACCATCTGCAGCGCGAGCGCGGCCGCCGCGACCACCACGATCTGCCCGATCACCATGATCCAGCCGGCGAACCAGCCGAAGACCGGGTTCGACAGGCGTGAGGACCACTGGTAGATGGCGCCGGAGATCGGGTAGCGCCCGGCCAGCTCGGCGAAGCACGCGGCCACCAGCAGCTGGCCGACCAGCACGGCCGGCCAGGCCCAGAAGAAGACCGGGCCGCCGAACGCGTACCCGAAGGCGAAGAACTGGAAGACGGTCGTCAGTACGGAGATGAAGGAGAACCCGGCGGCGAACGAGGCGTACCGGCCGAGGCTGCGGTGCAGCTCCTGGCGGTAGCCGAACTCCTCCAGGGAGTGGTCGTCGAGTGTCGTCACGGCGGTACCTGCCTGTCAGGCGGACTTCCTGTCGAGGACGGAAATCGCGGATTTCCTGTCGGGCGACAGAAATTAGGGACGCGCTGTTTCGGACGCGTCACGCGGGCGTGTCCGGGGCGGGCCCAAGTCCTCACGCCCTTGCGGAGTCCGCTCAGACGCGATACATCGTGTGTATTGACGGTCGGGATCGAGTCGCGATATGTTCGGCCACGGATATTCGGAAGCGAGGTGGTCGGTGTGGCGGTGAAGCGGCGCAAGCTCAGCAATCCTCTGGCGCTCGTCGTGCTGACGACCCTCTGGCAGAAGCCGATGCATCCGTACGAGATCGCCCAGACCATGCGGCGTCAGGGCAAGGACACCAGCACCCGGATCAACTACGGCTCGCTCTACACGGTCATGCAGAACCTGGAGAAGCACGGCTTCGTCGAGGTGGCCGACGTGGAGCGGCAGGGCAACCGCCCGGAGCGCACGGTCTACGGCATCACCGACGCCGGGCGCGAGGAGATGATCCACTGGCTGTCGGATCTGATGGCCGTCCCGGCGAAGGAGTACCCGATCTTCGAGACGGCGCTCTCGCTGATGGGCGCCCTGCCGCCGGACGAGGTCGAGCGCTTGCTGGAGGAGCGGCTGAGCTCCCTGGAAGTGGAGGTCGCCGGCGGCAGGGCCGTGCTGGAGAAGCTGCACGAGACGCTGCCCCGGCTGTTCGTCGTCGAGGTCGAGTACCACCTGCACATGCTGGAGGCGCAGACCGCATGGGTCCGCGGCTTCGTGCGGGAGCTGCAGGACGGTTCGCTGCCGGACGTCGAGGGCTGGCGCCGGTTCCACGAGACCGGCGAACTGCCGCCGGAGTTCACGGAGGTGGAGCAGCAGTAGCGAGAGCTGCGAGAGAAGCAGACCCCGGCAGAGCTGTTGCAGCAGTTCCGCCGGGGTCTCGAACCCCGAGCTGAATCCGCCGTGAGGCAGATCCGGGCGATCGAGGTGCGGCACACCCAGGATAGCCCGGCACTCCTCAGGCGGATCAGCTGTCATCCCCTGTCATCTGTCATCCGCTCATTCAGGAGAGCCCTGTCATGAACACCCGTGCGCCCGCAGTGCAGGCGCGCCAGCTGATCAAGACCTACCCCGGTGACGTCACCGCGCTGAACGGCATGGACGTCACCGTCGAACCCGGCACCGTCTTCGGGCTCCTCGGGCCCAACGGCGCCGGCAAGTCCACCACCGTCAAGATCCTCACCACCCTCGCGCGCCCCGACTCGGGCACCGCCACCGTGGCCGGCCACGACGTGCTGCGCCACCCCGACCGGGTGCGCCGCGCGATCGGCGTGGTCGCCCAGAACTCCGGCGCCGACCCGGTCGCCACCGGCCGCGAGAACCTCCGGCTCCAGGGCAGGCTCTACGGCCTGCGCGGGGCCGGGCTGAACCGCCGGGTCGACGAGCTGCTGGACCGCTTCACCCTCACCGAGGCCGCCGGCCGTCAGGTCAAGGGGTACTCCGGCGGCATGCGGCGCCGCCTCGACGTGGCGCTCGGCCTGGTCCACCGCCCCGAGGTGCTCTTCCTCGACGAGCCCACCACCGGTCTCGACCCCGAGGCCCGCACCGCGATGTGGGACGAGATCGGCCGGCTGGCCGGCGAGGAGGGCCTGACCATCCTGCTCACCACGCACTACCTGGAGGAGGCCGACCGGCTCGCCGAGCGGATCGCGATCGTCGACCGCGGCCGGGTCGTGGTCGAGGGCACCCCCGACTCCCTCAAGGGCGAACTGCGCGGCGACGCCGTCCACGTGGAACTGCGCGAGGCGCCGGGGGAAGCCGGCCGTACCCTGCTCGCGGGCGCCCTGACCGGGCTGCCGGGCGTGCACGAGGTGCTGTTCGACGGGCGCCGGATCAGCGCCCGCGCCGACGACGGGGCCGCCGCCATGCCCGCGCTGCTCGCGGCCCTGGAGCGGGCCGGGGTGACCGTGACGGCCGCGACCGTCGCCCGGCCCTCCCTCGACGACGTCTACCTGCGCTACGCGGGCCGCCGTTACGCGGAGGCCGGCACCACCGACTCCCTCGCCCTGGCCGGAGGTGCCCGATGAGCAACGCGATGTCCCAGACCTGGTACATGACCCAGCGCCAGCTGCTGGTGTTCGCCCGGCAGCCCGCGTTCGCCGTGATCACCCTGATCCAGCCGGTGATCTGGCTGTTCCTCTTCGGCAACCTCTTCAAGAAGGTCGTCGAGCTGGGCGGCTTCGGCACCACGTCCTACCTCGACTACCTGGTGCCGGGCGTGGTCGTGATGAGCGCCCTCAGCTCCAACATGTGGGCGGGCATGGGCACGTTGGAGGAGATCCAGCGCGGCACCCTCAACCGCTTCCTGACCACCCCGGTCAGCAGGGCCGCGCTGATGAACGGCAACGTGGTGAACAACGGCCTGGTCACCGCGGGCCAGTCACTGATCATCGTGCTGCTCGGCCTGCTGGGCGGCGCCGACTACCCGGGCGGGGTCGTGGGCACGGTCGTTCTGGTGGTGGCCGCCGTACTGCTCGGCACCGTCTTCGGCGCGCTGTCCAACGCGCTCGGCATGCTGGTGCGGGAGCGGGAGTCGATCATCGGGATCAACACCTTCCTGCTGCTCCCGCTGACCTTCCTCTCCAGCGCCTTCATGGCACCGTCCCAGATGCCCGGCTGGATGCGGCACATCGCCGACTTCAACCCGCTCGACTGGGCGATGGTGGCGGGCCGTTCGGCGATGTCGGCGGACCCCGACTGGGGCGCGGTGCTCGGCCGCGGCGGGGCGCTCCTCGCGCTGGCGGTCGCGGCCGTGTGGCTGTCGATCAGGACGTTCCGGTCGTACCAGCGGTCGGTGTGACCGACCCGGGGCGGCGGCACCTTCTCGTGAGGTGCCGCCGGTCCGCTCAGGCCGCGGCCGCCCCGCCGCCCTCCTGCTCAGCCTCGATCCGGGCGTTCCAGTCGCGCTTGGAGGCCTGCCAGCCGTCCTCGTTGTGACCCAGGCGCCAGTAGCCGGAGATCGACAGGTCCTCGCGCGGGATCTGGCGCTCGACGCGCAGCAGCGCCCGCAGCTCCTTCACGAAGCTCGCCTCGCCGTGCACGAAGGCGTGCACCCGGCCTTCGGGGAACTCCAGCGCCCGTACGGCCGCGACCAGGGCCTCGCCGACCGGCCGCTCACCTCGGTGCAGCCAGACGACCTCCACGTCGGAGTCGACCTTCTGCTCCTCCTCGGGGCCGGAGACCTCGACGAAGGCGAACGCCTTCGCCCCGGCCGGCAGGGACTCCAGGGCGCGGGCGATCGCGGGCAGCGCGCTCTCGTCGCCGGCGAGCAGATGCCAGTCGGCGCCCGTGTCGGGGGCGTAGGCGCCGCCGGGACCCATGAAGCGCACGGTCTCGCCGGGCTGGACCCGGCAGGCCCACGGCCCGGCCAGGCCCTCGTCGCCGTGCACCACGAAGTCCAGGGCGAGCTCCTGGTGTTCGGCGTTCCAGGAGCGCACGGTGTAGGTCCGGGTCACCGGCCAGTGCTCGCGGGGGAACTCGGCGCGGATCCGCTCCAGGTCGAAGGGCTCGGGATAGGTGACGCCCGCCGGTCCGAAGAGGAGTTTCACGTAATGATCGGTGCAGGTGTCCGCGGCGAAGCCGGCCAGTCCGTCACCGCCGAGAACCACGCGCTGCATGTGCGGGCTCAACCGCTCGGTGCGCACCACCTGGGCGGAATGGGGCTTACGCGGCTTACGTCCCGGGCGCTCCGCCATGACCGGCCTCCCTGCTCCATTGGTTAGGTTTACCTAAGTTAGCATCTCCGTCCAGTTAACACCTCCTCCATGAACACTTGATGAGTGTGTTTTGCCGGAACAATTCCTTCGGGGTCAGGCTGGGTCAGGCTTCCAGGGTCACCAGCAGGCGATGCAGTGAGCCGCCCAGACCCCAGCGGGCGGCCAGGGCGTTCAGCCGCGCCGGGTCGCGGGGAGCCTTCGGCAGCGCGGTGTCGACGTCCGGCAGGGGTACGTCACCGGCGACCCGGACCACCTTCGGCGCCACGGCGACATACGGCCGCGCCTCGTCCAGCCGCTTGCGCTGCGACGGCGTGAGCTTCGCCGTCGGGTCGTCGACCGCGGCCATGATCCCGGCCAGGTCGCCGAACTCGGCGAGGAGCTTCGCGGCCGTCTTCTCACCGATGCCCGGCACCCCGGGCAGACCGTCGCTCGGATCCCCGCGCAGCAGCGCCAGATCCGCGTACCCGCCTCCGTCCACCCCGTACTTCTCGCGCAGCCACGCCTCGTCGGTCGTCTGCAGCGTCCCCACACCCTTCAGCGGGTACAGCACCCGCACCCCGCGCGCGTCGTCCACCAACTGGTAGAGGTCGCGGTCGCCGGTGACGATGTCGACCGGGCCGTCGGCCAGCGCGGTGAACGTGCCGATCACGTCGTCCGCCTCGTAGCCCGCCACGCCGACCCGGGCGATGCCCAGCGCGTCCAGCACCTCCTCGATGACCGGCACCTGCGGGGAGAGGGTGTCCGGCACCTCCTCCTGGTCCGGTCCCGTCTCGCGCTCCTCGGCGACCCGGTGCGCCTTGTAGGAGGGGATGAGATCGACCCGCCACTGCGGCCGCCAGTCGGCGTCCATGCAGGCCACCAGGAGGTCCGGGCGGTGGTCCCTGACCAGCCGGTCGATGAAGTCCAGCAGCCCGCGCACGGCGTTCACCGGCGTGCCGTCCGGCGCCTTCACGGAGTCCGGGACGCCGAAGTAGGCGCGGAAGTACAGCGAGGCGGTGTCGAGAAGCATCAGTCGTGCGGTCACGCCACGCATCATGCCGTACGGCACTGACGGCGACCGGGTGCCGATCACTCCGACCGCGTCTGCAGCCGGATCTCCTCGCCTACGAAAAGGATCCGGCCAACCACATAGCGCTACGGCACTGCCCAAGCCTTTCCGCCCCGCCGACCGGAACGGCCGACCGTGCGTTCGACGCGCCTCGCACCCCGTCCCGCCGTACCGGGGGCGCCCCTGACGGCACCGCGGTCCGCGACGACACCGTGGAACCGGCCGGCCACCACCGCGCCGACTGCGCCGCCCACTGTCAAGTCCGGCGCACCCTGCGGGGCTTCACCGTCCGGCGGGCCCGCCCGGATCAGCACCTCGACCAGGCACTCCGCGCCCGGGGCGCCGCCGGGAACATCGGCGGCGGCTCGCGCATTTAACCCACGGGGTGCCCCCTCGTCCTGATCGAGGGGGCGCGCCCGCGGAACGACCTCGGGAGCCGGTCCCCGCCTGCCCGTGACCCCGCCTCCGGCCGGGCCGGGCGGCCGAGCCCGCGCACCCCCGGCGGCACCCGTGCCTCCGCCGATCCGCCGGTGCCACCGCTGACCGACCCCGACGGCCGTCCGGCCCCCTGGTCAGCGTGTTCATCCCGAAGGACGAGTCGGTGCCCGGCGAGTCCGGCGAGCTCGTGCACTGGCGCGAACTGTGAGGGTCGCGCTCACCGGACGTGACGGGGATGTGACGGCCGCCTGAAACGGTTTGCCGAACATGCATAGGGTGCAGAGAACCCATCAGGAGGGGCCCGGCCGCAGCGGGGTGCCCGAAGGACGGAACGACGAGCGAAGGAGGGAGCCGGAGCGATGGGCGACCACAAAGACCAGCAGCCCGTGCGGGTGGGCGCGGCAGTCCGGCGGCGCCGCCGTGCGCTGGAGCTCACCCTCGCCGCCGTGGCCGAGCGCAGCGGCCTGTCGGTGCCCTTCCTGAGCCAGATCGAGAACGACAGGGCCCGCCCCAGCCGCACCTCCCTGGAGAAGCTCGCCGACGCCCTGCGCACCACGGCCGTCGAACTCCTCGCCGCCGCCGACCCGGCGTGCAGCGTCGACGTCGTACGGGCCGACGACGCCACCGAGACCGACTTCGCGCCCAAGGTCCGCTCCCTGGTCCGCGGTCACCACCAGCTGCACGCCTCGGAGTTCACCGGCGACCACGACGCCGGCCGCGAATTCCAGCACCGCAACGACGAGTTGATGTACGTCGCCGACGGCGCCGTGGAGATCGAGGCCGAGGGCCGCGCCTACCGCCTCGGCCGCGGCGACACCCTCTACCTCACCGGCGGAGTCCGCCACCGCTGGCGCGCGACGGTCCCGGACACCCGGGTCATCGTGGTCGCGGTCGCGGAACACATCGAGGCGGTCCAGGACCGCCCCCGCTGAACCGCCGCGCATGAAACCCCCTGCCCCTGAGACGCCCCGAGGTGAGACGCCCCGGCCTGAGACGCCCCGAGCTGGAGCGCCCCGAGCTGGAGCGCCCCGAAAGGGGCGCGGGGAACTGCGCGACCAGCCCCCACGCACCCGCACCCAACCATGGCGAGTCATCTCCCTCGTCCCCTCCCTCACCGAGGCAATCGCAGAAACGCTCCCTGGAGAAGTCCTCGTCGGCGCCACGAACTGGTGCACCCATCCGGCCGGCCTCGACGTCACTCGCATCGGCGGCACCAAGAACCCCGACCTCGACCGCATCCTCGCCCTCGCCCCCGACCTGGTGATCGCCAACGAGGAGGAGAACCGCGCCCCCGACCTCGACGCCCTGCGCACCGCAGGCGTGGAGGTCCTGCTCACGGAGGTGCGGAACGTGCCGCAGGCCTTCCGCGAGCTGGACAGGGTCCTCACCGCGTGCGGTGCGGGCGGCCGCCCCCGCTGGCTGGACGAGGCGGAGCGGGCCTGGTCCGCACCGGTGCCCCCCGGCCCCCGCACGACGGCGGTCGTACCGATCTGGCGGCGGCCGTGGATGGTCCTGGGCCGGGACACGTTCGCGGGGGACGTGCTGGCCCGGCTGGGCGTACGCAACCTCTTCGAGGGCCACCCCGAGCGCTACCCCCGCCTCCCGGTCGGGGAACTGCTCGACGCGGCCCCCGACCTGGTCGTCCTCCCGGACGAGCCCTACCGCTTCACCGCCGCCGACGGCCCGGAGGCGTTCCCGGGGCTGCCCTGTGCGCTCGTCAGCGGACGGCACCTGACGTGGTACGGACCGTCACTGGCCGAGGCGCCACGGGTGCTGGGCGAGGCCCTGCGAGCAGCTCACCGCTGAACAGCCCGCGTACGGTCCCGGAGGCGGCCGCGAGCCAGCCGGCGACGAGGAGGGCGTACAGACCCACCGCCAGCCAGTGATACCCCGCGAACCCGGTGTGCCGCCCCAGCGCGGCCGCGCCCGTGACGCACGTCCCCACGGGGAAGGTGAACGCCCACCACGTCATCGCGAACCGCATCCCCTGCCGCCACGCCCGCACCACGTGCGCCGCCGCCAGCGCCAGCCACAGCAGCGCGAACCCCATGACGGGAACGCCGTACAGCACGGCGAAGAGGCCGAAGCCGGCGGCGTACGGCGGCGGTACGACACCGGGGGCGAGGTCCGCGAAGGCGCCCGCCGCCGTCGTCGACTGCCCGAGCGGACCCAGCACCAGGAAGACCGTCGGGGTCAGCGCCAGTGGCAGCGGACCGCCGGTGACCAACCGGGCGAAGACGAGCGTCAGCATCAGCAGCGTGGTCAGCAGGCTCAGCCCGAAGAGCGCGAAGCAGCCGTAGAGCAGGGCCTCGCGCGGCTGCCCGGGCGGCAGATGCGGGACGAGCTGCGGCCCGAGCGCGGCCGACACCATGGGCGCGACCAGCGGCAGCAGCCACACCGGGGAGGCCTGACCGGGCTCGACCCGGTGCCGGACGGCCAGCAGGTACGGCACGGCGACGGCGGCCACGAGTCCCACGGCGGTACCGGCGACGAACAGCACGGAGTCGAGCGCGACGGCGGCCGGCTCGCCGATCCAGTCCCGCCCGAGGGCGAGGGCACCGCCGCCGACGGCGAGCAGGGCCATGGAGAGGCAGCCGTAGAAGGGGGCCACCGCGGGGTCGCGGAGGTGTGCGCGGGCCTGGTCGGAATGGTGGGCCCAGTGCAGGGCCCGGGCGAACAGCAGGACCACGAGTTGCAGCAGGGACAGCGCCCACACGCCGACGAACAGCTCACGCGAGCCGTCGACGCCGAGCGCGCCGCCGCCCAGTGCGAGGGCGGCGGTCCCCATGACGGAGGCGTACCAGTTGGGGCCGAGGTGGCGGACTGTGGTGACCATGGATCCAACGTGCCGCTGCTTCCCGCCGTCGACCAGGGAGTCCTCACCTATGGGGGCATAAGCTGGTCTTATGAGCGAGACGGAGGAGTGGGCAGGGGGCGGCACGCTGGCGCACCGGGTGCCGGACCTCGGCGCGCTGGAGCTGCTGCTGGCGGTGGCGCGGCTGGGCAGCCTCGGGGCGGCGGCGCGGGAGGTCGGCATCACCCAGCCGGCGGCCAGCAGCCGGATCCGCTCCATGGAACGGCAGCTTGGCGTGGCGCTGGTCGACCGTTCACCGCGTGGGTCCCGGCTGACGGACGCGGGGGCGCTGGTGACCGACTGGGCGCGGCGGGTGGTGGAGGCGGCGGAGGCCTTCGACGCGGGTGCCCAGGCGCTCCGGGACCGACGGGACTCGCGGCTGCGGGTCGCGGCGAGCATGACCATCGCCGAGTACCTCCTCCCCGGCTGGCTGCTCGCGCTGCGCGCCCAGCGCCCCGACACGGCGGTGTCCCTGCTCGCCGGCAACTCGGCGGCGGTGGCGGAACGGCTGCTCGCGGACGAGGCGGATCTGGGCTTCGTGGAGGGGCTGACGGTCCCGCACGGTCTCGACTCGGCGGTGATAGCCCACGACCGGCTGATCGTCGTCGTGGCCCCCGCCCACCCCTGGGCCCGCCGCCGACGCCCCCTCGCCGCGCAGGAGTTGGCGGCGACCCCGCTGATCCTCCGCGAACGCGGCTCCGGCACCCGCCAGGTCCTCGACGTGGCGCTGGGCGGTCTGGCCCGGCCGCTGATCGAACTGTCGTCGACCACGGCGGTGAAGGCGTCGGCGGTCAGCGGCGCGGGCCCGGCGGTCCTCAGCGAACTGGCGGTCGGGGAGGAGCTGGCGATACGACGCCTGGTCAGCATCCCGCTGGAGGGCGTCGCCCTCCGCCGCGACCTACGAGCAGTCTGGCCAACAGGCCACCGCCCGACGGGCCCGGCCCGCGAACTCCTCGCCCTCACCCGCGGATAACGTCCCAGGGGGCTCCGCCCCCTGGCCCCCCGCATCCTCCACCCACCCACCACCCGACTTGGTCACCCGAAGAGAAGCGGTCTGAAAAGCCAGCCCGCCCGGAACTTGAGGACGAGAGCCGCTCCGCACCTCCCTCCAGCCCGTCCGGCGTCTGAGGACGAAGACCGGTCGGCACCACGATCCAGCCTGTCCGGCGTTTGAGGACGAGGCCGTTCAGGCCGATGCGGGGGTGCGGGGGCGGCAGCCCCCGGGCGGGCGGTCGAGGGGGGCGCCCCTGGAGGATGGAACGGGTAGGGGCGGCGGGGGCGAAAATCTCCGAGCTGGCCGAACTCGCGGCCCCCTGGCCCGAGTCCGCCGCCGGCGGCACCCTCGCCCACGCCGACCTGAGGGCCGACAACATGCTGCTGACGGACGACGGAGGCGTCGTCTTCGTGGACTGGCCGCACGCGGTGCGGGCCGCCCCCTGGTTCGACCTGCTGGTCATGCTGCCGTGCGTCATGGCACAGGGCGGGCCGGAGCCGGAAGGCGTGTTCGGCGCGCACCCGCTCGGCCGGGACGCGGACCCGGGCGCCGTCACCGCCGTCCTCGCCGTGCTCACCGGCTTCTTCCTGGAGCACTCGGTGCGGCCCGCGCCGCCCGGCCTGCCCACCCTGCGCCCGTTCCAGCGGGCACAGGGCGAGGCGGCCCTGTCCTGGCTCAGGACACGGCTGCGACCGCGGCGGTGACCAGGGCGCG
This sequence comes from Streptomyces sp. NPDC058457, assembly GCF_042720695.1. Taxonomy (NCBI): domain Bacteria; kingdom Bacillati; phylum Actinomycetota; class Actinomycetes; order Kitasatosporales; family Streptomycetaceae; genus Streptomyces; species Streptomyces sp. NPDC058457. The sequence continues at coordinate 158,365 of NZ_JBHXLU010000008.1, read as the reverse complement.
CATCACCCGCAGGTCCTCGCCCATCTCCGGATGCCACTGCACCCCGAGGAGCCAGCCGCGGTCGGCGGGCAGTTCGATCGCCTCGACCGTCCCGTCGGCCGCGTGCGCCGACACCAGCAGCCCCGCCCCGAGGCGGTCCACCGCCTGGTGGTGGAAGGTCGGGACCGATGTCTCCTCCGGGACCGTGTCGGCGTACCGGGTCCCGGGCACCGGCTTGACCGGGTGGCGGCCGAAGACGCCCGGCACCTCCGCGTGGCCGTCGATGTGCTGGACGAGGGTGCCGCCCAGGGCCACGTTCAGGAGCTGCATGCCCCGGCAGATGCCGAGCAGCGGTAGGCCCGCGGCCAGCGCCGCGTCGACGAGGGCCAGTTCCCAGGCGTCCCGGGCGCGGGCGGGACGGCCCGTGCGGGGGTCGGGCTCGGCGCCGTAGCGGACCGGCTCCACGTCCGGGCCGCCCGCGATCACCAGGCCGTCAAGGCGGGCCACCGTCGCCGCCGCGTGCTCCGGGGCGTCCGGCGGCAGCATCGCCGCCAGGCCGCCGGCCCGCTGGACGAGCCGTGGGTAGCCGGCCGGCAGCAGGGCCGCCTCCAGCTCCCAGACGCCCCAGCGCGCCCCGGCCTCCAGGTATGTGCTCACGCCGATCAGCGGCCGTCCGGCCATGGGCCCTCCCCTGTCATAAAGGTGTGCGATAAAGGTGTGCGTCCACACCTTTATCGCACACCTTTGTGGCAGGCCGGTCGGGTGTCAGGCCAGGAAGCCCCGCAGCAACGCGGCCGTTCCCGCGCAGTGCTCCCGCATCATCTCCCGCGCGCCGTCCGCGTCCCCGTCCAGTACCGCCTCCACCAGGGCGATGTGCTGGCGCTGCGAGTGCTCCAGGTTGCGGACCAGGAGCGGGATGCAGTCGAGGAGGTCGTTGACCGTCGCCCGTACCGCCGCGTACTGAGCGGTGAGGGAGGGCGACCCGCACAGCTCGGCGATCGTCAGATGGAGCAGGGTGTCCAGGCGGCGGTAGTCCGCCAGCGGAGCCTCGTGCGTCCGGGCCAGCGCCTCGCGGAGGCGGAACGCCTGCTCGCCGGTCAGTCCGTGCGCCGCGCACAGGCCTGCCGCGCCGACCTCCAGGACCTCCCGGAAGCGCAGCACGTCCTCGATGTCGACCTCGGCGATCCGGCGCCGCAGCTCGTCCTCGCCGCCCGCGTCCGTGCGCGGCAGCACGAACGTCCCGCCGTACCGGCCGCGCCGGGACTCCACCAGGCCCTGGTCCTGGAGCACCTTCAGTACCTCGCGCAGCGTCACCCGGCTGATCCCGAGCCGCTCCGCCAGCTCCCGTTCGGCGGGCAGCCGCTCGCCGCCCGGAACCAGGCCCAGCCGGACGACCTGCAGGATCTGCTCCAGCGCCTCCTCGAAGCCGTTGCCCGCCCGCACCGGCCGCAGCACCGGAGTCAACGGGTCGTCGAGGGCGCCGTCCGCGTCCAACGACATATGGCCGTACCCCCTTCCCAAGCAATGGTTCTCTTCAATACCTTAGAGCTCCCCGACCGGCCCCAGAAGCGTTGCGTGAAAGAAGCCGAAGGAGCTCCCGTGGCAGACCGCACACCCCCGCTGAGCGTCGAGGAACTGCACACCCTCGTCGCGGGCGGTGAGATCGACACTGTCGTCCTGGCCTTCCCCGACATGCAAGGGCGGTTGCAGGGCAAGCGGTTCGCCGCCCGTTTCTTCCTCGACGAGGTCCTGCGGCACGGCACCGAGGGCTGCAACTACCTCCTCGCCGTCGACACCGAGATGAACACCGTCGACGGCTACGCCATGTCCTCCTGGGACCGTGGCTACGGCGACTTCGCCATGCACCCCGACCTCTCCACCCTCCGCCGCGTGCCCTGGAACGCGGGCACGGCGATGCTCGTCGCCGACCTCGCCTGGAACGACGGCTCCCCGGTCGTCGCCGCGCCCCGGCAGATCCTCCGCCGCCAGCTGGAGCGCCTCGCCGAACTCGGCTACACCGCACAGGTCGGTACGGAGCTGGAGTTCATCGTGTTCAAGGACACCTACGAGGCGGCCTGGGACGCGAACTACCGGGGGCTGACCCCGGCCAACCAGTACAACATCGACTATTCGGTGCTGGGGACCGGGCGGATCGAGCCGCTGCTCCGCCGGATCCGCAACGAGATGGCGGGGGCCGGGCTGACCGTCGAGTCCGCCAAGGGGGAGTGCAATCCCGGGCAGCACGAGATCGCCTTCCGGTACGACGAGGCCCTCGTCACCTGCGACCAGCACGCGATCTACAAGACCGGTGCCAAGGAGATCGCCGCCCAGGAGGGCGTCTCGCTCACCTTCATGGCCAAGTACAACGAGCGCGAGGGCAACTCCTGCCACATCCACCTCTCGCTGACGGACGCGGACGGCCACAACGTCTTCGCCGCCCCCGACGGACACGGCAGCCCCGACGCCATGTCCGACGTGATGCGGCACTTCCTCGCCGGACAACTCGCCGCCCTCCGCGACTTCTCGCTCCTCTACGCCCCCAACATCAACAGCTACAAGCGGTTCCAGCCGGGCTCCTTCGCCCCGACCGCCGTCGCCTGGGGCCAGGACAACCGCACCTGTGCGCTGCGCGTCGTCGGCCACGGCCGCTCGCTGCGCTTCGAGAACCGGCTGCCCGGCGGCGACGTCAACCCGCACCTCGCCGTCGCCGGCCTGGTCGCGGCAGGGCTGTACGGCATCGAGCAGAAGCTGGAGCTGCCCGAGGCCTGCGCGGGCAACGCCTACACCGCCGACTTCGCGCATGTCCCGACCACCCTCCGCGAGGCCGCCGAGCTCTGGGAGAACAGCCCCGTCGCCAAGGCCGCCTTCGGCGACGAGGTCGTCGCGCACTACCGCAACATGGCCCGCGTCGAACTGGAGGCCTTCGACGCCGCGGTGACCGACTGGGAGCTGCGCCGCTCCTTCGAACGCATGTGAGGCATCACTTGTCGCAACAGTACGAACTCGACGTCCTCGACCCGGCCACGGAAGAGGTGATCGCGACCGTCCCGGGTGCTGTGGCGGGGGACGTCGACACCGCCGTACGACGGGCCGCACGGGCCCAGCAGCGATGGGCCGCGCTCGCACCCGGCGAACGGGCCCGGCTGCTGCGCCGGTTCGCCGTCGTCGTCGACGAACACCGCGAGGAACTCGCCCTTCTGGAGGTCCGGGAGGCCGGGCACACCATCGGCAACGCCCGCTGGGAGACCGGCAACGTCCGCGACCTGTTCGACTACGCGGCCGGGGGAGTGGAGCGCCTGATCGGGCGTCAGATCCCGGTCCCGGGCGGCCTCGACGTCACCCTCCTCGAACCCCTCGGGGTCGTCGGGATCATCGCCCCCTGGAACTTCCCCATGCCCATCGCGGCCTGGGGCACCGCGCCCGCGCTCGCCGCCGGCAACGCGGTCATCCTCAAGCCCGCCGAGACGACCCCGCTCACCGCGCTCCGGCTCGCCGAACTCGCCCTGGCGGCAGGCCTTCCCGAGCACCTCTTCCAGGTGCTGCCCGGCCGCGGCGACATCGCGGGCGAGGCCCTGGTCCGCCATCCCGGCGTCGCCAAGATCGTGTTCACCGGCTCCACCCGGACCGGCAAGCGCATCATGGCGCTCTGCGCCGACCAGGTGAAGCGCGTCACCCTCGAACTCGGCGGCAAGAGCCCCAACCTCGTCTTCGCCGACGCCGACATCGAGGCCGCCGCGGCCGCCGCCCCCATGTCCTTCCTGGACAACTCCGGCCAGGACTGCTGCGCCCGCACCCGCATCCTCGTCCAACGCCCGGTCTACGACCGTTTCGTCGAACTCCTCGCCCCCGCCGTCGAGTCCGTCACCGTCGGCGACCCGGCCGACGAGCGGACGGACATGGGGCCGCTGATCTCCAAGTCCCAGCTGGAACGCGTCCGTTCGTACGTCGACGCCGACGCGCCCGGCATCCGCGGCAAGGCCCCCGAGGGCCCCGGCTTCTGGTTCCCGCCCACCGTCCTCACCGGCGTCGAGCCGCACGCGCGCGTGGCCGTGGAGGAGGTCTTCGGACCGGTCGCCGTGGTCATCCCGTTCGAGGACGAGGCCGACGCGATCCGGCTCGCCAACGGCACCGACTACGGCCTCTCCGGCTCGATCTGGACCCGGGACGTGGGCCGCGCGCTGCGCGTCTCCCAGGCCGTCAAGGCCGGCAACCTGTCCGTCAACTCCCACTCCAGCGTCCGCTACTGGACCCCCTTCGGCGGCTTCAAGCAGTCGGGGATCGGCCGTGAACTCGGCCCGGACGCGCTCACCGCCTTCACCGAAACCAAGAACGTCTTCATCAGCACGGAAGGCCCCGCACAGTGACCGCTGAGACCCCTGACATCGTCTGCCGCCGACTCGTCGGCCGTACCGCCGTCATCACCGGAGCCGGCAGCGGCATCGGCCTCGCCACCGCGCGGCGGCTGGCCTCCGAGGGCGCCCATGTCGTCTGCGGCGACGTCGACGAGGCCCGCGGCAAGGCCGCCGCCGAGGAGGTCGGCGGCATCTTCGTCAAGGTCGACGTGACCGACCCGGAGCAGGTCGAGGCCCTCTTCAAGACCGCCTTCGACACCTACGGCAGCGTCGACATCGCCTTCAACAACGCCGGTATCTCGCCGCCCGACGACGACTCCATCCTGGAGACCGGCCTGGAGGCCTGGAAGCGCGTCCAGGAGGTCAACCTCACCTCCGTCTACCTGTGCTGCAAGGCCGCGATCCCCTACATGCGGCAGCAGGGCAAGGGCTCCATCATCAACACGGCGTCCTTCGTGGCCCGGATGGGCGCGGCCACCTCGCAGATCTCCTACACCGCGTCCAAGGGCGGGGTTCTGGCCATGTCCCGTGAACTGGGCGTGCAGTTCGCCCGGGAGGGCATCCGCGTCAACGCCCTCTGCCCGGGACCGGTCAACACCCCCCTCCTGCAGGAGCTGTTCGCCAAGGACCCGGAGCGGGCCGCCCGTCGCCTGGTGCACATCCCGCTCGGCCGGTTCGCCGAGGCCGACGAGATCGCCGCCGCCGTCGCCTTCCTGGCCAGCGACGACTCCTCCTTCGTCAACGCCAGCGACTTCCTGGTGGACGGCGGGATCTCTGGGGCGTACGTCACGCCCCTCTAGGAGTCCGTGTACGGACCCCGACCCCCGTCCTACAGTGCGGGAGTGAGCATGACGCCGCCCGGCTGGTACGCCGACCCGCAGGCCCCGCACCTGGAGTGCTGGTGGGACGGACGGGCCTGGACCGAGCACCGGCGCACCCTGTCCGGCCTCCCCGCGCCGCCGGCCCCGGCGGCCGGGGCGTCCGGACGGGCCAGGACGGTCGCGCTGGTATCCGCCGCGGCCGTGCTGGCGACGGCGATCGTCTCCGGTACGACCGTGCTCCGCACCGACGAGGCGAACGGCCGCGCCGACACGACGGTCCACGCCGCCCCCAGCGCGGCGGCGCCCCCGTCCCTCGTGGTCGACCAGCTCAACGGCATCACCCTGCCGGTGCCGGCCGGCTGGACCGGTTCCTCGTACCTCGCCCAGGACGACGTCGTGATGACCACCGACGGCACCTACGCCTGCCCGGCCGACACCGGCCGGTGCCGCCACGGCGAGGTCAGCAGCAGTACGGCGGGCAGCGTCGACGGCACCTCCCCGCGCACCGTCGCCGAACGGGACGTACCCGACGCGGCCGAGGCGGCCTACGGCCACGATCCCGGCGGCGGGCGGCCCTTCGGGGGCATCCGGTCCCACCGGGTCGTCAAGGCCGGGCGGGTCGCGGTGGCGGGCCGCGACGGCTACCTGGTGCGCTGGCGGGTACGGACGGCCGACGGACCGGGCGGCTACGTCCAGTCCCTGGCCTTCCCGTCCGACACCGGTATCCCGGCCCCGGTCGTCGTCCGGTTCGTCTTCGACGCGGGCCCGGACGGACCGCCGCTGTCCGACATGGACGCGATCACGAAGGGCATCCGCCCGGCGGACAGGCCCTAGACGTCTACAGGAACGTGTGTCCCTCGCCCCGGTACGTGGGTTCGGTCGCCGCCACCCGGTCGCCCTCGATCAGCTGCAGCTCGGCGAACCGCTCGCACAGTTCGCCCGCCTTGGCATGCCGGAACCACACCTTGTCGCCGATCAGCAGGTCGTCCGCGGCGGAGCCGAGCAGCGGGGTCTGCACCTCGCCGGGGCCCTCCTGGGCGTCGTACGAGAGTCCCTCCGGCAGGTACGGCACCGGGAGCCGGTCCGGGCCCGCTGCGCCCGAGGCCGGGTAGCCGCCGCCGAGGACCGTGACGACCCCGACACCGGGCCGCCGCACCACCGGCATGGCGAACAGCGCGGCCGGACGGCCGGTGAACGACGTGTAGTTGTCGAAGAGCCGGGGCACGTACAGGCCCGAACCGGCCGCTATCTCGGTGACCGCGTCCTCCGCGGCCGTGGTCTGCACGCTGCCCGTGCCGCCGCCGTTGACGAACTCCAGGTCCGGCGCCACCGCGCGGACCGCCCGCACCACCGCGGCGCGCCGCTCGGCCAGCTCGCGGCGGGCGGTGGCCTGCATCAGCCGCACCGCGCGCGACCGCAGCGGCCGGCCCGCGACATCGTCCCCGACACCGGCGATGTGACCCTCGTACCCCATGATCCCGACCAGCCTGAAGCCCGGCCGCCGGACCACGGTCCGCGCGAGATCGGCGAGCTGGGCGGGAGAGTACAGCGGCGAGCGCCGGGCCCCGACCCGCACCCGGCCCCCGAGCAGCTTCAGCGAGGTGTCCAACTCCAGGCAGACCCGGACCACTTCGCTGCCGCCGTCACGGGCGGCGTCGATCAGGTCGAGCTGCGCCGGGTCGTCGATCATCACGGTCACGGCGGCGGCCAGCTTGGGATCGGCGGCCAGCTCGGCGTACCGGGCCCGGTCGGCGGACGGATAGGCGAGCAGGACGTCGTCGAAGCCCGAGCGCGCGAGCCACAGCGACTCCGCGAGCGTGAAGGACATGATCCCGGCGAAACCGTCCTTCGCGAGGACGCGTTCCAGCAGGTGGCGGCAGCGGACGGACTTGCTGGCGACCCGGATCGGCTTGCCGCCGGCCCGGCGCACCAGATCGTCCGCGTTGGCGTCGAAGGCTTCGAGATCCACGATCGCGAGGGGGGCGTCCAGGTGGGCGGTGGCCCGGTCGTAACGGGCCCGGTCGGCGGCGCGCGCAGTCATGAACGAAGCCTGCCAGACAGGATTACCGCAGGGTAGGGGGACGATCCGGGCAGATGCCCCGGGGTCGCGGACTGGTTCCCGTTCGCCGTCGGACAACCCGTAGAGTGACGCGCACGTACGGCGGAACGAACCCGGCCGCCTGACCCGCGCCGGGATGCGGATCCGCGCGTGCGGGTATGCGTGCCCGGGGGCGGACGTCTCCGCGTCGGGGAGCACGACGGCCCGTACGAGGAGTTGGCCCGGGCACGAGGAAACGGGGGGCGCATGAGCGGTGAAGCGCGGCACGCCCCGATCCCGCGACGGCCTTCGCCCGACCCCGTCCCGACGGATTCCCCGGGGGAGCCCGCGCCGACCGCCGACGGAACCCGGCCGGGGAACGGCGGGACCGGCAAGGGCGATGTCCCGCACGCGTCCGGTGCGGCCGGCCGCGTGGACCGGCCGGGGTTCTTCGACCGGCCGAGCCGGATGAACCGGTCGCAGCGGACGGACGTATCCACCGGTGGGGCCGGGACCACCGGGCAGGACCAGCTGCCGGGACGGCCCGGCGGGCAGCAGAGTCGTGATGACCGGACGAGTCGGGGCGGTGCGGTGGGGCAGGGCGATCAGGATGCGGGGGACCGGGCCGTCGGCCGCTCGACGTCCGCCGAACGCATCGTTCGGCCCCGCTATCCCAGCTTCCGTCCGCCCCAGGGCCCGCCGCCCCAGGGCGCGGCCACCGCGCCCCCGCCGCCACCGGCCTCGGCCCGTTTCCCGGACCTGCCCCCGGCGCCCTCCGACCGGGAGACCGGCTGGGCCGTGCCGCCGACGTCCTCGGGCCGGGAGTCCGGCCGACCGGTGCCGCCCGCGTCCTCCGGGCGGGAGACCGGGCGTACCGCGCCGTTCCGGCTGTCGTACGGTCCTGGCCCCTCGCCACGACGCACGCAGCCCGGGCCGGAACCGACCACCTCGCTGCGCCCCCTCCGCACGGCGGAGGAAACGGAGCCGTCGCCGGACGAGCGGCGCGGCACCGCAGGGCCGTCGGCCGCGCGCCCGGCCGCGCCGTCGAGCGACCCGGCCGGGGGCACGTCCGGTGCGTCCGGGCCCAGACGGTTCGAGCGGCCCCGCGGTGACTTCCCGGCCGGCGCCATCGGCACGCCGGACTCGGGCAGCGCCTGGAGCCCGCACATGCGGACGTTCCCGGTACCGACGGCCCCGCCACGCCCCACGACACCCCCGAAGGCCACCCCACCGCCGCCCCGCCCGCCCCGGCCCCCGGCCGCCGGCACCTCACCGCGTCCGGCCGACGCCCCGGCGTCCGGCACACCGCCGCGTCCTTCCGGCCCCCCGGCGACCGGGACACCCCCGCGTCCGGCGGATCCTTCGGCGGCGGGTACCGCGTCGCGTCCGGTGGAGCCTGCGGCGAGCGGCGATCCCTCGCGTTCGACGGGCGCTGCGGCGACCGGCACACCGCGGCGTCCGGCCGGCCCTCCGGCATCCGGTGCCGCCTCGCGTCCGACCGGTCCTCCAGCGGCCGTCGCACCCCCGCGTCCGGCGGACCCTGCGGTGGCGGATACCGCGTCGCGTCCGGTGGAGCCTGCGGCGAGCGGCGATTCCTTGCGACCGACGGGCGCTGCGGCGACCGGCACACCGCGGCGTCCGGCCGGCCCTCCGGCATCCGGTGCCGCCTCGCGTCCGGCCGAACCTGTGGCGACCGGCATTCCCTCGCGTCCGACGGGCGTCCCGCGGCCCGCTGCTCCGCCGCGTCCGGCCGAGCCTCCGGCACAGCCCGGCAAGGTCCCGGGGGCCGATGCGCCGCACCGGCCCGGTGCCCAGGCGCCCTCCGGCCCGCCGCGTCCGACGGGGCTTGCGCACAGCGGTGCCCAGGCGCGTCCCGCGGCCTCGTCGGCGACCGGTACGGGGTTCCCGGCCGTCGACGCTCCCGCACGGTCCGCGGCGGGAGCGCCGCCGCGGCCTTCGACTGCTCCGGCCCACCGGGACTCCGGCACCGCGCCGCGTCCCGCGACCGCTCCTCCTTCCTACCGCGACACCGCCCCGCCGGCCCACCCCCACGGCCCCGCCCCGGACCCCGCCATGTCCTGGAGCGCCTCTGCGGGAACTCCCGGCCGGGAGCGGCCCGTTGTGACGTTCGGTGAGCCCGAGGGGTACGACGAGCGTGGTCGGGGGCTGTCGTTGGTCGGTCGCGTGGCGCCTCGTACCGCCGCTGCCGCCGCCTGCATGGTGCTCGGCCTCGGACTCATCGGCGGCGCGGTGACCGGGGGCTGGATCGCCGACGACGGCGGTGACACGACCGCGGCGACCAGCTTCAGCACCACCTCCGGTCTCTGGCACAACGTGCCGGTCGACGAACTGTTCCCGCCCACCGTGCAGGGCACCGGCGCCGGCCCTGGCGGAGCCGACCGCACCTGGACCCGGATCGCCGTCGCCCCGGCCGGCGGCTGCGCCGACGCCTTCGACCCGCTGCTGCGCAAGGCGCTCGCCCCCGTCGGCTGCCAGCGCCTGATCCGCGCCACCTACACCGATGCCACCCAGAGCTATGTGACGACCGTCGGCCTGCTGTTCACGAAGGCCGACTCGGCCGGGATGACCGCCCTCGCCAAGCGGTTCACCGACGAGCGGCTGGACCGCCGTACCGACCTGCTGCCCCGCCCGTACGCGGCGAAGAACACCGCCGCCGAGCGGTTCGGGCCGCACCAGCGCGCCTCCTGGACGATCTCCGTGCTCACCGACGCGCCGGTCGTCGCCTACGCCGTCTCCGGCTGGGCCGACGGCCGCACCGTCGACACCCCGCAGCCCGCCGCCGACGCCGAGACGTCCGGTGCCACCACGGCCGCGGCCCAGGCCGGCCTCGGCAACGAGGCGCAGGGCCTGGCCGACCGGATCGAACGGCGACTGCGCCAGAACATCGCAGGACCGGCAACGGAGAAGCCCTCATGAAGCGCCGCGCAACCGGGGCCGCGGTGAGCCTGCTGCTCGCCGGCTCGCTCGCCCTGCTGCCGTCCACGACCGCGTACGCGGACAGCATCCGCGCCCAGCAGTGGGGCCTGTCCGCCCTGCACCTCGACGAGGCCTGGCAGACCACCAAGGGCAAGGGCATCACCGTCGCCGTCCTGGACACCGGCGTCGAGGCCGACCACCCGGACCTCGTCGGCAACGTCCTGACCGCCAAGGACATGATCGGCTTCGGTGCCGAGCCCGGTGACCGCACCTGGGCCCGGCACGGCACCGCCATGGCCGGCATCATCGCCGGTCACGGTCATGGTGTCGGGAACGGCGACGGCGTGATGGGGGTCGCGCCCGAGGCCAGGATCCTCCCCGTCCGGGTCATCCTCGAAGACGGCGACAGCGCTCGCGGCAAGGCCCGCTCCACCCGGGGCAACGCCCTCGCCGAGGGCATCCGGTGGGCCGCCGACCACGGTGCCGACGTCATCAACCTCTCCCTCGGCGACGACTCCGACTCCGCGCACCCCGAGCCCAGCGAGGACGAGGCGATCCAGTACGCCCTGAAGAAGGACGTGGTGGTCGTCGCCTCGGCCGGCAACGGCGGCGACAAGGGCGACCACATCTCCTACCCGGCGGCCTACCCGGGCGTCATCGCCGCCACCGCGGTGGACAAGTTCGGCACCCGCGCCGACTTCTCCACCCGCCGCTGGTACGCCACGGTCAGCGCGCCCGGCGTCGACATCGTCATCGCCGACCCGGACCACAAGTACTACGAGGGCTGGGGCACCAGCGCCGCCTCCGCCTTCGTCTCCGGCGCCGTGGCCCTGGTCAAGGCCGCCCACCCGGGCCTCACCCCGGCCCAGATCAAGAAACTCCTGGAGGACACCGCCCGTGACGCCCCGGCCGGCGGCCGCGACGACTCCCGGGGCTTCGGCATGATCGACCCGGCGGCGGCGATCAAGGCCGCGGCCGGCCTGAAGACGCAGAACCTGACGTCCGCGTCGTACAGCAAGAAGTACTTCGGCTCCGGCCCGGACCCGCAGGAGAAGGCCACGAGCGCATCGGACTGGGCAGCCCCGCTGGCCGGCGGCACGGGCGGGGTGCTGGTGGTGGCGGCGGGAGTTCTCTGGCGGCAACGGCGCAGGAACACCTGAAACGTGCCGACTCCCTGAGGGGCCGCCAAAGGACCCGCGTCAGTCGTCTCCGTGGTCCGGGAACCAGGCGAGCATCTCGTTGTACAGGGCGGAGGGCTGCTCGTCGGGTGAGAGCCAGTCGGTCTCGCCGTGGCGCCACTCGTACTCGTGGTGGCGGGCGGCGATCTCCTCGACGAGTTCGGCGGCGAGGCGGGAGGCTTCGTACAGGTCCTGATCGGTGCTCCGGGAACTGGCGGCGACGATCACGCCGCGCACCTCGGCGGAATGGCCGTAGCGGAAGGCGCCGGTGCCGAGCAGGTGTGGATCGGTGTGGACGGACGTTCCGTTGTTGTGGCCGAGACTCCGTCCTGAAGGCATACGATCTGCCGATCGCCAAGGGCGACGAACACGCCTCGCTGCACATGCTGTTCGGCATCGTGCGCGGGCACTCCACCGTGGCCCTCTCGGGAGAGTGCGGCGACGAGGTGTTCGGTGGGTACCGCTGGCAGCGTGACCCCGACGCGGTCTTCTCACCCACCTTCCCCTGGGTTCACGAAGGCCGCCCGCTCCGCGAACGCCTGGCCGACGTCGTGCGCGGCGCCGCACTGGAGAACGGAATGAGCCGGGCCGCCTTGGAGACCACGCTTCAACTCGACGACTGGCTGCGTACGTACGACGTGGACATCGTGCTCTGAGCCGTACGGGCACCCTGCGCGCCAACTCCCACGACGCCCTCTGAAACGCCCCCTCGGGGTGGCGCGCCCCAGGGGGCACGGGAAACTGCACGAGCAGCCCCCTCGCCGACCCGCTACTGCGAAGCCGAAGCCGAGGCCGAAGCCGACGCGGACGAATCGGCTTCGGTGAAGGAGCCCACCGCCGCCTTCGCAGCCGCCTCGATCAGCGAAATCCCCTTCGCCTGGCTCACGGTCCCCTTGGACAGCACGGCGACCAGGTAGTCCGTGCCGTCCACCGTCACCCGCCCGATGCTGTTGACGTCCCACAACCCCGTCGTGCTGCGCGCCAGCCACCCGTTCTTCAGCGCGAACTCCGAACCGTCGGCGGCGGCCGAGACGCCCCACCGCTGGTCCGACTCGACCGTCTTCATCAGCCCCTGGATGTACGCCTGCGAGGCCTCGCTCAGCTTCGAGTCGTCCCCGAACACCTGCTGGAGCAGGGTGAGTTGATCGGCGGCGGTGGTCTGCGTCAGCCCCCACAGCGCCCCGTCGCCACCCTCGGTCGACGTCAGCCCGAACCGCTTGTTCGCGGCGTCCAGGCCCGCCGCCTTGCCGATGATGTCCCACAGCTGCGACGCCGACGTGTTGTCACTGTTCTCGATCATCTTCGTGGCGTACGCCTTCTCCGTCGCCGTCAGATGCCGGTCCGCGTCCTGCGCCTGCAGCAGCAGTGTCGCGAGGATGTCGACCTTGACGATGCTCGCGGTGTCGAAGGCCGAGTCGCCGTAGGCCGCGCTGTCGCCGGAGTCGAGATCGAGGACGGCCGCCGAGACCTTCGCCCCGGACGGCACGGTCACCTTGCCCAGCGCCGAACTCAGCAGCGCGTCCCGGTCCACGGCCGGCTCCGTCACGGGTTCCACCGATGCCTCCTCACTCGCCGCGGCCGAGGCCGAGGAGGACGGCGCCGGCGACGCCGCCGAGGATACGGCGTTGTCGCGCGCGTGCGCCTTCACGTACACGGTGCCCGCCGCGGTGGCGCCGACGACGGCGACCGTGGCGAGGGAGACGTAGAGAACGGCCCGGCGCCGGGGCCGGCCGCGGCGGCGGGCCCGGCGGGATCCTGAGGTGGCTCTGGGGGACTCCATGCCCGCGATGCTCGGGGCGGGGACTGTGTGAGCCGTTTGCTGGACGTTAGAAGTAGGTCAGGGAAATCTGAGATTCCGGTGAAACCCGTGTCGGACGGGTTTCGGGGGCCGCACAAGCGCAGCAGCATCCCACCGATAGGGTCGGGGACCGTGGCGAACAAGAACATTCCCGACTCCGGCTACTCCGACGACGACGGCTCCGCCGACCCCCGGCTGACCGCCGCGCTGGCCGCCTGGGCCGGGGACCGCAGCGCCGTCGGACCGGTTCTGGAGGCGCTGAAGGGCGCCCGGCTGCTGGTTCCGGTGGTCGCCGTCCTCGGCGAGGTGGAGGAGGACGAGAACGGGCTGCGCCGCGAGAAGACCAGCGACATGGCCGTCCCCACCCTGAAGGCGGGCCACCGCACCGCGCTGCCGGCCTTCACCTCCACCGCCTCGCTGGCCCGCTGGGACCCGGCGGCCCGGCCCGTCGCCGTTCCCCTGCACCAGGCGCTCCAGGCGGCCGCGCACGAGAACGCGGACACGGTGGTCCTCGACCTGTCGGGGCCGGTGCCGTTCGAACTGACCGGTGCCACGCTGCTCGCCCTGGCCGAGGGGCGTACGACCGGTGACCCGCTCGCCGACCCGGCCGTGGTCGGTGCCGTCCGGGCCGCGGTGGCCGCCGAGCCCGCCGTGCTCCGCGCCCATCTCGGGCCCGGCTCCGCCGACGGCACGCTGGCGCTGGTCCTCGACCCGGCCGCCGCGCCGCCCGCCGAGGCCGCCAGGGCCGTCGCCGAGCGGCTCGCCGCCGACGAGACACTGAGGGCCCGCCTGGTGCGCGGCCTCGACCTGGCACTGCTGCCGGCCGGGACCACGCCTCCGGGCGAGCCCTTGTACGTAAGAGAGAGCTGAGCTACTAGCCGTAGACCGGTCCGGTGTACTTCTCACCGGGGCCCTGGCCCGGCTCGTCCGGGACGATCGAGGCCTCGCGGAAGGCCAGCTGCAGCGACTTCAGGCCGTCCCGCAGCGGGGCCGCGTGGAAGGAGCTGATCTCGGTCGCGGACGCGTCGAGCAGCCCGGCGAGGGCGGTGACCAGCTTGCGGGCCTCGTCCAGGTCCTTGTACTTGTCGCCCTCCTCGGTCAGACCGAGCTTCACGGCCGCGGCGCTCATCAGGTTGACGGCGACCGTCACGATCACCTCGACCGCGGGGACCTCGGCGATATCGCGGGTCATCTCGTCGAAGTCGGGCTGCTCGGCGTCACCGGGGCCGGGAAGGGGCGTCTCACTCATGCCCCACACGATAGGCGCAGGGGGGAGGGGGCTCTTACTTAGCCCCAGGTCGTCTCAATTAGCCCTGCCTCGGCTTTGCTGCTAGCCTTGTGTGACGACCGGCCGGACAGGTATGCCTCACCGCTAGCTGAACCGGCCCACAAGTGGAGGCTCCGAACTCCCACCTGACCACCCTCTCGGGCGGCAGGTCACCGGTCAGACGGTTGCTTCGCCGCTACGGCGACGGCGATCCGTCCGATAGTGCGCCCCGCGATCCCCGCGGCGGTGCTCCGGTAGTTCGAGGAGCCCCGCCTGTGATCGTCTGGGGCATTTTTTCTGCTTCGGTGCGGTTAGGTCTTACGAAAACAGACGTTACGTGGCTGTCCGCCAGACCGCCGCGTGGTGCTACCGAGGAGGATCCATCAGCACCGAGCCCCGCATCAACGACCGGATTCGCGTTCCCGAGGTGCGACTTGTCGGTCCCAGCGGCGAGCAGGTCGGGATTGTTCCGCTTGCCAAGGCGCTGGAGCTTGCGCAGGAGTACGACCTCGACCTGGTTGAGGTAGCGGCGAGCGCGCGTCCGCCGGTCTGCAAGCTCATGGACTACGGGAAGTTCAAGTACGAGTCGGCCATGAAGGCCCGTGAGGCGCGCAAGAACCAGGCGCACACGGTCATCAAGGAAATGAAGCTCCGGCCGAAGATCGACCCGCACGACTATGACACCAAGAAGGGTCACGTCGTCCGGTTCCTCAAGCAGGGCGACAAGGTCAAGATCACGATCATGTTCCGTGGTCGCGAGCAGTCCCGGCCCGAACTGGGCTACCGACTGCTGCAGCGTCTCGCGGAGGACGTCCAGGACCTCGGTTTCGTCGAGTCGAACCCGAAGCAGGACGGCCGGAACATGATCATGGTGCTCGGTCCGCACAAGAAGAAGACCGAGGCCATGGCCGAGGCCCGGCAGGCGCAGGAGGCCCGCAAGGCGGATGCGAAGGCCAACCCCGGCCGCTCGCAGAACGCCGCGGAACTCGACGCCGACGAGGTCGACGCTGCCGAGGTCGAGGCCGAGGCGCCTGCCGAGGAGCCCGCCGAGGCGTGACCCCGGGGTCAACGCCCCAGGTCAGCACCAGGGGCGCGAGTCCCAGGATGTAACCGATACAAGAACGACGTTCCACCGTGCCCGGTTTCACGACCGGGCACCGGAGCGCCACCGACGAGGAGATAACGGCGCTATGCCGAAGAACAAGACGCACAGCGGTGCCAGCAAGCGCTTCAAGGTCACCGGTTCCGGCAAGGTCCTGCGTGAGCGTGCCGGCAAGCGCCACCTGCTCGAGCACAAGTCGTCCCGCGTGACGCGCCGCCTCACCGGCAACGCCGAGATGGCCCCGGGCGACGCCGCGAAGATCAAGAAGCTTCTCGGCAAGTGACCCGCGGGTGCCTGCCGGCGCCCTGAGTCAGAAGTACCGGGACCCAAGTCGTTTCCGGGCCGCGTGAGTCCAACCGCGGCCCCGCTACAAGGAGTAAAAAGTGGCACGCGTCAAGCGGGCAGTCAACGCCCACAAGAAGCGCCGGGCGATCCTCGAGGCGGCCTCCGGCTACCGCGGTCAGCGTTCGCGCCTGTACCGCAAGGCCAAGGAGCAGGTCACCCACTCGCTGGTCTACAACTACAACGACCGCAAGAAGCGCAAGGGTGACTTCCGTCAGCTGTGGATCCAGCGCATCAACGCCGCTGCCCGCGCCAACGGCATCACCTACAACCGCTTCATCCAGGGTCTGAAGGCCGCGAACGTCGAGGTCGACCGCAAGATCCTGGCCGAGCTGGCCGTCAACGACGCCAACGCCTTCGCGGCGCTCGTCGAGGTGGCCCAGAAGGCGCTGCCGTCGGATGTCAACGCCCCCAAGGCGGCGTGACGCTGCGCTGGCTCTAGGCCGACGTGACTGAAGGACCCGCAGGCTGAATGGCTTGCGGGTCCTGCTGTTGCTGCCGCAGCCTGTTTCTTCGGCCGCGGGCCGGTGGGGGGCTGGTCGCGCAGTTCCCCGCGCCCCTGAAGGGGCGCTACAGCCGCGGGCGCTTTGTCAGCTGACCCAGCTGCGGGCAGGCGTGCCGCAGGGCGGCACGGGTGGGCGCGGCGGCACCCCGCAAACGCGGGCAAGTGAAACCATTGCCCCAGCCCGGGGCTCGGCACCGCCGAAAAGGTACGTCGTGGTAGCTCGCCGTTGCGGCGGGAAACCTCTTGCTGAAGGTGAAGAACGAAGATGCCCACCCCCGAGCTGATCTCTCCCCGCTCCGCCCGTGTCGCCGCTGCCCGGCGGCTGGAGCGGCGGAACTTCCGGGGGAAGGAGCGGCTGTTCCTTGCCGAGGGGCCGCAGGCCGTGCGGGAGGCGGCCGGGCATCGGGTCGGTGACGTGCCCACGCTCGTCGAGCTGTTCGCGACCGTGGACGCCGCGGAGCGGTACACCGACATCATCGGAGAGGCCAGGACCGCGGGCGCCCGGATCCACCTCGCCTCCGAGGACGTCATCGCCGACATCTCCACCACCGTCACCCCCCAGGGGCTGGTCGGTGTGTGCCGGTTCCTCGACACCCCCTTCGAGGAGATCCTCGCCGCCCGCCCCCGGCTCGTCGCCGTCCTCGCCAACGTCCGCGACCCCGGCAACGCCGGCACCGTGCTGCGGTGCGCCGACGCCGCCGGGGCGGAGGCGGTCGTCCTGACCGACGCGTCCGTGGACCTGTACAACCCGAAGGCGGTCCGGGCCTCCGTCGGGTCGCACTTCCACCTCCCCGTCGCCGTCGGCGTGCCCGTCGAGCAGGCCGTGGCCGGGCTGAAGGGCGTCGGCGTGCGGATCCTCGCCGCCGACGGGGCCGGGACCGACGACCTCGACGACGAGCTTGACAAGGGCACCATGGGCGGGCCCACGGCGTGGGTGTTCGGGAACGAGGCCTGGGGGCTCCCGGAGGAGACCCGCGCGCTGGCGGACGCCGTCGTGCGCGTCCCGATCCACGGGAAGGCCGAAAGCCTGAACCTCGCCACCGCCGCCGCCGTATGTCTCTACGCATCGGCCCGTGCACAGCGCGCCTCCGGAGGGTGCCGTTCCGTCACCGAGAGCTAGTAGGGTGACCAGCTCGGGGGCCTGCTGCGCCGTCTGAGAGGTGGAGTACGGGGATGAGTGTCGGCACCAGCAACGCGCCGGGGGGCCACGGCACCGGCCGCGTACCCGCACCCCGGCACGGCGCCCTCACCGGGCTCGGCATCGACCCCGACGAACTGCCCGACGGCCTGGTGATCGCCGACGAGCACGGTCTCGTCGTCTGCTTCAACGCCGCCGCGGCCCGCATCACCGCCACCGCCCCCGCCGACGCCCTGGGCAGGCGCCTGGAGAAGGCCCTCCCTCTGGAGGACCTGGAGGGGCGGCGCTGGTGGCAGCTCACCGACCCCTACGGCGGCCTCGCCATCCGGGTCGGCCAGCCGGAGCGCAACCTCCTGCTGCCCGGCGGCCGGGAGGTGCTGGTGTCCGCCAGGTACGTGCGGGCCGAGCCGACCGGGCCCGTCCGCCGAGTCGTCGTATCGCTGCGGGACACCGAGGCCCGGCGCCGTACCGAACGCAGTCACGCCGAGCTGATCGCCACCGTCGCGCACGAGCTGCGCTCGCCCCTGACCTCCGTCAAGGGGTTCACGGCGACCCTGCTCGCCAAATGGGAACGGTTCACCGACGACCAGAAACGGCTGATGCTGGAGACGGTCGACGCGGACGCCGACCGGGTCACCCGGCTCATCGCCGAGCTGCTCGACATTTCGAGGATCGACAGCGGGCGGCTCGAAGTGCGTCGGCAACCCGTGGACATAGGCGCCGCCGTCGGACGGCACATCCAGGCGTACGTCGCCGCCGGGCAGCCCGCCGACCGCTTCCTGCTCCGCGTCGAGCAGCCGCTGCCCGCGCTGTGGGCCGACCCGGACAAGGTCGACCAGGTCCTCAGCAACCTCATCGAAAACGCCGTGCGGCACGGCGAGGGAACTGTCACCATCGACATCACGGCCACGGCGTCCCCGCGCGAAGGGGAGGACGTCGGCACGTCGGTCACGGTGAGCGACGAAGGGCCCGGCATCCCGGAGGAATCCATGAACCGCGTCTTCACCCGCTTCTGGCGGGGCAGCAAGCGCGGTGGCACCGGTCTCGGGCTGTACATCGTCAAGGGCATCGTCGAGGCCCACGGCGGCACCATCACCGTCGGACGCGCCCCCGGCGGCGGCGCCGAGTTCCGATTTACGTTGCCCGTGAGCGCGCCGGCGTATCTCGCCTGACGGCCCACGGGCTCTTCGAATACCTCCACCCCGTTAGACTCGGCCTTTGGCACCTTTGTGTCCTCCACATGGCCGATCAACGGTCTTGGGGACCATCCGCCTGGGGGCACCTCCCAGCGTTAGCTGGGGGACAATCGGAAGCACGGGAAGAGATGTCGGCACCGAATAAGTCGTACGACCCTGTCGAGGTCGAGGCGTTGAAACCGGAAGAGATCGAGCGCATGCGGGACGAGGCGCTCGCCGCCTTCGCCGCCGCGGACTCCCTCGACGCGCTCCAGGAGGCCAAGGTCGCCCACACCGGCGGCGCCTCCCCGCTGGCCCTCGCCAACCGCGAGATCGGCGCGCTGCCCCCGCACGCCAAGGCCGCCGCCGGCAAGCTGGTCGGCCAGGCCCGCGGCGCGGTGAACAAGGCCCTCGCGGGCCGACAGGAGGAGCTGGAGGCCGAGCGCGACGCCCGGGTGCTGGTCGAGGAGGCGGTGGACCTCACGCTGCCGTACGACCGCGTCCCGGCCGGCGCCCGCCACCCGCTGACCACGCTGTCCGACCGCATCGAGGACATCTTCGTGGCCATGGGCTACGAGGTCGCCGAGGGTCCGCAGGTCGAGGCCGAGTGGTTCAACTTCGACGCCCTCAACATCGGCCCGGACCACCCGGCCCGCGGCGAGGCGGACACGTTCTTCGTGCAGACCGCATCCAATGGCGGGTCCGGCGGCACCGAGTCCGGGGTCGTGCTGCGCACCCACACCTCGCCGGTCCAGATCCGCTCGCTGCTCGACCGTGAGCTGCCGGTCTACGTGATCTGCCCGGGCCGCGTGTACCGCACCGACGAGCTGGACGCCACCCACACCCCGGTCTTCCACCAGGTCGAGCTGCTCGCCGTCGACGAGGGCCTGACCATGTCGGACCTCAAGGGCACCCTGGACCACATGGTCCAGTCGCTGTTCGGCGAGGGCATGAAGACCCGGCTGCGGCCGAACTTCTTCCCCTTCACCGAGCCGTCCGCCGAGATGGACATGCTCTGCTACGTCTGCAAGGGCGAGTCCGTCGGCAACCCCGACCGGCCCTGCCGTACCTGCTCCTCCGAGGGCTGGATCGAGCTGGGCGGCTGCGGCATGGTCAACCCGCGGGTGCTCATCGCCTGCGGCGTCGACCCGGAGAAGTACAGCGGCTTCGCCTTCGGGTTCGGCATCGAGCGGATGCTGATGTTCCGCCACAACGTCGAGGACATGCGAGACATGGTCGAGGGTGACGTCCGGTTCACCCGGCCGTTCGGGATGGAGATCTGATGCGGGTCCCGCTTTCCTGGCTGCGGGAGTACGTCGACCTGCCGGCCACCGAGACCGGCCGCGACGTGCAGGCCAAGCTGATTTCGGCCGGTCTGGAGGTCGAGACCGTCGAGCAGCTCGGCGACGGCCTCAAGGGCCCCCTGGTCGTCGGCCGGGTACTGACCATCGAGGAGCTGGACGGCTTCAAGAAGCCGATCCGGTTCTGCACCGTCGACGTGGGTACGGCGAACGGCACGGGTGAGCCCCAGGAGATCGTCTGCGGCGCCCGCAACTTCGCCGTCGGCGACAAGGTCGTGGTCGTGCTCCCGGGCGCGGTGCTGCCCGGCGGTTTCGCCATCGCCGCGCGCAAGACGTACGGCAAGACCTCCCACGGCATGATCTGCTCCAGCGACGAACTGGGCATGGGCGACGACGGCACCCACGGCATCATCGTGCTGCCGCCGGAGACCGAGGTCGGCAAGGACGCCATCGAGCTCCTGGAGCTGGTCGACGAGGTCCTGGACATCGCCGTCACCGCCAACCGCGGCGACTGCCTGTCCATCCGCGGCGTGGCCCGCGAGACCGCCATCGGCTACGGCCTGCCGCTGCGCGACCCGGCCCTTCTCGACGTGCCGGGACCGAACGCCTTCGGCTACCCGGTCCAGGTCTCCGACCCGTTCGGCTGCGACCGCTTCACCGCGCGCACCGTCACCGGTCTGAGCCCCGAGGCCCGCTCCCCGATCTGGCTGCAGCGCCGCCTGCAGAAGGTCGGCATGCGTCCGATCTCGCTCGCCGTCGACGTCACCAACTACGTGATGATGGAGCTCGGCCAGCCGCTGCACGCCTACGACCGCTCCCTGGTCCAGGGCACCATCGGCGTCCGCCGCGCGGCCGAGGGCGAGAGGATCGTCACCCTCGACGGCACCGAGCGGAAGCTGCACGCCGAAGACCTGGTGATCACCGACGACCGCGGCCCGATCGGTCTCGCGGGCGTCATGGGCGGCGCCAACACGGAGATCGCCGACCACGCGGACGTGGAGAACGCCACGACCGACGTGGTCATCGAGGCGGCCCACTTCGACGCCGTCGCGATCGCGCGCACCGCCCGCCGGCACAAGCTGTCCTCCGAGGCCTCCCGCCGCTTCGAGCGCGGGGTCGACCCGCAGGCCGCGGCCGCCGCCGCGCAGCGCACCGTCGACCTGCTGGTGCTGCTCGCCGGCGGCACCGCCGAGGCGGGTGTCACCGAGGTCATCGCGCCGTCCGCGCCGCACACCATCACCGTCCCGGCGAACCACCCCGACCAGGTCGCGGGTGTCGAGTACGGCCGGGAGATCGTCGTCCGCCGCCTCCAGGAGGTCGGCTGCGACGTCTACGGGCAGGACGAGCTGCTTGTCACCGTCCCGTCCTGGCGGCCCGACCTGCTTGAGCAGAACGACCTGGCCGAAGAGGTCATCCGCCTGGAGGGTTACGAGAACCTGCCCTCCACGCTGCCCAAGCCGCCGGCCGGCCGTGGCCTGACCCACCGGCAGCGCCTGCACCGCCGGGTGGGCCGCGCGCTGGCCGGGGCCGGCTACGTCGAGGCGCCGAACTACCCGTTCGTCGGCGAGCAGGTCTTCGACCAGCTCGGTCTGGCGGCCGACGACCCGGCCCGCCGTGTCGTCAGGCTCACCAACCCGCTCAACGACGAGGAGCCCGCGCTCCGCACCTCGCTGCTGCCGGGTCTGCTCGGTGCGCTGCGCCGCAACGACGGGCGCGGTGCGCACGACCTGGCGCTGTTCGAGACCGGCCTGGTCTTCCTGCCGCGCGAGGAGCAGGGCGTCGCCGGCCACCTGCCGGTCGACCGGCGTCCGACCGACGCGGAGCTCGCCGCGCTGAACGCCGTGCTGCCCGAACAGCCGCGCCATGTCGCCGTCGTCCTCGCGGGCGCCCGGGAGCAGGCCGGCTGGTGGGGCAAGGGCCGTCCGGCCGACTGGGCCGACGCGGTCGAGGCGGGGCGCGCGGTCGCGCGTGAGGCCGGGGCCGAGCTGATCGTCCGCAAGGGCCAGTACGGGCCGTGGCATCCCGGCCGGTGCGCCGATCTGGTGGTCGTCGCCGACGGCGCCGAGCAGGTCGTGGGCCACGCCGGTGAGCTGCACCCGCGCGTGCTCAAGGCCCTGGGGCTGCCCGCGCGCACCTGCGCGATGGAGCTGAACCTGGACGCCCTGGAGCGGGTCGGCGACGGCACTCCGCAGGCGCCGAGCATCTCGACGTTCCCGGTGGCCACGCAGGATGTCGCCCTCGTGGTGGACAAGCCGGTGCCGGCGGCGGAGGTCGAGGCGGCGCTGCGTGAAGGTGCCGGTGAACTCCTTGAGGCCATCCGGCTGTTCGACGTGTACGAGAATGCTGCGCAGCTCGGCGAGGAGAAGAAGTCGCTGGCGTATGCGCTGCGGTTCCGGGCGGGTGACCGGACGTTGACCGTCGAAGAGGCGTCGGCTGCTCGCGATGCGGCTGTCGCCCTTGCCGGGGAGCGTACGGGAGCGGTGCTGCGCGGCTAGCGTCGTGGGGACTGCGCGTTTCGGCCGGGTGCGGGTTTCGTCGTGGCTGATCGCGCAGTTCCTCCCCCAGCCTTCGGCCGGGGGTACCCCCAGCGCCCCTGAACGGGCGCGTCCGCGAGGGCGCTTACATGTACTGCTACCTGCATAAATGCGGGTGTCTCGTTGGTGGTCACTCATTTGGGTGAGATCCATCCGAGACATGGCCCTTTCGGGGCATGCCGTCGACAGAATCGGACCGGCCTTTCGGGGTCGGTCCGTCTGTTCTGTCAGGCGCCTACATGGGGGCCATCGGCATGATCCGCAGCAAAGCCGGAGTTCCCCGCAGCAGGCGGCCCCGGACGAATTCACGGCCCGGGCGCCGTGCTCTCGCCCTGGGGCTGCCCACGGTGTGGGGCGCCGTCGCGGTCGGCTACAAATTCGGATGCCCGCTGGCCGAGCAGACCGGGCTCGGTGCGCGGATCGTCACCAGCGCCGTGTTCTTCGCGGTCGGCACCGGGCTGATACTGCATGTCCGCCGGGCCCTGCTCCGGGAGTTGCGGCAGGCCCGCATGGTCGCCGGCGCCGCGCAGAGCGTGCTGCTGCGGCCGCTGCCACCCCGGCTCGCCGGGCTGAGCGTCGCCGCCGCCCAGCTCTCCGCCGACCGGGGCGCGAGCATCGGCGGGGACCTCTACGAGGCCGTCGCCACCGAACACGGCGTACGGGTCGTGATGGGCGACGTACGCGGGCACGGACTGTCCGCCATCGGTACCGTCGCCGCCGTCCTCGGCAGCTTCCGCGAGGCCGCCCACGACGAACCCGAACTGGGCAGCGTGCTCGGCCGCCTGGACCGCGCCCTGGCCAGACACCTACGAGAACGAGCCAGGGCCGAGCACCCGTCCAGCGGCCAGGATCCCGACAGCCCGGTGGCCGAGGAGTTCGTCACCGTTCTGCTGCTGGAGATCGCGGGAGACGGCGGGCTTCGGGCGATCAACTGCGGCCACCCATGGCCGTACGTGCTGAGCGGTGCGCGAGTGGAGCCCCTGTCAGCGGCCGATCCACTACCGCCCCTCGGGCCCTTCCCGCTGCCGACGGATCTGACCGCCACCGACTGCGGCCAGTTGCTCGACGGCGAGTCACTCGTCCTCTACACGGACGGCGCGGAGGACGCGAGAAGCCCGAAGGGCCACTTCTTCTCCCTGCCGGAAGCGCTCAGGGACGCGGTTCGGGACCGCCCGGTCTCCCCCCAGACCATTCTCCGCACGGTCTTCACCGCCCTGCTCCACCACACCAACGGCCGCCCGACTGATGACATCGCACTCCTTGTGCTGCGCAACGAGCGCCAGCACCAATACCCCTTCTTGGGGGCGCGGGGAACTGCGCGAGTAACCACAACGCACCCGGAGCCGACGAACCACCTCTAACGGCCCCCTCTTCTGGTCGTCGGCCAAGCCAACGGCCAGGCCACCGCACTGTACGAGGGGGAGCCGGCGGCCCGGCCTGCCTCTTGCGAGGCAGTTAAGTCAACCGGTCCGACACTCTCCGCGACAGTGCGCGCACGCTACGGATGCGCGCACTTCGTTCACACCCCGTGTGAACGCAACCGCACTACGCTGACGGCACCAGGCCACTCGGGGGGCATCCATGCAGCCCAACTCTCTGCTCGACGCGATCCTGGACGAGGCGGGGATCTCGCACGCCGGTCTAGCCGCCCATGTCAACCAGGCGGGCCGGGTCCGTGGACTCTCGCTGCGCTACGAACACACCGCCGTGGCGCGGTGGTTGAAGGGCCAGCGGCCGCGCGGTCAGGTGCCGGACCTGATCTGCGAGGTGCTCGCCGCCCGGCTGCACCGCCAGGTCACCCTCGACGACATCGGGCTCGGCGTCCCCGGCGAGCCCAGCGTCCCGCACGCCACCTCGCTCTCCGGTTTCGTGGAGCGGGCCACCGCCCTGTGGCGCTCCGACGAACAGCAGCGCCCGCACATACTCGGCGCCCCCGCCGTCACCGGCACGCCCGCAGTGATGCCGGTGTGGGAGTGGGAGAACCCGCCCGAGGACGTCGACGTCTCGCGCGGCGGGCGGCACCGGGTCACCCCGGCCGACCTGGAGATGCTGCGTGCCGCCCGGGCGCACTACGAACAGATGTACCGCAAGGCCGGCGGCATGGCCACCCGCACCCGGATCATCGGCTTCCTCAACGCCGAGGCGGCACCGCTGCTGCGCGGCAGCTACACGGATGCCACGGGCCGTCAACTTCACCGCGCCACCGGCGGGTTGGTGGCGATCGCCGGTATCTGCGCATACGACTCGGACGCGCACGGGCTCGCCCAGCGCTACTTCCACCAGGCGCTGCGCCTCGCCAAGGCCAGCGGGGACCGGGGACTCGGCGCCTACGTCATCGCGCTGCTCGTCAACCAGTCGCTGTTCATGCGGGAGTTCCGGCAGGCCGTCGCCTTCGCGGAGGCCGCGCTGCGCACCGCCGGCAAGCACATCACCCCCGCCCTCGCCTCCGACCTCTACGCGATGCAGGCCAAGGCGTACGCCCACCTCGGCGACGGCACGAGCGCGCTGTCCTGCATCCGGCGGGCCGAGACGGCCGCCGAACGCATCCGGCGGGGCCACGAACCCGACGAGACCGGCTATGTCCAGCCCGGCCTGGTCAATGTGCAGGTGGCCGAGGCGCTGCTCAGCCTCGGCGAGCTCGCCGCCGCCCGCGAGCATGCCGCGGCCGCCGTCGACAACCCCGCCCACGACCGGGGCCGGGTGCACCGGCTCGCCATGCTGAGCACCATCGAACTGCGCCAGGGAAACGCCGACAACGCGGTGGCCATGGCCGTGCAGATGGCCGAGCAGGCCCGCGGGATGGAGTCCCAGCGCCTGCGCGACAGACTCCGCGCGGTACGCGAGCACCTGGTGCGCAGCGGCGGTTCCGGAACCGCCGAGGCCGCCGAACTGATCGACGGCGCACTGCGCGTACCGCTCTAGGCGCGGTAGGCCTTCAAAGCCGCTGCTGCGATATTGCCACTTACTCGGCGGAAGGTGGCAGAACCGTGCAGTGGACGAAACAGAACGAACAAACTGTGTATGAAAACCGCTGGTTCAGCGTCAATCTCGCAGATGTCGAGCTGCCGGACGGCCGGCACCTCGACCACTTCCTGATACGGCTGCGGCCCGTGGCCGTGGCGACGGTGGTCAACGAGGCGGGCGAGGTCCTCCTCCTGTGGCGCCACCGTTTCATCACCGACAGCTGGGGCTGGGAACTCGCGGCGGGAGTCGTCGAGGACGGCGAGGACATCGCCGTCGCGGCCGCCAGGGAACTGGAGGAGGAGACCGGCTGGCGGCCGGGGACCCTGCACCATCTCATGACCGTGGAGCCGTCCAACGGCCTCACCGACGCCCGGCACCACATCTACTGGTCCGACGAGGGCGAGTACGTCGGACACCCCGTGGACGACTTCGAATCGGACCGCCGGGAGTGGGTCCCTCTCAAGCTGGTCCCGGACATGATCGCCCGCGGGGAGGTCCCGGCCGCCAACATGGCGGCCGCATTACTCCTGTTGCATCACATGAGGCTCACTGACGACTAGTGGGCCAGTGCCTGCCAGACCGTGACGACGAGGGCGCCCAGTGCGGTGAGCGCGGCGATGGAGGGCAGGGGCCAGCGGGCGTGTTCCAGTGAGGCCAGGCGGGTGTTGAGCTCGTCCAGTTCCTTGGCGGTCTCCTTGGTCCGGTGACTGAGCAGGTTCAGCCCTCCCTCGACCTGGGCGTAGGCCACATCGAGGCGACGGCGTAACTCTGCGAGTTCTCCTTGGACCACGGGATGCTCCGGTTCGGCGGTCACGGTCCACTCCTTTGCGTGATCGAGGGTGTTGTTCCGCATCCCTTTACATGCGCATGAAGAGTGAACTCGCCTGGTGAGCGCGTGGGGAGAGTGTGCGAAGGGCATATGCGTGCCCCTGGTGCACACGGTGTGTGAAACACGCGGGCCCGGCACCGGTGACGGTGCTGGGCCCGTGGTACATCGCTCCCTGTGACCGGCGGGGTGTGCTCAGCCGTAGGTGTAGAAGCCCGAGCCGGTCTTCCGGCCCAGCCGGCCCGCCTCGACCATGCGCTGGAGCAGCGGGGGAGCGGCGTACAACGGCTCCTTGTACTCGGCGTACATGCTGTTCGCGATGGAGACGATGGTGTCCAGGCCGATCAGGTCGGACAGCTTCAGCGGGCCCATCGGGTGGGCGCAGCCCAGCTCCATGCCGTTGTCGATGTCCTCGCGGCTCGCGATGCCGGACTCGAACATCCGGATGGACGACAGCAGGTACGGCACCAGCAGCGCGTTGACCACGAAGCCGGAGCGGTCCTGGGCGCGGATCGCGTGCTTGCCGAGCACCTTCTCGGCGAAGGCCTGGGCGCGGCTGATGGTGCCCTCGGAGGTGGTGAGCGCGGGGATCAGCTCGACCAGCTTCTGCACCGGGGCCGGGTTGAAGAAGTGGATGCCGACGACGTGGTCGGGGCGGGAGGTGGCGACGGCCAGCTTCACCAGCGGGATCGAGGAGGTGTTGGAGGCCAGGATCGCGTCCGGGCGGGTCATCACCTGGTCGAGCACCTGGAAGATCTCCGTCTTCACCTGCTCGTTCTCGACGACGGCCTCGATCACCAGGTCGCGGTCGGCGAACTCGCCGAGGTCCGTGGTGAAGCTCAGCCGGGCCAGCGTGGCGTCCCGCTCCTCCGCCGAGATCTTCCCGCGCTCGGCGGCCTTGGCCAGGGAGTTGTGCAGCCGGGTGCGGCCGAACTCCAGGGCCTCGCCGGTGGTCTCGGCGACCCGCACGTCCAGACCGGCGCGGGCGACGACCTCGGCGATGCCCGCTCCCATCTGGCCGCAGCCCACGACTCCGACCTTCTCGATGTCGGTCACATCGTCCCCTTCGCTGATCTACGGGCGGCCCGCAGGCCTCCGGATCCGGCGCCTGCTCCGTTCGTGCACGTTACCCGTAAGTATCGATGATCGATCGTCCGGGTGGGGGCATCCTGTGCCGCGGAGGCGATCCGTGATCGAGCGGATCCGGAGAGTGAGAGGGTCTTACGATGGCACGAGTGTCTCGCAGGGCGTTCGCGCTGGCGGCGCTGTCCCTGGTGGCGTCGGCGGCACCGGGCGCGTCGGCCGCACCGGCCCCGGCCGGGCCGTCGGGGCGGCCCCGCCGGGCGGCCACCGAGATGCGCGGCATGTGGCTGGCGACCGTCTCCAACCGGGACTGGCCCTCCCGTACCGGGCTGTCGGCAGCGGACCAGCGCAAGGAGCTGACCGCCTTCCTCGACAAGGCGGTCCACTACCGGCTCAACACCGTGATGTTCCAGGTGCGGCCCACCGCCGACGCGTTCTGGCCCTCGCCGTACGAGCCCTGGTCGCAGTACCTCACCGGTACCCAGGGCAAAGACCCCGGCTGGGACCCGCTGGGCACCGCCGTCGAGGAGGCGCACGCCCGGGGCCTGCACCTGCACGCGTGGTTCAACCCGTACCGGATCGCCAACAACACCGACCCGGGCAAGCTGGTCGCCTCGCACCCGGCCCGCAAGCACCCGGACTGGGTGGTGCCGTACGGCGGGAAGCTCTACTACAACCCGGGCATCCCGGCCGTCCGCACCTTCGTGGAGCAGGCGGTCCTCGACGCGGTCGCCAGGTATCCCGTGGACGCGGTCCACTTCGACGACTACTTCTACCCGTACCCGGTGGCCGGCCAGACCTTCGACGACGACGCCGCGTACGACGCCCACGGCGGCGACTTCTCGTCGCGGGCGGCCTGGCGGCGGGACAACATCGACAAACTGGTGACCGAGATCGCCGACGGGGTGAAGAAGCTGCGGCCCGGCACCCGCTTCGGGATCAGCCCGTTCGCGGTGTGGCGCAACGCCACCACCGACTCCCGGGGTTCGGACACCAAGGCGGGCGTCGAGACGTACGACGACCTCTACGCGGACACCCGGAAGTGGGTGCAGAACAACTGGATCGACTACATCGTCCCGCAGGTGTACTGGCAGATCGGCAACTCCGCCGCGGACTACGCCAAGGTGGTCGACTGGTGGGCGGGGGTGGCCAAGGGGTCGGGGACCGCGCTGTACATCGGGGAGGCGCTCTACCAGGCAGGGGCCGCCGACGCCCCCTCGGCCTGGCAGAACCCGGCCGAGCTGTCCCGGCATCTCACTCTGGCCGACCAGTACCCGCAGGTCGGCGGGCATGTCTACTTCGCGGCCAAGGACGTGGCCGCCGATCCGATCGGGGCTCTGTCACGGGTGGTCGCCGACCACTACCAGCAGCCCGCGCTTCCGCCGGGCTGACCGCGAGCGGCCGGCGATCACCTCGTCTCGTCGCGGGCTACTTCTGCCGGTGGGTCTCCCGGTGCCTGACCTGACAGTCGGGACCGGGGGACATGATGGCCTCGTGGCCGTCCTCGAAACGGACCCGGTAGGGCGGGTTGCCCTCGGGGCCGAGTACCTGGACGATTTCCGAGACCTGGTCGTGCTGTCCGACCACCCTGCCGTGCTGGACAAGCTGGTCGCCCTCGGATGCACGCATCTCCAGGGCCTCCTCATGATCGCGATCGTTGGGTGACGGCGATGCACACGAGCACGGCGGCGGCCGTGAGTGGAGCGGCCGCGGTGAGGTGCTCGCCCAGCAGCAGCACCGACCACACCAGTGTGAGCAGCGGCTGGGCCAACTGCAACTGGCTGGCCTTCGGAATGCCGACCGCCGCCATGCCCCGGTACCAGACCACCAGGCCGAGGAACTGCGAGCCCGCCGCCACCCACAGCACACCGGCCACGCCGTGCGCGTTCCAGACGACCGGTTCGTACGACAGCGCGACCACCGCGGCCGGCACGGTCAGCGGCAGACAGAACACCAGCGCCCAGCCGATGACCTGCCAGCCCGGCATGATCCGGGCCAGCCGGCCGCCCTCGGTGTAACCGGCGGCGCAGACCACCAGCGCCGCCAGCAGACAGCCGTCGGCGGCCGTGAACGCCCCGCCGCTCTGGGCGACCGTGAACGCCAGCACGGCCGCCGCGCCCGCCAGGGCCGCCGCCCAGAAGGTGCGGGAGGGACGGATGCCCATCCGCAGGGCCGAGAAGAGGGCGGTGGTCAGCGGGAGCAGGCCCACCACCACCGCCGCGTGCGAGGTGGTGGAGGTCTGCAGGGCGAGCGTGGTCAGCATCGGGAAGCCGAGGACGACCCCGGCCGCGACGACCGCCAGCCCCGCCCAGTGCCGGCGCTCGGGCAGTCGTACCCGCAGGAAGAGCAGGCAGCCGCCCGCCATGGCCGCCGCGAGCACACTGCGCACCGCCACCAGCGCCCACGGCCCGAAGCCCTCCAGGCCCCAGGCAGTGGCCGGGAAGGTGAGGGAGAAGGCGACGACACCGAGCGCGGCCTGCAGCGTGCCGAGCCGCTGGGCGGAGCGGACGGCCGGGGAGCCGGCCGGGGAAGGGGCCGGGGTGTCGGCTGCGGGCGTGCTGACCGCTATCGAAGTCGGGCTGGTAGCGCTACTCTGTGCTCTCATGCAAGAGCGTAGCAGTGTGCTGGAACTGGCGGAACGGCTGCGAGGGGATCTCGACCGCTACTCGCCTGGTGGAAAGCTCCCGTCGAGCCGGGCCCTGGTCGAGCGGTTCCGGGTGAGTCCGGTGACCGTCTCCCGGGCGCTGGCCCAGCTGGTCGCGGAGGGGCTGGTCGTCACCCGCCCCGGCGCCGGTGCCTTCAAGGCCCCGCCGCGCACCGCGGCCGAGCCCACCGGGGACACCTCCTGGCAGGAGGTGGCGCTCAGCGCCGACGGCGCCCTCGACGTGGTCCCGCGCACCGTCGACGCCTCCGGGGTCACGGTCTGCCTCGCCGCCCCGCCGCCCGGCGTGCTGGAACTCAGCGGCGGCTACCTGCACGCCTCCCTGGAGCCCGAGCGCGCGCTGGCGGCGGCACTGGCACGGGCCGGCCGCCGCCCCGGCACCTGGGGCCGGCCGCCGCTCGAAGGCCTTCCCGAGCTGCGCGAGTGGTTCGCGCGGGACATCGGCGGCACGGTCACCGCCGCCGAGGTACTGATCGCGTCCGGCGGCCAGTCCGCCCTGGCCACCGCCCTGCGCGCGCTCGCCCCGCCCGGCGCCCCGGTCCTGGTCGAGTCGCCCACCTACCCCGGCATGCTCGCCATCGCCCGCGCCGCCGGCCTGCGCCCGGTCCCGGTCCCGGTCGACCCCGACGGCGTGAAGCCCGCCCTCCTCGCCGACGCCTTCAAGGCCACCGGCGCCCGGGTCTTCGTCTGCCAGCCCCTCTTCCAGAACCCGACCGGAGCGGTCCTCGCCCCCGACCGCCGCGCCGAGGTGCTGCACATCGCCCGCCAGGCCGGCGCGTTCGTGATCGAGGACGACTTCGTACGACGACTGGTGCACGCGGACGCCGGCCCGCTGCCCCGCCCGCTCGCCGCCGACGACCCCGACGGAGTCGTCGTCCACGTCGGCTCGCTCACCAAGGCCACCTCGCCGAGCTTCCGGGTGGCCGCCCTGGCCGCCCGCGGCCCGGTCCTGGAACGCCTGCGCGCCATCCAGATCGTCGACACCTTCTTCGTCCCCCGCCCGCTGCAGGAAGCCGCCCTGGAACTCGTCGGCTCCCCGGCCTGGCCCCGCCACCTGCGCAACCTCGCGGCCGAGCTGAAGACCCGCCGGGACGCACTCACCGGCGCCCTCGCCCACCACGTCCCCGAACTCGTCCTCCCGTACATCCCCTCCGGCGGCTACCACCTCTGGCCGCGCCTCCCCGACGGCACCGACGACGCGACGCTGACCGCCGCCGCCCTCCGCGCGGGCGTCGCCATCACCCCCGGCCGCCCGTACTTCAGCGCCGAGCCCCCGGCCGCCCACGTCCGCCTGAGCTTCGCCGCGGTCGCCGGGACGGGGGAGATCCTGGAGGGGGTACGACGGCTGCGGGCCGCGTGCGACGAGGTGCTGCGTCCCAGACCCTGAAATCCGATCGACGCCTGGGCCCCGACCGGCGAGGATCCCCGCATGAGCGACGCACCAGGCCTCCCCGAGGGCTACGAGTTCTCCGCCGACACCGACCGCGTGGACGTCGAGCGCGTCCACCGCTGGCTGTCGACCGACGCCTACTGGGCGACCGGCCGCCCGCCGGAGCAGCAGGAGCGCGCGATGGCGGGCTCGCTCAACTTCGGGGTCTACGACAGCGTCACCGGTGAGCAGGTGGCGTACGCGCGCGTGGTGACCGACGGGGCGCTGTTCGCCTGGCTCTGCGACGTGTACGTCGACCCGTCGGTGCGCGGCAAGGGCGTGGGCACGGCGATGGTCGGGGCGGTCCGCGAGCACCTGCGGCCGTCCGGCGTGCGGCGCGTACTGCTGGCCACCCACGACGCCCACGGGGTCTACGCGAAGCTCGGATTTGCCCCGCTCGAACACCCGGACCAGTGGATGGCGCTCTACTACACGTCGCCCGAGTGACATTCCGGCCGACTTGTCGGACACCTCCTGACCTTTGAGTAACATTTCCTCCACGTCCCACAACTCACAGGCCGATCGCCCTTGACCTGCGCACATGCGCGTCACACCATCGCCGCATGCCACTTCGGGTCACGTTCGTCGCGGCCGCGCGCAGCTCACCGCTGCTCGCGGAGCGCTTCGAGGACGACCGCCCGCTGGACACGGCGGGCTGGGACGAGGTGCAGCGCGTCGCCGGTGAGCTGCTGCCCCTCGCGGCGGCCGAGCTGCGCTACTGCTCGCCGACCCCCCGCAGCCGCGCGACCGGCGACGTCCTCGGCTACGCGCCGCTGGTCCAGCTCGCCCTGCGCGACTGTGACATGGGCCGCTGGCGCGGGCTGACGCTGGGCGAGGCGATGGCGAGGGAGCCGGACCAGGTGGACGCCTGGCTCACCGACCCGCGCGCCACCCCGCATGGCGGGGAGTCGCTGCTGGCGTTCATCTCCCGGGTCGGCGGCTGGCTCGACACCCGTCCCGTGGACGACGGCGGCCGCATCGTCGCCGTCGCCGAGCCTTCGGTGATCCGGGCCGCCCTCGTCTACGCCCTCAAGGCGCCGCCGTCCACCTACTGGAACATCGACGTGCGCCCGCTCTCGACCACCACGGTGACAGGTCGGGGCGGCCGCTGGAACCTGCGCTTCGACACGGCGTCGGCTCAGGCTTCGCGCAGGTAGCTCCGCTGGGAGCGCCGTGACGTCGTCGGCTGCGGCGCGCTGTGGCTGGTCGCGCAGTTCCCCGCGCCCCTTGCGGGGCGCTGCCGAACCGTCCCTCAGTGCTCGCGCACGTAGTCGGTCGTCAAAACCAGGTCCTTCGCCGGGCCGCCGACCCGCCATACCGTGCGCCAGTGGTCGGCGTCGTGGACCGTGAACTCGCCGCGGTAGAGGTCGGCCGAGCAGGGGTGGTCGGCGACGTATCGCCCCGACGTCAGGTCCAGGTCGTGGAAGGGGCGGTCGTCGGCGAAGCGTACGTCCGACGTGCCGGGGCGCGGGCCGGGCAGGAAGCGCAGGGTGCGTTCGGCGGGCCGGGCCACGCCCTGCCAGGTGAACGTCCCCGCCTCCTCGTGCAGCAGACCGCCGCCGTCCAGCGGCCGGAACACCGTGGCCCCCTCGAAGCGGCCCTCGTCCCCGCTCGCCAGGTCCCGCACGGTCCGGTCCACCCGCCACCGCCCGGCCAGATGGGCCAGTACGTCCGCCACCGGCCAGAACTCGCCCACGGTCGTCCCTTCGTCGGCCCACAACCCTACGCCGCCCCCGCCCTCGGCAGAGCCGCCCGTCGCCCCCGCCCCATTGACGCGCTCATGACCCTCTACCTATCTTGCCGTTCGAAGTGCTGACCGTTGTCCGATATTTCGAATGACGCAATTCTCCTCACGAGCCGCGGAGTATCCATGTCACGCACCACGCGCACCCGGCTGAGACTCGGCCTTGGAGTAAGCGCTTTCCTCCTCGCTGCCGGCCTCCTGCCGGCCCCCGCCCACGCCGAGGACGTCACCGACTACGCGATCACCGTCGACCCGGCCACTCCGGGCGCCGGCATCGACAAGACGATGTACGGCGTCTTCTTCGAGGACATCAACCGCGCTGCCGACGGCGGTCTGTACGCGGAGCTGGTCCAGAACCGGTCCTTCGAGTACTCGACCGACGACAACAAGTCGTACACCCCGCTCACCGCCTGGACGGTCACGGGCGGCGCCCAGGTCGTGGACGACGACGGTCGCCTGAACGCCCGCAACCGCAACTACCTTTCCCTGTCCGCCGGTTCGGCCGTCACCAACTCCGGCTACAACACCGGGATCCGCGTCGAGGACGGCAAGAAGTACGACTTCTCGGTCTGGGCCCGCGCCGCGGGCCGTACGGCACTGACCGTGTCGTTGCAGGACTCCGGCGGCGCTCTCGCCACCGCCCGTCAGGTGGCCGTGAAGAAGAACGGCTGGGCCCGGTACAAGGCGACCTTCACCGCCACCCGGACCAGTTCCGCCGGCCGCCTCACCGTGGCCACGGCCGACGCCGCCGCGCTCGACATGGTCTCCCTCTTCCCGCGCGACACCTACAAGCACGAGCCCAACGGCCTGCGCAAGGACCTCGCCGAGAAGATCGCCGCCCTGCACCCGGGCTTCGTCCGCTTCCCCGGCGGCTGCCTGGTCAACACCGGCTCGATGCAGGACTACAGCGAGGCCTCCGGCTACCAGCGCAAGCGGTCGTACCAGTGGAAGGACACCGTCGGCCCGGTCGAGACCCGCGCCACCAATGCCAACTTCTGGGGATACAACCAGAGTTACGGCCTCGGCTACTACGAGTACTTCCGCTTCGCCGAGGACGTCGGTGCCATGCCGCTGCCCGTGGTGCCGGCTCTGGTCACCGGCTGCGGCCAGAACCAGGCCGTCGACGACGATGCGCTGCTCAAGCGGCACATCCAGGACACCCTCGACCTCATCGAGTTCGCCAACGGCCCGGTGACCTCGAAATGGGGCAGGCTGCGCGCCGGGATGGGCCATCCGAAGCCCTTCCACCTCACCCACATCGAGGTCGGCAACGAGGAGAACCTGCCCGCCGCGTTCTTCGCCCGCTTCACCCAGTTCCGGACGGCCATCCAGGCGAAGTACCCCTACATGCAGGTGATCTCCAACTCCGGTCCGGACGACTCCGGTACGACCTTCGACACGGCCTGGCAACTCAACAAGGACGCCAAGGTCGACATGGTCGACGAGCACTACTACAACAGCCCGCAGTGGTTCCTGCAGAACAACGACCGCTACGACTCCTACGACCGGAGCGGGCCGAAGGTCTTCGTCGGCGAGTACGCCTCCGGCGGCAACAGCTTCAAGAACGGTCTCGCCGAGGCCGCCTACATGACCGGCCTGGAACGCAACGCGGACGTCGTGAAACTGGCCTCCTACGCGCCGCTGTTCGCCAACGAGGACTACGTCCAGTGGAGCCCGGACATGGTGTGGTTCAACAACCACGCCTCCTGGGGCTCGGCCAACTACGAGGTCCAGAAGCTGTTCATGAACAACGTCGGCGACCGGGTCGTGCCCTCCACGGCCACCGGCACCCCCTCCCTGCTCGCCCCCATCACCGGCGCCGTCGGCCTGTCCACCTGGAACACCAGCGCCGCGTACGACGACGTCAAGGTGACCGGCGCCGACGGGAACACGCTGCTCACCGACGACTTCTCCGGTGACGCGTCGCAGTGGACGCACACCGGTGGCGGCAGCTGGGCGGTGCAGGACGGGCAGTACGTCGAGACCTCCGACACCGCCGAGAACACCATGGTCACGGCCGGCGACCCGTCCTGGCACGACTACGACCTGCACGTGAAGGCCGTCAAGAAGTCCGGCAAGGAGGGCTTCCTCGTCGCCTTCGGCGTCAAGGACACCGGCAACTACTACTGGTGGAACATCGGCGGTTGGAACAACACCCAGACCGCGGTCGAGCAGGCCGTCGACGGCGGCAAGTCGACGCTGATCGCCAAGCCCGGGTCGGTCGACACCGGCCGGGCCTACGACGTCGACATCAAGGTGCGGGGGCGCCAGGTCACCCTCTCCCTCGACGGCCGGGAGTGGGGCAGCTTCACCGACGACAAGCCGGCCGAGCCGTTCCGGCAGGTCGTCACCGAGGACCGGAAGACCGGCGACCTGATCGTCAAGGTCGTCAACGCCCAGTCCGCGGCGGCCCGTACGGCGATCGACCTCGGCGGCGCCAAGGTGGCCAGGAAGGCCAGGGTGACCACGCTGGCGGCGGCGCCCGACGCGGTGAACACCGAGACGACCACCGCGGTCGCCCCGGTCACGTCCACCTTCACCGGGGTCGCCGACCGGTTCACGTACACCTTCCCGGCCGACTCGGTCACCTTCCTGCGGATCAGGCAGAGTTAGCGTCCTGCGCGGGCTGCTGGCCGACCGGCAGCAGCCCGCGCTCGGCGAAGACCTTCTTGGCGACCAGGGTGGCGTTGAGCGCCTTGGGGAAACCGCAGTACCCGGCGGAGTGCAGCAGTGCCTCGACGATCTCCTCGGGGGTGAGCCCTGCGTTGAGGGAGAAGTTGATGTGCACCTCCAGCTGGGGCTCGCACCCGCCCAGCGCGGTGAGCATGCCCAGCGTCACCAGCTGCCGGTCCCGGGGCGGGAGCTGGGGCCGGGAGTAGATCTCGCCGAAGCCCCAGGCGACCACCTGGTGGCCCAGCTCGGGACTGATGTCCGCCAGGGTGTCGAGGACCCGCTGCCCGGTGCCGCCGTCGACCCGGCCCAGGACCTCGAGGCCGCGGGCGAAACGCTCGTCGCGGGTGCTGCTCTCGCTCATGTCAGCTCTTCCGTTCGCATCGGATCTCATCGGACACGGTCACGCCCCGAACGCTAGGAGCTGGAGCGCACTCCAGGTCAAGCCGGCAGCGGCGGCTGCGGGAGCGCACCCGGACATGCGGGATCCCGGTCAGCCGTGACCCCGGCTTCGGATGACCTCCGCGGCCGCGACGAGTTCGCCGAGAACGGTGCGCACAGCCCTGCGGGCCGTGCGTTCGGGGCGGTGCAGTACGTCGATGTGGCGGTGGGCCTCGATGCCGCTGAGCGGTCTGAGGATGACGCCCGGGTGCGGACGGGACGTCCAGCGGGGCATCAGGGCGACTCCGCCGCCCGCGGCGACCACCTCCGCGACGACGGCGATCTCGTTGACGCGGTGGACGATGTCGACCCCGCGCCCGGCTGCCGCCGCGATGGCCTCGACCGTGGCCAGCAGCGGGAAGCCGTCGTGCACGGTGATCCAGGGCTGCCCGGCGACATCGTGCGCGGTCAGGGCGGGCCGCGCGGCCAGCGGGTGGCCGGCCGGCAGGGCGATGTCGAGCGGCTCGCGCAGCAGCGGGGTGGCCGTGGCGGTCCGGGGCCAGGGCGGGGCGTGGTCCAGGCGGTGGGCCAGGACCAGGTCGTAGGCGCGGGTCAGGGGCGGGAAGTCGGCCTGGGCCACGTCCTCGTCGTGGAGGGTGAGCCGGGGGGAGCCCGGCCGGTCCAGCCGTCGTAGCAGCAAGGGGTAGAACGCGGCGGCTCCGCTGTGGAAGGCGGCCAGCGACACCGTGCCGTCGGGTTCGTCGACGTACGCGTCGATGGTGTGGCGGGCCCGGGCCAGCGCCGTCTCCACGCCGATCGCCGCCTCCGCCAGGGCCTGCCCGGCCGGTGTGAGGACCAGCCGGCGGCCGGCCCGCTCGGTGAGCGGGACCGGGATCGAGCGCTGGAGCAGCCGCAGTTGCTGCGAGATCGCCGAGGGCGTCACCCGCAGCGCCTCGGCGACCGCCGTGACACTGCCCAGTTCGCCCAGCTCCCGCAGGACCCGCAGCTGCCGTTCGTCCACGAGCTGAGTGTAGCTTCGCTAAAAGGTTGGTTGAGAAAGTCGTCGTTTACTTCAACGTGCAGGCCGTGGATCGTGAACAGCATGCCGACCACCCGCCGCATCGACCTGGTGCTCCTGGCCGTCGCCGTCGTCTGGGGCTCCAGCTACCTGACGGCCAAGACCGCCACGGACGCCCTCCCCGTCCCGACCGTCCTCTTCCTGCGCTACGCCGTCGCCGCGCTCGCCTGCGCCGCCGTGCTGCGCCGGTTCGGCGGCCTCACCCGGGACGAGAAGGCCTACGGCTGCCTGCTCGGCCTCACCCAGGCCGCCGTCCTCGTCCTGGAGACGTACGGCGTGGCCCACACCAGCGCCGGGAACGCGGGCCTGATCATCAGCCTCACCCTCGTCCTCACCCCTGTCCTGGACCGGGTCGGTCTGCCGGGGAGGTTCTTCCTCGCCGCCGGGGTGTGCATGGCCGGTGTCGGACTGCTGGTCTCCGGCAACGGGCTCCGCGCCCCCGGAGCCGGTGATCTGCTGATGCTCGCGGCGGCCGTGGTCCGCGCGGGGCATGTGGTGCTGGTCGGCCGGGTGACCGCGGGCCGGGCCCTGCGCCCGCTGCAGCTGACCGCCGTGCAGTGTGCCGTCGGCACCGCCCTGTTCCTGCTGCCCGCGGCCCCCAGGCTGCCGGCGCTCGCCCGGACGGGTGCCGTCACCTGGGCCCAGCTCCTCTACCTGGCCCTCTTCTGCGGCCTGTTCGCCTTCCTCGCCCAGACCTGGGCGGTTCAGCGCACCTCGGCGACCCGCGCCGGACTGCTGCTGGGTACCGAACCGGTGTGGGCCCTGCTGGTCGGCATCGTCCTCGGCGGCGAGCGGCTCACCGGGCTCTCCGTCCTGGGGGCCACGCTGATCGTCACGGGGACGTACTGGGGCGAGGCCGTCGAACGCGCCCATCGCCGGCCCGCCCCGGCGGCGGTGCGCGACACGGTCCGCCACGACGCCGGCACGGGCGCCGCACGGGCTCGTTAACCTCCGAATCATGTTCCCGAAATCTTCTGTTCCCTCTGAAGTCGCGAATTCTTTCCGATAGCGCACATGGATTCGGAATTCGGCTTATTACTTCACAGGCGCGGCACAACCATCAGGAACCTCACTCCGTCTAAGTCGGCGAAACACCGACCTGCGGGGAGTGACGCCCCCGTTTTTTATCTGGGGGCCGCACAGAATGAATCGCACCACCCTGGCCGGGCGCGAACAGGGGGCGAAACCGGCAGGGCGCGAAGAGGAACGGGAAACCGGTTCCGCGAAATGGCGGAGCGCCGATCCGAGAGCGGCCGCCGCGCTGCTCGCGGCCCTTCTCACCACCGTGGCGTTCTGTGCCGCCGACGTGGTCGCCGGCAGCTACCCGTTCG
Organism: Streptomyces sp. NPDC058457; assembly: GCF_042720695.1. Taxonomy (NCBI): domain Bacteria; kingdom Bacillati; phylum Actinomycetota; class Actinomycetes; order Kitasatosporales; family Streptomycetaceae; genus Streptomyces; species Streptomyces sp. NPDC058457. The sequence continues at coordinate 119,730 of NZ_JBHXLU010000008.1, read as the reverse complement.
GGTCCCGCACCCGTGGCGTCAACGACCTCGGCAACCAGTACGTGCCCTTCCACGCCCACCTGTGGGACCTGCTGCACGGCAGGGCCGACGGCGGCCTCCTCGTCAACTGGCAGTCCGGCTACGGCTCCGGCTTCCTGCCGGACCTCGGCACCTATGTGAGCAGTCCGTTCGCGCTCCTTGTGGCCCTCTTCCCGCGCGACGAGATCGACCTCGCGGTGTACGTGATCACCGTGCTGAAGACGGCGGTCGCCGGCGCCGCCATGGCCTGGCTGCTGCTCAGCCTGCGCCGCGGCCGCTGGTGGGCGGCCGGCCTGCTGGGCGCCTCCTACGCCCTGTGCGGCTGGAGCCTCGCCCTCGCCTCCTACAACCCGATGTGGCTCGACGGCCTGATCGCGCTGCCGCTGCTGTGCCTGGTCGGCGAATGGGTCATGGCCGGCCGGCGCCCGCTGCTCGGGGTGCTGATCGTGGCGCTCGCCTGGATCGCCAACTTCTACACCGCCTACATGGCCACCCTCGGCGCCGCCCTGGTGCTGCTGCTCCGGCTGGTCCTCGCCGAACTGCCGTGGCGGCGCGCCCCGGCGGTGCTCGGCCGGGCCGCGGTGACCGTCGGACTGGGCATCGGCCTGGCCGCGCCGCTGGTGATCGTCGTGTACTCCGGCACCAAGCACGCCTACCCGGGCCGCGAGGGCCACTTCGCCCCGGTCGGGACCGAGGACCTGCTCGCCCGGCTGCTGCCCACCACGTACAGCTACAGCTCCCCGGCCCTCTACGTCGGCATCACCGCGCTGGTGCTCGCCCTCGCACTGCCCTTCCACCGGAAGGTCCCGGTCCGGGTGCGGGCCGGCTGGTCGGTGCTGGTGCTCGTGGTGGCCCTGTCGTTGCAGTGGGCGCCGACCAGCCTGGCCTGGCACGCCTTCGCCGCCCCGAACGGCAGTTCCTACCGGCAGGCCTTCGTGCTCTGCGCCCTGCTGGTCATCGCCGCCTGGCAGGCACTCGCCCACGGGCTGCCGGACCGGCGGGCACTCGGCGCGGCCGCCGTGCTGCTGGTCCTGATCGCCGCCGCCGCGAGCCGTAGCACCCTCACCCAGCAGCACAGCCACCACACCTGGCCGGTGGTACTGCTCGCGGTCGCGGGCGCGCTCGGCGGGCTCGCGCTGCTCGGCCTCGGCAACGGCAGGCCGGTGCTGGCCGGCCTGGCCGTGGCGCTGCTGATCGGCGCGCAGTTCGGCGAGGCCGCCGCCACCTCGGCCGTGGCCACCCGGATGCGGCTCGGCCAGATGGACGACTACGCGCCCTGGGGCGACCGCCAGCAGCAGGAGGCGGACGCGGTCGCGAGCGCCGACGCCTGGCCCGCGTACCGCACCGACCCCGGCCGCGACCAGACCGTCGGCAACGACCCCATGATGGTCGGCGGCCAGGGCTCCCAGTACTACAGCAGTCTCACCGCCGACGTCCTCAGCCGCACCCTCACCGCGCTCGGCGACGGCTGGACCTCGCGCGGCCGCAGCCTGCAGAGCCTCGACAACCCCGTCACCGACGCGATCTTCTCGGTGGGCGCCCGGGTGCACAACCCGCCGGACCCGCACCAGAAGTGGCTGCCCCAGGGCGGCGGCCCGTCCACCGTGACCCGCGAGGACGTCCCGCCGCTGGTGACGGTACGGCCCACCGCCGCGCACTCCACCCCCGCCGCCTTCGGCCCGTCCCCGTACCGCAACCAGGAACTCCTGCTCGGCGCACGCGTCTACACCCTGCCCCGCACCACCCTCAGCGGCGTGCGCAGGGGCGACGCGGCGCGAGGCCTGCTGGTCGACGGGGAGCAGACGATCACCGCGCAGTGCCGGCCCGGGAGTTCGGTCTTCCTGTGGGCACCGCATTACTCCGGTACCGCCCAACTCGCCAGTGGCGGCGAGCAGAAGCTGTACCGGTCCGACGCCGAGAACACGAAGATCGCCGCGATGCAGCCGCTCGGCACGGTACGCGCCGCGGGACAGGTCCGGATCGAGCTCAAGCCCGACCGGCTCAGCCGCGTCCCGGCGCAGGGCGCGGTCGGCTGCCTCGACACCGCGCGACTGCGCACCGCCGTACAGCATTTGAAGTCCACCGGCGCGACCGAGGTGACCGTCTCCGACGGCACCCTGCACGCCGAACTGCCCGCCGGCAGCAAGGGGACCGCCGTCGTGGCCGCCCCGCGGATCGCCGGCTGGCGCTGCTCCGCCGGCGGGCACGAGGTCGCGGCGAGCGAGTTCCACGGCCTGATCGCCGTCCCGCTGGGCGCCTCCGCCACCAGCCTGACCTGCACCTTCCACCCGCCTGGTCTGCGCCTGGGCGCCGCCGTCGGCGGCACCTCGCTGCTGGCCCTGATCCTCATCGGCACCGTCTCGGCCGTACGCCGTAGAACCGCCATCCGCTCCGGCGAGCGCACGACCACCGCTCACTGACCCGTCCCCAGGGGGAAGAACCCATGCTGATATCGATCGTCGCGCCCTGTTACAACGAGGAAGACGTCATAGAACGCTTCCACGAGCAGGTCCAGAAGATCGCCGACGAACTCCTGCCGCTCGGCCACGACATGGAGTTCGTGTACGTCGACGACGGCAGCCGCGACCGCACCCTGACCCTCCTCAGCCGGCTCGCCGACCGCGACTCGCGGGTCCGGTACGTCTCCTTCAGCCGTAACTTCGGCAAGGAGTCGGCCCTGCTGGCCGGCCTGAAGCACGCCGGCGGCGACGCCGTGATCGTCATGGACGCCGACCTCCAGCACCCGCCGGCCCTCATCAAGCGGATGGTCGAACTGCGCGGCGAGGGCTACGACCAGGTCATCGCCCGGCGCACCCGGCAGGGCGACCGCGTCACCCGCACCCTCACCGCCCGCCTCTACTACCGGCTCATCAACCGGATGGTCGACATCGAACTCGTCGACGGCGTAGGCGACTTCCGGCTGATGTCACGCCGGGTGGTGGACGCGGTCGTGAGCCTCACCGAGTACAACCGGTTCTCCAAGGGCCTGTTCGCCTGGGTCGGCTTCCCCAGTACCACCTTCGAGTACGAGAACGCGGTGCGCGAACACGGCAGCAGCTCCTGGTCGTTCCGCAGCCTGCTCAACTACGGCCTCGACGGGCTGCTCTCCTTCAACAACCGCCCGCTGCGCGCCGCGCTCTACCTCGGCATGACCCTGCTGGCCCTGGCCGGTGCGTACACGGCGTGGATCGTGGGCGCCGCGATGATCAACGGCGTACAGACGCCCGGCTATGTCACCATCATTACAGCCGTCACCGCCCTGGCCGGCGTACAGATGATCATGCTCGGGGTCATCGGCGAGTACACCGGCCGGATCTACTACGAGGTCAAGGGGCGTCCGCACTTCCTGGTGAAGGCGACGAACGTGGACCGAACGGAAGACCGCACCCGCGGCACGACGAAGGACCTCATCCCCTGATGCCGAACGCCACCCTGTCGACCGCCACCGGACCCACCCGCCCGATATCCGGGCAGATCATCACCTTCGCACTGGTGGGTGTCGTCAACACGGCGACGTACTACGGCCTTTACCTGCTTTTTCTGATGTATTTGCCGTACCTGGCCGCGCATATTCTCGCATTCCTGCTGAGTATGATCGGCTCGTTTTTTCTCAATGCCAGGTTCACTTACCGGACGCGTCCCACCTGGCGGAAATTCCTGCTCTTTCCGCTGACCAACGCGACGAATTTCGTGATCACCACGGTGGGGGTGTACGTGATCGTCGACATGTTGCACGGGGCGAGCAAGTTCGCTCCGCTGATGGCGTCGGCTGCGGCGATTCCGGTGACCTTTGTGGTGTCGCGATGGGTGATGCTGCCGAAGGTGGAGGCCGCGTAGTCGTCTGCGGCTGCGTCGTGGCTGGTCGCGCCCGTGCGGCGGTAGTCGCAAATTCAATACGGCCCCGCGCCCCCCTTACGGGGCGCCGAGGTGGGCGTTGCATAAAAGTGCATGCCACCGTATAGTCATGCCATCTGGAGGAGGATGGACATGGCGGTACGTGCGGCGGTGGCCGGAGCGAGCGGGTACGCGGGCGGAGAGGTCCTGCGGCTGCTCCTCGCGCACCCCGAGGTCGAGATCGGCACCCTGACCGGCAACTCCAACGCGGGCCAGCGCCTCGGCGCGCTGCAGCCGCACCTGTTCCCGCTGGCCGACCGCGTCCTGGCGGAGACGACCTCCGAAGCCCTCGCCGGGCACGACGTCGTCTTCCTCGCGCTTCCGCACGGGCAGTCCGCCGCCGTCGCCGAGCAACTCGGCCCGGACGTCCTCGTCGTCGACATGGGCGCCGACTTCCGCCTGCAGGACCCGGCCGACTGGGAGCGCTTCTACGGCTCCCCGCACGCCGGCACCTGGCCCTACGGCCTCCCCGAACTGCCGGGTGCCCGTGCCGCGCTGGAGGGGTCCAAGCGCATCGCGGTACCCGGTTGCTACCCCACCGCCGTCTCTCTCGCCCTCTACCCGGCCTACGCCGCCCAGATCGCCGAGCCCGAGGCGGTGATCGTCGCCGCGTCCGGCACCTCCGGCGCGGGCAAGGCACCCAAGCCGCACCTGCTGGGCAGCGAGGTCATGGGCTCCATGTCCCCGTACGGGGTCGGCGGCGGCCACCGGCACACCCCCGAGATGATCCAGAACCTCAGCGCGGTGGCGGGGGAGCGGATCGCCGTCTCCTTCACGCCGACGCTCGCGCCGATGCCCCGGGGCATCCTCGCCACGTGCAGCGCCAAGGCCGTGGCCGGGGTGACGGGGGAGTCCGTGCGCGCCGCCTACGAGAAGGCCTACGCCGACGAGCCCTTCGTCCACCTGCTCCCCGAGGGCCGGTGGCCCGCCACGGCGTCCGTCCACGGTTCCAACGCCGTTCAGGTGCAGGTCGCATACGACGAGGCCGTGGGCCGCATCATCGCGATCAGCGCCATCGACAACCTGACCAAGGGCACCGCCGGCGGTGCCGTGCAGAGCATGAACATCGCCCTCGGGCTCGACGAGTCCACCGGGCTGACCACGATCGGAGTTGCGCCGTGAGCGTGACGGCAGCGAAGGGATTCACGGCCGCGGGCATCGCCGCCGGGATCAAGGAGAACGGCAACCCGGACCTGGCCCTCGTGGTCAACACCGGGCCCCGCCGTGCCGCCGCGGGCGTCTTCACCTCCAACCGCGTGAAGGCCGCCCCCGTGCTGTGGTCCGAGCAGGTCCTCAAGAGCGGCCAGGTCTCCGCCGTGGTCCTCAACTCCGGCGGCGCCAACGCCTGTACGGGTCCCAAGGGCTTCCAGGACACCCATGCGACCGCCGAGAAGGCAGCCGAGGTGCTGGGGCGGGGCGCGATCGAGGTCGCCGTCTGCTCGACCGGCCTGATCGGCGTGCTCCTGCCCATGGACAGGCTGCTGCCGGGAATCGAGACCGCGGCCGCTTCCCTGAGCGAGCACGGCGGCGAGAAGGCGGCCATCGCCATCAAGACCACCGACACCGTGCACAAGACGTCGGTCGTCACGAAGGACGGCTGGACGGTCGGCGGTATGGCCAAGGGCGCGGGCATGCTCGCCCCCGGCCTCGCCACCATGCTGGTGGTCCTCACCACGGACGCGGTTGTCGAGAGCGAGGCCCTCGACGAGGCGCTGCGCGCCGCCACCCGTACGACCTTCGACCGCGTCGACTCCGACGGCTGCATGTCCACCAACGACACCGTGCTGCTGCTCGCCTCCGGCGCCTGCGAAGTCACCCCTCGGTACGAGGAGTTCGCCGAGGCGGTCCGCGCCGTCTGCGACGACCTCGGCCAGCAGCTGATCCGGGACGCCGAGGGCGCCAGCAAGGACATCAAGGTCGAGGTGATCAACGCCGCGACCGAGGACGACGCCGTCGAGGTGGGCCGCTCCATCGCCCGCAACAACCTCCTCAAGTGCGCCATCCACGGTGAGGACCCCAACTGGGGCCGTGTGCTCTCCGCCATCGGCACCACCAGGGCCGCCTTCGAGCCCGACCAGCTCAACGTCGCCATCAACGGCGTCTGGGTGTGCAAGAACGGCGGGGTCGGCGAGGACCGCGAGAAGGTCGACATGCGCTACCGCGAGGTCCACATCGTGGCGGACCTCGCGGCAGGCAATGAGTCTGCGGTGATCTGGACCAACGACCTGACGGCCGACTATGTCCACGAGAACAGCGCGTACTCGTCTTGACGTGCCCGCTTGGTTGTCACGGGTCCCCGTCGTCGCCGACGAGGGTTCCTGTTTCACCGGCGGCAGCTCGCCCCGGACGAGACCGGGATAAGTCTTACGCCGCCTCCGCAGGCCAGAACCGCCCGCCCGGCGGCTGATCCGAAATTCTTCCGAAAGTCGGCTATGACGGTCAATCACTCAGAAGAGCGAAAGTCCTCAACCCGTAAGCACACCGCGCTGCCCAAGGCGCAGATCCTCATCGAGGCCCTGCCCTGGCTGGTCCGGCACAACGGCAGGACGGTCGTGATCAAGTTCGGCGGCAACGCCATGATCGACGAGGACCTGAAGGCCGCCTTCGCCCAGGACGTCGTCTTCCTGCACCACGCCGGCCTCAAGCCGGTCGTCGTGCACGGCGGCGGCCCTCAGATCAGCGCCGCGCTGGAAAAGCACGGCATCGTCAGCGAGTTCAAGGCCGGGCTGCGGGTCACCACCGAGGACGCCATGGACGTCGTACGGATGGTGCTCGCCGGGCAGGTCCAGCGCGAGCTGGTCAACCTGCTCAACCAGCACGGGCCGCTCGCCGTCGGGCTGACCGGCGAGGACGCGCACACCATCACCGCGACCAAGCACCGGCCCGAGATCGACGGCGAGTTGATCGACATCGGGCGGGTCGGCGAGATCACCGCGATTGACACGGGCGCGATCGAGGCACTGCTCGCCGACGGCCGGATCCCGGTCGTCTCCTCCATCGCCCGCTCCGAGGACGACGGACATGTCTACAACGTCAATGCTGATACGGCGGCTGCGGCACTCGCTGCTGCTCTGGGCGCCGAAACCCTCATGGTCCTCACCGACGTCGAGGGCCTCTACGAGGACTGGCCGAACTCCGACGAGGTGATCAGCCGCCTCACCGCTTCCCAACTGGAGAAGCTGCTGCCGGAGCTGAGCTCCGGCATGGTGCCGAAGATGGAGGGCTGCCTGCACGCCGTACGCAACGGCGTCACCACCGCCCGGGTCATCGACGGCCGGGTCCAGCACTCGATCCTGCTGGAGATCTTCACGGACGAAGGCATCGGCACCATGGTCGTGCCGGACGCGGAGGGGGAGTCATGAGCAACCAGGAACTGACCGCGCGGTGGCAGGGCGCGCTCATGAACAACTACGGCACCCCGCGGCTGCCCCTGGTCCGCGGCGAGGGCGTCAAGGTCTGGGACACCGAGGGCGGCGAGTACCACGACTTCGTCGGCGGCATCGCCACCAACGCGCTCGGCCACGCCCACCCGGCGATCGTCGAGGCCGTCAGCAGGCAGATCGCGTCCCTCGGCCACATCTCCAACTTCTTCATGGCCGAGCCCACCGTCGCCCTCGCCGAGCGGCTGATCCAGCTCTTCGGCCGGGACGGCAGGGTCTTCTTCTGCAACTCCGGCGCCGAGGCCAACGAGGCCGCCTTCAAGATCGGCCGGCTGACCGGGCGCACCCACATGGTCGCCACCGACGGCGGTTTCCACGGCCGGACGATGGGCGCCCTCGCGCTCACCGGACAGCCCGCCAAGCAGGACCCCTTCCGCCCGCTGCCCGCCGACGTCACCCACGTGCCCTACGGCGACGCGCAGGCCCTGGCGGCCGCGGTCACCGAGGACACCGCCCTGGTGATCATCGAGCCCGTCCAGGGCGAGAACGGCGTCGTCGTACCGCCCCCCGGCTACCTCAAGGCGGCCCGCGCGATCACCGCCGCCACCGGCGCGCTGCTCGTCCTCGACGAGGTGCAGACCGGCACCGGCCGCACCGGCACCTGGTTCGCGTACCAGGCCCACGAGGGCGTGCTGCCCGATGTCGTCACCCTCGCCAAGCAGCTCGGAGGCGGGCTGCCGCTCGGTGCGACCGTGGCCTTCGGCCGGGCCGCCGAGCTCCTCCAGCCCGGCCACCACGGCACCACCTTCGGCGGCAACCCGGTGGCCTGCGCCGCCGGCCTCGCCGTCCTCGACACCATCGAGAACGAGGGGTTGCTGGAGAACGTCAAGCGGCAGAGCGAGCGGTTGCGGGACGGAATCGAGGGTCTCGGCCACGGGTTGATCGATTATGTCCGGGGCGCGGGCCTGCTCCTGGGTATCGTGCTCACCGAGCCGCTGGCAGCACAGGTGCAGCAGGCGGCTCAGGAGGCCGGGTTCCTGGTGAACGCGCCCGCTCCCGACGTCGTACGGCTGATGCCGCCGCTGAACCTTCGCGACGCCGAGGCGGACGCGCTGCTGAGCGCCCTGCCCGGCATCCTCGACGCAGCGAGCGGGGACGGACGATCCGGAGCATGATCCGGAGATTGAGACGACGATGAGCCAGGCGCAGGAGTTCGACCAGTCGGGCGGGGCGGGGCCCGCGGTGCCGCAGACCCGGACCGCCCGGCACCGCCGGATCGTGGACATCCTCAACCGGCAGCCGGTGCGCTCGCAGAGCCAGCTCGCCAAGCTGCTCGCCGACGACGGGCTCACCGTCACCCAGGCGACGCTCTCCCGGGACCTCGACGAGCTGAACGCCGTGAAGATCCGCAACACCGACGGCGAGCTGATCTACGCGGTGCCGAGCGAGGGGGGCTTCCGCACGCCCCGCGCCCCGCTGGGGGAGTCGGCCAAGGAGGAGCGGATGCGCCGCCTCTCCCAGGAACTCCTGATCTCCGCGGAGGCCTCGGCGAACCTGGTCGTCCTGCGCACCCCGCCCGGCGCTGCCCAGTTCCTCGCCTCGGCGATCGACCAGGCGGAGCTGCACGACATCCTGGGGACCATCGCCGGGGACGACACACTGCTGCTCATCAGCCGTGAGCCGACCGGCGGACAGGCTCTCGCGGACCATCTGCTGCGCCTGGCCCAGAACGGCCACTGACGGCAGCCGACGGCCACCTGCACCCGCCGGCACCCGCGTGCGGGGCCCGGCCGGCCGACGGACAATGGCGGTGTGATCTTCCGCGGCGAGCGGTCAGGCGGGCGGGCAATCCCCTGGCGGCCGTCGAACGTACACAGGGGTGTGTCGGGATTCCGGTTCCCCGTCGGCCGCCTCCCGGACGAGGCTCTGCTGTCCGGGCTGGCCACCGGAGACCCGGAGCTCGCCGAGATCTTCGTACGGCGATTCCAGCACCGGGTCTTCGGGGTCGCCATGGCGGTCACCGGGGACCAGCAGCTCGCCGAGGACGTCGCCCAGCAGACGTTCGAGCGCGCATGGCGGCACGCCCAGATCTACGACTCGCGCCGCGGCTCGGTCGGGACCTGGCTCACCACCATCGCCCACAACCTCGCCGTCGACGCCGTCCGGGCCCGGCGGACCGAACCGATGGCACCCGAGGACCTCGACCCCCTCCTGGACGCCGTCACCGAGACCCCCGAACGGTGGGCCCTGGCCGACGAGGCCTCCACCCAGCTCAGGGCCGCACTGGCCCGGCTGCCGCGAGACCAGGCCCGGGCCCTGATGATGGCCGGCATCTACGGCATGACGGCCCAGCAGATCGCCGACGCGGAACGGATCCCGCTGGGCACGGCCAAGACGCGGATCAGAGCGGCGATGGCGAAACTCCGCACCGCGTTCGCGACCCCGAAGGGAGGCGGCCATGTCCGGTGACGCGCACTGCGAGAAGCTGCGCGAGGTCGGCGCCGAACTGGCGCTGGGCGTCCTGCCCGGCCGCGAGCGGGCCGAGGCGGTCGCCCACCTGGACGGGTGCGCGGACTGCCGGGAGTACGTGCGCCAACTCACCGGGATCGGCGACCGGTTGATCGGCCTGCTGCCGGAGAGCGACCCGCCGCCCGGCTTCGAGACCCGGGTGGCGCGCAGTCTGGCCGAGCAGACGGCGGGGCCGGAGGGGGCCCGCCCGGCCGGCGTCGGCCAGGGCCGGCGCGGCCGGATCCGGCGCCTCCGGCTGCGGCTCGCGGCGGTCGCCGCCACCGCAGCGGTCGCCGTCGGCTTCGCCGGCTGGGCGATCGGCAGCGCCGTAGAGGGAGCCGTCACCGCCTCGGCGCCGGCGGTCGAATCCGAGCCCGTGCTGGTCGGGGACATGATCCCGGCCGGCGGCGGAGAGCCCGTCGGCGAGGTCTACGCCCACCCCGGCAGCCCCGCCTGGATCTTCGTGTCCGTCGCCCTCCCCGGCACCCCCTACAACGGCAAGGTCACCTGCCTCCTCGCCCGCACCGACGGCACGACCGCACGGGTCGGCGACTTCCCCCTGCGCGCCGGACGCGGCAACTGGGGCGTGGCGGTCCCCGTCGACCTCACCAAGTACTCCGCCGCCCGCCTCACCTCTCCCGTCGGCACCGTCCTCGCCACCGCCCAGCTGCAGAAGGGCAAGGTGGTGACCCCGGAGGCGTGAACGGGGGTCAGGACAGCACCGCTCCCGAGCCGAGCCGGTGCAGCCGGGCGTACGGCCCCTGCCGCCCGAGCAGATCCGCGTGCGCGCCGTCCTCGACGACCCGGCCGCGGTCGAGCACCACGATCCGGGTGGCGTCGCGGACGGTCAGCAGCTGGTGCGAGACGACCACGGTGGTCCGCCCCGCCATGAGCCGGCGCAGCGGCTCCATGACCCGCCGCGCCGAGCGGACGTCCAGTCCGGCGGTCGGCTCGTCCAGGAGGAGCACCGGCGCGTCCCGGACCATCGCCCGGGCGATCGCCAGCCGCCGGCACTGTCCGCCGGAGAGCGTCCGGCCGCGCTGTCCGACGAGCGTGTCGTAGCCGTCCGGGAGCCGCTCGACGAACTCGTGGGCGTCCGCGGCCCGCGCCGCCGCGACGATCTCCGCATCCGTGGCCGCCGGCCGGCCGTAGGCGATGTTGTCCCGCACGGTGCCGTGGAAGACGAGCGTCTCCTGCAGCACCACGGCGATGTTCTCCCGGACGTCGGTCAGGCTGAGTTCGCGCAGATCGGTCCCGTCGAGACGGACCGCGCCCCGGTCGGGGTCGTAGAACCGCAACTGCAGCTTCGCGAGCGTGGACTTGCCCGCCCCGCTCGCCCCGACCAGCGCCAGCGTCTCCCCGGGAGCCGCCCGGAACGACACGTCCGACAGCGCCCAGGCCGCCGTACCGGGATAGCGGAACCACACCCCGTCGAACTCCACGGCACCCCGCGCCCGGCGGATCCGGCGCGCTCCGGCCGCCTCGGTCACCTGGGGACGCTCGTCGAGCAGTTCGATGATGCGTTCCGCGGCGGCGGAGGCCGTGTAGAAGGTGGTACCGAGCCCGGACAGTCCGTGGACCGGGCTGTACAGCTTGCCGATCAGCGCGAGGAACACCAGCAGTCCGCCGAGTGTGAGCTGGCCCTGGACCAGCTTCCAGGTGCCGAGGGCCAGCACCCCGAGGCCGCCGGCCACCTCCACGAACTCGACCGCGGGTTCGTACACGGCGTGGATCCGCGCCGAGGCCATCGCCGCCCGGAACCTGCCGACGTTCTCCCGCTCGAACCGGCGCGCCTCCCAGTCCTGCCGGTTGTACGCCTGCACGAGGACGACGTTGCCCAGCGACTCCTCGGCGATCGCGCCGAGCGCCCCGCCGCGGCGCCTGCGCTCCCGTGACGCCTCCCTGATCAGCCGCGAGAAGTGCCGGGCCGAGCCCCAGAACAGCGGTACGACGACGAGGGCGAGCAGTGTCAGGTCCCAGCGGAGGTAGCAGAGCATGCCGAGGTAGACGCCCAGGCTGATCAGGTAGTAAAGGGCGTCCGCGACACCCGAGAGCAGGAAGGTCTCCACCGCGTCGACGTCGCCCGTGACCCTGGACAGCACGTCCCCGAGCCGTCGGCGTTCGAAGAAGCCGAGGGAGAGCCCCTGGACATGCCGGAACACCTCGGAGCGCAGCGTGAGCAGGAAGCGTTCGCCGACCCAGGTGGACGTCACGTCGTCGGCGAAGCCGAGGGCGCCGGAGCAGAGGACGAGGCCGAGGTAGGCGGGTGCGATCCACAGCAGAGGTCGCAGCTCCCGCGCGACGAGCACGTCGTCGACGACGAACTTGAAGAGCCACAGCTCGGCGGCGTCGAACGCGGGGGCGGTCAGGCTCAGCAGGACGAGCGGCACGAGCCAGCGGCGGCCGCCGCGGGTGTAGGGCCAGAACCGGCGGAAGACCTCGCGCGGGGAGACCGGGGGAGCGGCCGCGACCACGGTGCCGGAGGGATCGCCGGCCGACAGCAGACGTCGCAGCACTTGCGCCATGACGGGGTTCCTCGGAAACCACCGGCGGAGCGGACCGGCTGACCCGGCGCCGGTCCGCTCCGCCTTCGGATGTGGTCAGTAGCGGTCGTGACCGTGCCGGTCGCCGCCGTGGTCGTGCCGGTCACCGTGACGGTCGTGACGGTCGTGGTGGTCGTGGTTGTGGCCGTGGCCGTGCCCGTGACGGTCGTCGTGGTTGCGGTCGTGGTCCCGATGCTTGAACGGCATGAGGTTGCTGAAGACGGCCATGGTGTTCCTCCCGAAACTTGCTTCACAGGGGGTACGGCCGGGAGGGGCGTCGGGATGGCGTTTTACGGGACGAATCTGAAATACATCGCGGCGGTGTCCGACGGCCGTTCGTCTGCGGGCCCGGTGGGGGCTGGTCGCGCAGTTCCTCCCCCGGCCGAAGGCTGGGGGAGGAACCCGGCAAGCGCCGGTGAGCGTCCCTACCCCCCCACCTCAGCCCAGACGGGCGGCCAGCCCCCCGGTGCAGCGCACCTCATCGCCCGCAGTGATCAACAGCCCCTCCACACCCGGCAGCGACTCCAACCAGGCCAACCCCGCCCGTGACCCCATCGCGAACGCCGCCGTGGCCCAGCAGTCCACCCACGTCAGCCGTGGCCCCACCACCGTCACCGCCACCAGATCCGTCACCGCCGACTTCCCGGTCCGCGGATCGACGATATGGGCGCCCCGCTCCGCCGTACCGGACGTGGCGACCGCCAGCTCCTCCACCCCAGCCGCCGAGATCACCGCCGCCAGCCCACCGGGCCGGAGCGGATCGGCGATCCCCACCCGCCATGCCCGCGTCGGCTCGGGCGCGCCGAACATCTGGACGTCACCGCCGCCGTTCACGCTCACGCCGCTCACCCCGGCCACCTGCCGCAGCACCCGCGCCGCCCGCTCGGCGGACCAGCCCTTCACGATCCCGGTGGGATCGAGCCGCCCCCGGTAGCGCGTGCTGAACCAGCCGTCGCTCACCCGCTCCGCGTCGGCCGCCAGCTCCAGCACCTCGGCCACCTCGGGATCGCAGTCGGCGACGCCGATCTCCTCCCGAGCCAGCCGGGACACCTGGCTGTCCTCGCGGTAGGTGCTGAACACCTCGTCGACCCGGTGCAGCCCGGCGACCGCCTCTTCGAGGGCCGCCCGCACGGCATCCGGATCCCCGCCGCGGACGTCGAAGGAGAAGACCGTCCCCATGACCTCCTCCGCATGACGCACCGCGGCGGGAGCTTCCGCGGACTCCGCCACGGCCTCAGCCACCGGCCTGGTCCAGCGCCGACTGCAGGGACTGCTTGTAGCCGGTGCTGGTGTAGGTGGCCCCCGAGACGGAGTCGATGCTGGCGTTGCCGGCTGCCACCGCCTCCTGGTTGAGCTTCGGGACGGAGAGTGCCGTCTTCTGGTCGCTGGTGCCGCCGCTGGGCGCCTGCACCGCCTCCGCCTTGGTGATCTTCCCGCCGGAGACGGTGATCCGGACCTGGACCGGCCCGTACTGGGTCTGCGCGACCTGCCCGGTCACCGTCTTGGCCTGCGCCTGCGCGGACCCGGACGACGAGGAGGAGCCCGAGGACGAGGACGAGCCCGACGACGAGGAGGCGGCCGCCTCCTTCAGCTTGTCCAGCGCCGACTGCAGCGACTGCTTGTAGCCGGTGCTCGTGTACGTCGCCCCGGAGACCGAGTCGATGTTCGCGCTCTGCGCCGCCACCGTCTCCTTGTTCAGCGTCGGCACCGACAGCGCGGTCTTCTGGTCGCTGGTGCCGCCCTTGGGCGCCTGGATCGCCTGGGCCTGGGTGATCTTGCCGTTGGCGACGGTCAGCCGGACCTGCACGACCCCGTACTGGGTCTGGGTGGCGTCTCCGTCCACCGTCGTGGTCCCGGCGGCCCCGGTGCCGCCCTGCGGCGACTCCTGTCCCGCCGCCGCGGCCGACGGGGCCGCGCCCGCCGCGGACGCGGACGCCGGGTCCGACGACGGCTTCAGCGACAGCAGCAGCACGACACCGGACACGGTCGCCGCGGTGGCCAGCACCACACGCCTGATGGGGTGACTCTTCCTCATCGTTCCCGAACTCCCGATTCCTGGATTCCCGTGTGGTCCCGTCGCTCACATCTCGAACGACTCGTGATGGATGCGGCGGGCGGGAACCCCCGCGCCGCGCAGTGCTTCGTACACGCCCTGCGCGAACCCGGGCGGGCCGCACATGAAGACGTCGTGGTTGTCGATGTCCGGGATCTTCCGCTGGAGGTTCTCCGCGGAGATGTCCGGCCGCTCGCCCTCCGGGCTGTTGACCGCGTACATCAGCCGGGCCCCACGCTCGTTGGCGATCTTCGCCAGTTCGTCCCAGAGTGCCAGGTCCTGCGTGGTGTTGGCCCGGTAGAGCAGGGTCAGGTCGCCCGCGGCGCCGGGCAGCGTCTCGAACAGCGCCCGCATGGGCGTGATCCCGACGCCGCCCGCCACCAGCAGGACCTTGCCGCGGCTGCGCCGGGACGCGGTCATCGCCCCGTACGGCCCTTCGGCCCACACCCTGGTCCCGGGCCGTAGTTCGCGCAGCCGCGCGCTGTGGTCGCCGATCGCCTTGACGGTGATCCGCAACATGCCGGGGCGGGGTGCCGCCGACAGGGAGTACGGGTGCGAGCTGAACCGCATCCCGGGGGCCAGGAACCGCCAGCGGAAGAACTGGCCGGCCTCGGCGCCCATCCGGTGCAGCTTGCGCCCGCCGATCAGCACCGACACGATGCCCGGCGTCTCCTCGATGACCGCCTCGACCCGCATCCGGTGCCGCAGGTTGAGCCGGATCGGGGTGAGGATCCGGTACCAGACGACCAGCGCGGTGACCGCGCCGTACAGCCCGTACCAGAACGTCTTGGCCATCGGCGTGAGGGCGAAGTCGTTGCCGGTGGTGATCTGGTGCCAGAAGGTCAGGAACACCGCCGCGTAGGTGAGCAGGTGGACGTGGTACCAGGTGTCGTACGGTATCCGGCGCCGGACCGGGCCGATCGAGGTCAGGCCGATGACGACGAACAGGCCGGTGCCGATCGCGGCCTTGCCCATGTCGGGGAGCTGGTTCACCGAGTCGATGGTCTGCTGGACGATGTCGTTCAGCGTCTTGCCGGCCTGCAGCGCGTAGCCCCACATGATGAGGAACACGTGCGCGAAGACCAGGCAGAGCGTGTAGCGGCCGCTCATCGCGTGCCAGCGGGCGACGCGGTCGGAGCCGACCCGCCGCTCCAGCGCGGGCACCCGGGCCATCTGCAGCACCACCAGGGCCATCAGATAGCCCGCCAGCAGGCCGGTGATCCGGCCCGCGTTGAGGATCTTGCCGTTCTGGTCGGCGATGGACGGGGTGTTGTGCCACCACAGCCACAGCACGGCCGCCGCGCCCGCCCATACGGCGAGCAGCAGCGGAACTGCCGGGGAGCGGCGCGGGCGGATGCGGCGCATCGTCTGTCGTCGGGCGGCACGTCCGCCTGCGAGCGTGGTGGTCACGGTTCCTCCGTAGGGAATTGACCCTTGGCCCACAGATACGTGCCGTACTGCCCGAGTGTTCAGAGACCCGCGGAGTCCAGTGCGGACTGGAGTGACTGCTGGTAACCCTGACTGGTGTAGGTGGCCCCGGAGACGGTGTCGATGCTCGCGCTCTGCGCGGCCAGCGCCTCGCTGCGCAGCTGCGGCAGGGCGTAGTCGTTGATCTGCTGGTCCCTGGGGTTCTCCGACGGGTACTGGAGCGCCGTGACGTCGGTGATCTTGCCGTTCTTGATGGTCACCTTCACCTGGACGGGACCCCAGCGCGTCTGCACGGTGTCCCCGGTCACGGTCTTGGTGCCGGTGCTGCTGCTCCCGGACTTGCCGGAGCCGCTGCTGCCCGAGCCGCCGGTCGCGCCCGGGGAGGCGCTCGCGCTGCTCGACGGCGCCGGTGCCTGGGCCACCGAGTCCGTGATCACGGTGGGGCTGGTGTGCGGCTTCAGCGCCAGCAGCATCACTATCCCGGAGACGGTGGCGGCACTCGCCAGCATGATGCGGCGCAGCGGCCGGTTCTTGTTCAGTGCGTGCACGACAGGGGCCTCACAGCTCTCACAGTTCGAACGACTCGTGGTGGATACGGCGGTCCGGCACTCCGGCGGCCCGCAGCGCCCCGTACAGCTCCTGGGCGAAGCCGTGCGGGCCGCAGATGTACACGTCGTGCCCGGCGAGACCGGGGACGCTCGCCCGCAGCGCGTCCGGCGTGAGGGCGGGGCGTTCGCCGCGCGGGCCGTTGAGGGCGTAGAGCACCCGGGCCCCGCGCCACCGCGCGATCGCCTCCAGCTCGCCGCCCAGCGCCAGGTCCTCGGCGGTACGCGCCCGGTAGAGCAGCGTGACCTCGCCGGGCAGCGTCTCGAAGAGCGCCCGCAGCGGGGTGACCCCGACGCCGGCCGCGATCAGCAGGGACCGGCGGCCGCTGGCCCGGTCGGCGGTGAGGGAGCCGTACGGCCCCTCCGCCCACACCCGGGTACCGGGGCGCAGCAGCGCCACGGCCGTGCTGTGGTCGCCGAGCGCCTTGACCGTGACTCGCAGCAGGTCGCCGCGCGGCGGCGCCGACAGGGAGTACGGCGTGGACGTCCAGCCCATGCCGTCACCGCCGAAGAACCGCCAGCGGAAGAACTGCCCCGCCTGCGCGCCGAGCTCACCGATCCGCCGGCCCCGCACCACGACGGAGTACACACCGGGCGCCTCCTGCTGCACGGACTCCACCCGCAGCCGGTGCCGGAGGTTGAGCCGCACCGGCGCCAGCACCCGGAACCACACCACCAGAGCCGCGACCCCCAGGTACAGCGCGTACCAGAAGGCGGTGGCCACCGGCTTGCCGTTGAAGTCGTTGCCCAGCGTCAGCTGGTGGAAGAAGGCGAGGAAGACGGCCGCGTAGGTGAGCAGGTGGACGTAGTACCAGAACTCGTAGCTGGTACGGCGGCGCGCCGCCCGCATCGAGGTGATGCCGACGGCGAAGAGGATCACCGTGCCGGCGGTCGCCTTGAGCATGTCGGGGTAGTCCAGGACGACGTTCAGCGTCTCGTGGACGATCGGGGCATGGTCCTGGGCCGCGTACCCGGTGAGGATCAGCACGATGTGCGCGACCAGCAGGCACACCGTGTACCGCCCGGCCATCGCATGCCACCGCGCCACCCGGTCGGAGCCGACCCGGACCTCAAGGAGCGGCACCCGGGCCATCAGGCCGACGAGCACCGCGCAGGCGTACCCGCACAGCAGCCCGGCGATCCGCCCGGCCCCGGTCAGCCAGCCCGCCGCTCCGACGACCGAGCCGGTGTCCGACCACCACAGCACGATCACGGCCGCCACCCCGGCCCACAGCACGGCGAGCACGGCGGCGGCGGGGGAGCGGCGCGTGGCCACGGCGGGTACGGCGGGTGCCGTGTGCCGATCGTCCACGGTCGTCATGAGTCGGGTCCTTTCTCCGTCCGGTGCCGCCACTGTGCAGCCCCAACCTCTGAGCGACCTCTCAGTCCCCGCCCTGCTCAGCGCACTCAGAGCAAACTCAGAGCACCCGGGGTCCCCCCTCGCCACCCGCAGGGGCGATGCTGGTAGACGCGATGAACACGACCCGCTCCGGCCGCCCCGCCCTCACCCGCCCCGACGGCACCCCGCTCCGGGTCCTCGTCGTCGACGACGACCCCGACCTCGCGGAGGTCCTCACCGGCGCCCTGCGCTACGAGGGCTGGGAGGTCCGCGCGGCCGGCGACGGCGCGGCCGCGCTGGCCACGGCCCGGGAGCTGCTGCCGGACGCGGTGGTCCTCGACGTGATGCTCCCGGACACCGACGGCTTCGCCGTGCTCCGCTCGCTGCACCAGGTCAAGCCGGACGTCTGTGTGCTCTTCCTCACGGCCAGGGACGCCGTCGAGGACCGTATCGCCGGCATCACCGCGGGCGGCGACGACTACGTGACCAAGCCCTTCAGTCTGGAGGAGGTGGTCGCCCGGCTGCGCGGCCTGCTGCGCCGGGCCGGCATGGCCCGCCAGCAGGAGGACGGCCCCCGGCTGGTCGTCGGCGACCTGACCATGGACGAGGAGGCCCGCGAGGTGACCCGGGCCGGCGAGCTGATCGAGCTCTCGCCGACCGAGTTCGAACTCCTCCGCTTCCTGATGCGCAACCCGCGCCGCGTCCTCAGCAAGGCGCAGATCCTCGACCGCGTCTGGTCCTACGACTTCGGCGGCCGCGCCCATGTCGTGGAGCTGTACATCTCCTACCTGCGCAAGAAGGTGGACGCGGGCCGCGAACCCATGATCCACACGGTCCGCGGCGCGGGCTACGTCCTCAAGCCGGTGACCAGGTGACCCAGGTGACCAGGGTGAATCTCCTGCGACGGCTACGGCACCTGCCCCGCCCCCGTACCCTCCGCGCCCGTCTCACCGCGGGCCTGGTCGTGCTGCTGGCGGTGAGCTGCGCGGCCGTGGGCGTCGCCGCGGTGGTCGAGCTGAACGGCTTCCTCACCGGGCGCCTGGACCAGCAGCTCCAGCAGACCGGCCCGAGCTTCCCGCAGTCCCTCGAACACGGGACGTACAAGCCCAGCGACCGGGACGGCGACGAGCACGGCGACACCCGCCGCCAGGCCGCCGGCACCTTCGGCGCCCGCCTGCTCAAGGGCCGGGTCACCAACGCGGCCCTGATCCCCTCCGGCGCCGACCCGGACCTGACCGTCGCCCTCACGGCCCACGACCGCGCGGCCCTCGCCGCGCTGCGGGTGGACGGACGCGGCCACACGGTCCGCCTCTCCTCGTTCGGCGACTACCGGCTGCTTGCCTGGACGGGCCGCGACGGCGACGTCCTGGTCACCGGCCTCCCCCTGGAGCCGGTACGGGCCACCGTGCACCGCCTGGAACTGGTCGCCGCCGGCGTCTTCGGCCTCGCCCTCGCCGCGGCCGGGGTGGCCGGTGCCCTCTGGGTCCGCTGGTCCCTGCGCCCGCTGAGCCGGGTCGCGGCCACCGCCACCCGGGTCAGCGAACTCTCACTCGCCAGCGGCGAGGTGGCCCTGCCGCCCCGGGCCCCCGAATCCGACCCGCGCAGCGAGGTCGGCCAGGTGGCCGCCGCCTTCAACCGCATGCTGGGCCACGTCGAGGACGCGCTGACGAAACGCCACGCGAGCGAGGAACGCCTGCGCTCCTTCGCGGCCGACGCCAGCCACGAACTGCGCACCCCGGTCGCCTCGGTCCGCGGCCACGCGGAACTGGCCCTGCTCCACCCGGGCCCCCTGCCCCCAGGGATCACCCGGGCCCTGGAACGCATCGCCGCCGAGTCCTCCCGCATGGGCGAGATGGTCGACGACCTCCTCCTGCTGGCCCGCCTGGACGCCGGCCGCCCCCTGGAGAGCCACCCGGTCGACCTCACCCACCTCGTCCTGGACGCGGTCACGGACGCCCGCGCCGCGGGCCCCGACCACCGCTGGACACTCGACCTCCCCGAGGAACCGGTGACGGTGACCGGCGACACCCACCGCCTCCAACAGGTACTGGCCAACCTGCTGGCCAACGCACGTCTGCACACCCCCGCCGGCACGAAGGTGACGGTGACCCTGGAGACGGACGACGGGACGGCGGTCCTCCACGTCCACGACGACGGCCCCGGCATCCCGCCGGACATCCAGCCCGGCGTCTTCGAACGCTTCACCAGAGCAGAACACCGCCGCCGCGTTGACGCCTCCGGCGCCGGAGCGGGCCTGGGCCTGTCGATCGTGGCGGCGGTGGTGGAGGCGCATGGGGGGACGGTGACTTTGGAGAGCCGCCCGGGTGCAACGACGTTCACTGTGAAACTGGCGGCCACTGCCACTCCCTAGGGGCGCGGGGCTGTATCAATCTGCGGCTCCGCCGCGTGGGCGCGATCAGCCGCAGACGGCCCGCACCCGCCCATGCACCCGCACCTCTACGGCGCAACCGCACCCTCAGTACCGGGTGAGAGCCGTATCTCCGCCCACCGTCCCGATGGCGATATGCGGCGCCTTCTTCGGATCCGCCCACTGCAGAATCCGCTGCATCGCATCCACCGGCACCGAAACGCACCCCGCCGTGGCCCCCTCCCCATTGACATGCAGAAAGATCCCGGCCCCCCGCCCCCGCACCGGCTGCTGGTAGTTGAACCCGATCACCAGCGCGTACGCGTACTGCGTCGTGAACGACGACAACTTCTCCGACTCGGCGGCCCGGCAGTCGGACGGCAACGGCTCTGCCCAACGGTTGTAGGAGGCGGAGTCGTTGTCCTGGCACCACCACGAATTGGCCGTCACCGGCCGGTACTCGACGGTGGTCCCTGCCGGTGCCGCCTGGAGGCCGAACCCGAACGGCAGGTCGTACAACCCCGTCGGCGTCGTGTTCGTACCCTGCTGCCGTTTGACCCCCTCGACCAGCCCCTTCGCCCCGAACCGCGCGGCGGCGGACCCCACCTGGGCCCACTGCCCGTCCCGCCGCTCCCACCAGGTCACGGTCCCCGACGTCGAGCTCAGTGCCGACGCCTCCGCGGTGATCAGCTGGGTGCCGCCACCCGTGTCGGCCATGCTCGCGGGCAGCGGTGAGGCGTCCCCGCCCCCCGGTGCCGCACCGAGCAGCAGCAGGGACGCGGAGACGAGGGTGACGACGACGCCTGGACGCATGGCTCAGACGGTAGACGGAGGCAGCGGCAACGGCAGCCCGGGTAGGCCGTCCAGGCTCACCGCGATGTGGTCCTTCTTCTCGAAGTACGCGCTCAGCGAGGCGTCGTCCTCGCGCCCGAAGCGCTTCCCGTGCAGCTCACGGTCGGCCTCGTACGCCATGTAGGGGACCGCGTAACCGCAGCTGTCGCGAATGAGTTCGGCGTGTACGACGATGATCGCGCGCAGGCCGTGCAGGGTCGGGTCGATGTCCGGGAAACGGGTGAGGAGTTCCGCGAAGCGCGGGTCGTCGCGGAAGACCGCCTCACCGTGGCCGTGCACCCGCACGATGTTCGGCGGGCCCTGGAACGCGCACCACATCAGGGTGATGCGGCCGTTCTCCCGCAGATGGGCGATGGTCTCGGCGTTGGAGCCGGCGAAGTCCAGGTAGGCCAGGGTGAGTTCGTCGAGTACGGCGAAGGAGCCCTTGAGGCCCTTGGGGGAGAGGTTGACCGTGCCGTCGCCCGCGAGCGGGGCGGTGGCGGTGAAGAACAGGGGCTGTTCCTCGATGAACGTGCGGAGCCTGCCGTCGATGCGCTCATAGGTCTTTCCCATACCTGGAAATTATCGGCGCGGCTACTTCGCTCGTCTGAGGAATTCCGGGATCCGGACAGGCCCCACTGCGGCCGCCCCGGCCGGCGCTGTACACGGGGCGGCCACAGCTGCCTGTCACGTCACTTGGTGAGCGTGCAGGCGGCCAGGGAGTCGAGGCCGGTCGGCTTGGTCGACGTCCGGCCGATCGCGATGGCGATCCGGTCGATGGTCGACTTCCGCTTGTCCTCCAGCGGGCCGAGGATCGCGTTCTGCACGAAGTTCGGGCCCCCCTGGCCGACCGTGGTCTGGAGCCGGTTGTTGGCCTCGGTGATCTGGGTCTGGAGCAGGGTGAGGTTGCGGTCGACCTCCGCCTGCGCGGACGCGGGGATCGCCGGGAGCTGCGAGGCGACGTCCGGGCAGGTGATCGTGCCGACGGCACTGGTGTTCGTGCTCGTGCTGCCGGTGCTGCCCGTCGACTGCTGCTGGGTCGCGGCCGTGCTCGGCGTGGCCGAGGCGGTGCCCGTCGCCGTACCGCTGCCCGTGTTCGTGCTCGTCCCGCTGGCGTTCAGGGTGCACGGCGCCAGCGAGTCCAGGCCGGTCGGCTTGGCGGCCGTACGGCCGATCGCGGTCGCGATCCGGTTGATGGTCGCCACCCGCTTGTCCTTCAGGGGACCGAGGATCGCGTTGTTCACGAAGTTCGCCCCGCCCTGGCCCACCGTGTCGACCAGCCGCTTGTTGGCCTCCTGGATCTGCGTCTGGAGGAGCGTGAGGTTCCGGTCGACCTCGGCCTTCGCGGAGGCCGGGATCGCGGGCAGCTGGGAGGCGACGTCCGGGCAGGTGATGGTGCCGGGCGAGGCGGCGAGGGTGCGCGCGTTGCTCGTGCCACTGCTCTTGTCGGGCGTACCGGCGAGGGCCGAACCGGCGATGACCGCACCGGAGAGCGCCACGGCGGCAGCGCCGCCGATGAGCACGACGCGACGCTTGTTGTACTTCGGAAGAGCCCTGGACATGCGGATGCCTCACTTGGGTCAGAGGTGGGTTTACAAACGCGGCGCCGGCGTTCAGGGATGGGTACGAGAAAGCGGTTTCGTTTGTTCAAACCCCTTTCACAAATCTCCGACACTGCTCGGAAGGTCTCCACCGCCGGAGCGGGCCGGAGCGAGTTGGAGTGTGTTGGAGTGAGTTGGATTGACGAATCATGCAGAGCTCTGCATACTCATGCATAGCAAGTGGATGTACGTGAGGAGGGACCCATGACCGAGCGCGTCGTACTCGCCTACTCCGGCGGGCTGGACACCTCCGTCGCCATCGGCTGGATCGCCGAGGAGACGGGCGCCGAGGTCATCGCCGTCGCGGTGGACGTCGGCCAGGGCGGCGAGGACCTGGACGCCATCCGCAAGCGCGCCCTGGCCTGCGGCGCGGTCGAGGCCGAGGTCGCCGACGCCAGGGACGAGTTCGCCGACGAGTACTGCCTCCCGGCGATCAAGGCCAACGCCCTCTACATGGACCGCTACCCGCTGGTCTCCGCCCTCTCCCGGCCGGCCATCGTCAAGCACCTGGTCGCCGCCGCCCGCAAGCACGGCGCCACCACGGTCGCCCACGGCTGCACCGGCAAGGGCAACGACCAGGTCCGCTTCGAGGCCGGCATCGTCGCCCTCGCCCCCGACCTCACCTGCATCGCACCGGTCCGCGACTACGCGATGACCCGCGACAAGGCCATCGCCTTCTGCGAGGCGAAGAACCTCCCGATCGCGACCACCAGGAAGTCCCCGTACTCCATCGACCAGAACGTCTTCGGCCGCGCCGTCGAGACCGGCTTCCTGGAAGACATCTGGAACGGCCCGATCGAGGACATCTACGAGTACACCCGGAACCCGGCCACCCCGCGCGAGGCCGACGAGGTGATCATCAGCTTCGAGGCGGGCGTCCCGGTCGCGATCGACGGCAGACCGGTCACGGTGCTCCAGGCGATCCAGGAGCTCAACGAGCGCGCGGGCGCCCAGGGCGTCGGCCGCATCGACATGGTCGAGGACCGTCTCGTCGGCATCAAGTCCCGCGAGGTGTACGAGGCGCCGGGCGCGATCGCGCTCATCACGGCCCACCAGGAGCTGGAGAACGTCACCGTCGAGCGCGAACTCGCCCGCTACAAGCGGCAGGTGGAGCAGCGCTGGGGCGAACTCGTCTACGACGGCCAGTGGTTCTCCCCGCTCAAGCGCGCCCTGGACGGCTTCGTCGACGAGGCCAACCGGCACGTCACCGGCGACATCCGGATGACCCTGCACGGCGGCCGAGCGGTCGTCACCGGCCGCCGCTCCGACTCCTCCCTCTACGACTTCAACCTCGCCACCTACGACACCGGCGACTCGTTCGACCAGGCCGCGGCCAAGGGCTTCATCGACATCTACAGCCTGTCGTCGAAGATCGCGGCGCAGCGTCAACTGCGGGCGTAGCCCGACGCGACCTCGCCCGACCAGTAGCGTGACGACCGCCTCCCCGTTCATGGCCGGGGAGGCGGTGCCACATCCGTATCTCTCTAGGAGCAACGCAAGTGAGCAGCAACAGCGGTGACGTACGGCTCTGGGGCGGCCGTTTCGCCGACGGTCCCGCCGAGGCCCTGGCGAAGCTGTCCGCGTCCGTCCACTTCGACTGGCGGCTCGCGCCCTACGACATCGCCGGTTCGCGTGCCCACGCGCGCGTGCTGCACAAGGCGGGCCTGCTCACCGAGGACGAGCTCCAGCGCATGATCGCCGGCCTCGACCAGCTGGAGGCCGACGTCGCCGACGGCTCCTTCGTCGGCACGATCGCCGACGAGGACGTGCACACCGCCCTGGAGCGCGGCCTCCTCGAACGCCTCGGCCCCGACCTCGGCGGCAAGCTCCGTGCCGGCCGGTCCCGCAACGACCAGGTCGCGACCCTCTTCCGGATGTACCTCCGGGACCACGCCCGCACCATCGGCGCCCTGATCGCCGACCTCCAGGACGCCCTCGTCGGTCTCGCGGAGGCCCACCCGGACGTGGCGATGCCCGGCCGTACCCACCTGCAGCACGCCCAGCCGGTCCTCTTCGCCCATCACGTGCTGGCCCATGTCCAGTCCCTGTCCCGGGACGCCGAGCGGCTGCGCCAGTGGGACGACCGCACGGCCGTCTCCCCGTACGGCTCCGGCGCCCTCGCGGGCTCCTCCCTCGGTCTGGACCCGGAGGCGGTCGCCGCCGACCTCGGCTTCGAGCGCGGCAGCGTCGCCAACTCCATCGACGGCACGGCCTCCCGCGACTTCGTGGCGGAGTTCGCCTTCATCACCGCGATGATCGGCGTGAACCTCTCCCGGATCGCGGAGGAGGTCATCATCTGGAACACGAAGGAGTTCTCCTTCGTGACCCTGCACGACGCGTTCTCCACGGGCTCGTCGATCATGCCCCAGAAGAAGAACCCGGACATCGCGGAGCTGGCGCGCGGCAAGTCCGGCCGCCTGATCGGCAACCTGACGGGCCTCATGGCCACCCTCAAGGCCCTCCCGCTCGCCTACAACCGCGACCTCCAGGAGGACAAGGAGCCGGTCTTCGACTCCTGCGACCAGCTGGAGGTCCTGCTCCCCGCCTTCACCGGCATGATGGCCACCCTCACCGTCAACCGCGAGCGCATGGAGGAACTGGCCCCGGCCGGCTTCTCCCTCGCCACCGACATCGCGGAGTGGCTGGTCAAGCAGGGCGTCCCCTTCCGGGTCGCCCACGAGGTGGCCGGCGAGTGCGTCAAGGCGGCGGAGGCCGAGGGCAAGGAACTCGACGAGCTGACCGACGACCAGTTCGCGAAGATCAGCGCCCAGCTGACGCCGGAGGTACGGACGGTCCTGAACGTCCCCGGCGCCCTCGCTTCGCGCAACGGCCGTGGTGGTACGGCACCCAGTGCGGTGGCAGTGCAGCTGGCGGAGGTCAAGGCGGACCTGGCGGCACAGCACGCCTGGGCGGCGGCCAGGACGGCCTAGCCCAGCGCATCGTGAAGGGCCCGGACACGTTGTCCGGGCCCTTCACGCTGTCCGGTGACAGAGTCTCGGCTCCGACCGGAGAACCCGGAGAACCCGGAGAACCCGGTGGGACCGAGTGAACCCGATGGGCCCCGGATGCAGGGCCTCCGTCCCCCGACTGGCCGTCGGCCTCGCCGGGACCGGCGGCCCGTGTGCATCGGGCGCGGGCCAGGAAGGACGGCCGGCCCAGCCGCTGCCGCTGCCCCTCTCGGGCGTCTCCGCCTGCTCCTGTTCGAATTGACACCGGGCTACCGGGGCCTCGTACTGAGTCAGGAGGCATTCGCGGGCAAAAATGCCCATTTGATGTACTCCGTCACCCCCCATCCCACCCCACATGGAGCCGCCATGACGGTGCAGTCACAACAAGCGACCATGCCGATGGTCCTGGTGTTCGAGGACGATCCCGGCGGAGATCCTCTGCACATCAACATGCCCGTACCGCATCCCGTCCCCCATCTGGACACCCAGCCCTTCCCGACGGCCATCGCGGACACCGCGCCGCAGCCGAACGGCGCCGGGCCCGGCACCGAGGCGTTTCGCTACTGGGTGGCGGCCGACTCGCTCAGCCGGGCCAGCCAGACCTGGGGTCCGCTGGTTCCGGCCGGGACGAAGTGGCATCCGCAGGTCGGACGCGCCCTCACGGCGCACCTCAACGCAGGAGACGACCTGAACGCCTTCTACGACCGAAAGGGCGTGTGGTTCTTCCGCAGCACGGTGGCAGGCGTCAACGTCGCCGCGTGCGAGAGCAACGAGGTTGTCCTGCACGAGACGGGGCACGGGATCCTCGACGCCCTGCGGCCCCAGTTGTTCAACATGGCGAGCGCGGAGACGGCCGCCCTGCACGAGGCGTTCGGCGACATCAGTGCCCTGCTGGGCTCGCTCCAGCTGGAATCCCTGCGGATCGCGGTCCTGGCCGAGACGCACGGCAACCTCGAACTGTCCTCGCGGGTGTCCAGGATGGCCGAGCAGCTGGGCTGGGCGATCCGCCAGGGCGCGCCGAGCGCGGTGGACCCGGACTGTCTGCGCAACATGTCGAACAACTTCTTCTACCGCGACCCGGTGCTGCTGTCGCCCAGCGAGCCCGCGAGCAGGATCTCCAGCGAGCCGCACTCGTTCTCCCGGGTGTTCAGCGGCGCGTTCCTGAAGATCGTCGCGGGGATCTTCCGGCAGCAGGACCTGCAGGACCAGGCCGGTCTGGGCAGGGCGGCCGAGATCGCGGGACAGCTGCTGGTGGACGCGGTCGTGGCCGCACCGGTGGTGTCCGCCTACTACGCGCAGGTCGCGGCCCACATGATCGCCGCGGACCATCGCCGGAACGGCGGCCTGTACGGCCAGTCCCTGCGCTCGGCGTTCATCCGGCACGGCATCCTCTCCCTGGAGGCTGCCGCATCCGTCACCGAGCCGGAGGTGGCACGCCGGGGCGCCGGAATCGCCGAGTCCACCCCGGGCGGTGGAGACGACGAGAGCCTGACGCCCGTCACGGTCCAGGGGGCGACGTACGGCGTCACCCAGCCGCTCACCCTCGCCGCCCCGGCGCAGGAGCGACGCTTCGGTGTCGCGGGCTCCGACCCCGCCGGCGGCTCGGTGCGGCCCTCCGACCCCGAGCGCGTCGCGACGTCGTACCTCGAGGACCTCTTCCGCCGCGGCCGGATCCACGTGCCGGCAGACCACCGGTCCGCCACGTCGTTCGCCGACGACAGCCCCTCCCGGCTCAAGACGCACGAGATCACGCGGAGTACGACCGGCGAGGGCCTGGCCCTGGTCCGGCGGTGCTTCGACTGAGTTCTCGGACCGCGTTCATCGGACAAAACGCAGGCGACGGACGGTGAGCCGTCCGTCGTCCTCGCGTTTGACCACGTGCGTCGTCTCGGGCGTCGGTTCCTCGCCCTCGAAGACCGCCTCGCCGCGGGCCAGCAGGTCGCTGACGAATTTCTCGGTGGCCGCCAGCTCCTCCACCCCTCCCTGCACGTCCACCGTGAAACCGGCGCTTTCGAGCACTTCGGTGCCCCGCGTGGTCGCCGTGGCCACCACGAGTCGCTGGGAGACGACCTGCACGGGAACGGCCTCGGTCCTGCTCATGGCCGCGGTCAACGCCGACTGGTCCTGGTCGCCCGGCAACTCGATCCGCACCCGGAACACGGGACGGTTCTCCATCGCGGCCACGGTGAACACCGGGTGCGTCGCGGTACGCATCCCGGCCTCCCGGGCGAACGCGCGCTCCCGGGCGTTCTCGCCCACGAAGACACAGTCGTCGGCTGTCGCACCCCCCGTGCTCGCGACTGCCCGGTCGAAGATCTCCCGGCTGTCCTTCGCGCCCCAGTGCACAAGGGCCTCGTCCGTGAAACGGCCGGGGAACGCCTGCGCCAACGCGCTCGCTGCCCGCGCTGCGGCACCGTCGTCCGTCCCGGGGTTGGAGATGATGCCCTTGCGCACCTCGCCGAGGGCGTCGAGCACGGCGACGACACGTGGCAGGGGCTGCAGTCTCAGTGAGCCGTCGGGGTCCACATGGGGAACCGCAAGGGTCTCACCGATGTCGAAGAAGATCACAGACATGGTGAGTGCCTCCCCATGGTGAACGCTTTCGAGTCTGGACCGCCGGAGTGAAAACGGTGCGGGCGTGAAGTGCGGCGGCAGCTCCCGGCGCGGGGCCGAACCGTGCGGGGCTGGGTAGATTGGTGCGCGATCCCTCCCCTGAGGTGAGATCCCCTTCGCCGACCGTGCCGGGAGCCCCCATGCCGTTCAGCCGCCTGGCCACCGTGACCACGCCCACCGCGCACATCGGCCTCGGCCTCGCCGCGGTCGGCCGCCCCGGCTACATCAACCTCGGCCGCGAAGCCGACCTCGGCGAGGACCGCAGCGTCGGCGCCCTGCGAGCCCGCACGCACGAACTCCTCGACGCCGCCTACGCCCAGGGCGTCCGCTACTTCGACGTGGCCCGCTCCTACGGCCGCTCCGAGGAGTTCCTCGCCGACTGGCTGACCGCCCGCCCCGACGTCACCGACGTCGTCGTAGGCAGCAAGTGGGGCTACACGTACACGGCCGGCTGGTCGGCGGACGCCGAGACGCACGAGGTCAAGGACCACAGCCCGCAGACGTACGACCGTCAGCGCGCCGAGACCGCCGAGCTGCTCGGCGACCGGCTCGACCTCTACCAGATCCACTCGGTGACCCCGGACAGCCCCGCCCTCACCGACAAGGAACTCCACGCCCGCCTCGCCGAAGCCGCGGCCACCGGCCTCACCGTCGGCTTCTCCACCAGCGGCCCCGCCCAGACCGACGCCATCCGCGCCGCCCTCGCCGTCACGGTCGACGGCGAGCCCCTCTTCCGTACCGTCCAGTCCACGTACAACGCCCTGGAGACCTCGGCAGGACCGGCCCTCGCCGAGGCGCACGACGCCGGGCTGACGGTGATCGTGAAGGAGGGCATGGCCAACGGCCGCCTGGCCGCCCCGCACGCGCCCGACGCCGTGCGGGCGGTGGCGGAGGAGACCGGCATGGGCTGCGACGCCGTCGCCCTCGCGGTCGTACTCCGCCAGTCCTGGGCCGGCGTCGTCCTCTCCGGCGCGGCGACGCTCGCCCAGCTCGCCTCCAACCTGCACGCGGCCGTGGTCGACCTCGACGCGGACCAGCTGACCCGGCTCGCCACCCTGGCCGAGGACCCGCGCGCCTACTGGGAGCGACGCGGCAGCCTGCCCTGGCACTGACGCAGCAGTCTGTCCTGGGACGGACGCGACCTCTGATCCGCCCTCGATGATTCACGCATGCCAATAATGAGACATCAATGTCTCACATGGGCTACTCTTGTCTCATGGCCCTCGATCGCGACCACGTCCTGCGCAGCGCAGCCGCTCTGCTGACCCGCAAATCCACCGCGACCATGGACGAGGTCGCCAAGGCCGCCGGGATCAGCCGGGCCACCCTGCACCGGCACTTCGCCGGGCGGGACGCGCTCGTCCGTGCGCTGGAGGCGCTCGGCATCGAGGAGTGCGAGGCGGCCCTGGACGCGGCCCGCCTGGACGAGGGCCCCGCGGCTGACGCCGTACACCGCCTGGTCCGCGAGATCGAACCGGCCGCCGGCCTGCTCGCCTTCCTCTACACCGAGAACCAGCTGTTCGAGGGCGAGGGGCAGAACGAGGGCTGGACGCGGATCGACGACCGCATCGCGGCCCTCTTCCGGCGCGGTCAGCAGAGCGGCGAGTTCCGTATCGATCTCGCACCCGCCTGGCTCACCGAGGCGCTGTACGGCCTGTTGGCCTCCGCCGCCTGGGCGGTCTCGGAAGGCCGCGTCGCCCGCAAGGACTTCACCCACATGATCGTCGAGCTGTTGCTCGGCGGCGCACGACGAAGAGAGGAATCATGACCAGCACCCTGCAGCCGGCGCGCGTCGCGGAGGCGGAGGAGAGGCGTCCGGGCCGTTGGCTCGCGCTCTCCGCCCTCGTGCTCGCCGTGCTGTTGGTGGCCGTCGACGCGACCGTCCTCGGCCTGGCTACCCCCTACATCAGCGAAGACCTCAACCCCTCCGGCACCCAGCTGCTCTGGATCGGCGACGTCTACTCGTTCGTCATCGCCGGCCTGCTGGTCTCCATGGGCAGCCTCGGCGACCGCATCGGCCGCAAGCGGATCCTGCTCGTGGGCGCGACGGCGTTCGGTGCGATATCCGTCCTGAACGCGTACGCGTCGACCCCCGGGATGCTGATCGCGGCCCGCGCCCTGCTGGGCGTCGCGGGCGCGACCCTGATGCCCGCGACCCTCGCCCTGATCCGCAACCTCTTCCACGACCCGCGCGAGCGCAGCCTCGCCGTCGGTATCTGGGGCGCGGCGGCCTCGGCCGGTACGGCCGTCGGCCCGATCGTGGGCGGTTTCCTGCTGGAGCACTTCTGGTGGGGTTCGGTCTTCCTGATCAACCTGCCGGTGATGGTGGTCCTGGTCCTGGTCGGCGGCAGGACGCTCCCCGAGTCCCGCAACCCCGCCCCCGGCCCCTGGGACCTCACCAGCGTCGTCCTGTCGCTGGTCGGCATGATCGCCCTCGTCTACGCGGTGAAGGAGGCCGCCACCCACGGCCTCACCGGCGTGACCGCGGCCACCGCCCTCCTCGGCGCCACGGCCCTCTACGGCTTCGTCCGCCGCCAGCTCACCATGCCCAAGCCCCTGCTGGACATGCGGCTGTTCCGCAACCGCGGCTTCAGCGGCGCGGTCCTGGCCGACCTGCTGACCGTGCTCGGCATGTCGGGCCTGGTGTTCTTCCTCTCCCAGTACCTGCAACTGGTCCAGGGCAGGCACCCGTTCGAGGCGGGCCTCGCCGAACTCCCGGCCGCGGTCGGCGCGGTGGCGGCGGGCCTGGCGGCCGGCCGGGCTGCTCGCCGCTACTCGGTACGGGCGGTGGTCTCCGGCGGCCTCGCGGCCGTCGGCGTGGCCCTCGCGGCCCTGACCACCCTCTCCCGGTCCACCGGCTACCCGATCCTCGGCGCCGCCCTGCTGGTGGTCGGCATCGGGGCGGGCTTCTCCTTCACGGTCACCGCGGACGTCATCCTCTCCAGCGTCCCCAAGGACCAGGCGGGCGCCGCCTCGGCGGTCTCCGAGACGGCGTACGAACTGGGCGCGGCGCTCGGCATCGCCCTGCTCGGCTCGATCGTCATGGGCGTCTACCGGGGCTTCACGGCCCCGCCGGGCACTCCGGTCACCGCCCACGAATCGCTGGGCGCGGCGGTCGAGGCGTCGACGGCCATGCCCTCCCCCACGGCGGCCTCGATGCTGACGGCGGCCCGCGACTCCTTCACCCACGGCCTCCACCTGGCCTCGGGAGCAGGCGCCGCAGTCCTGCTGGCGACGGCAGCGGCAGCGTGGTTCCTGCTACGGAACCAACGGCTGGAGAGCGCCCCGTAAGGGGCGCGGGGCTGTGTTTGATTTGCGGCTGCCGCCGCGTGGGCGCGAGCAACCACGACGTACCCGCGCTCGAAAACCGCCGAATCCCCCCATGAATCACTTCTTATAGCCCAGCACCGTCATCATCCCGCTCTCCGAGTGGTACTGGTTGTGACAGTGCAGCATCCACAACCCCGGATTGTCGGCATCGAAGTCGAGCACCAGCTTGCGATGCGGCAACACGATCGTCGTGTCCTTGCGCGCCCCCTCCGAGCTGATCCCGCCGACCGAGAACGTGTGCCCGTGCAGATGCATCGGATGCCACATGTCGGTCGCGTTGACGAGCGTCAGCCGCACCCGCTCACCGGCCCGCACCGCATGCCGTTCCCGCACGTCGTACGTCTTGTGGTCGAACCCCCAGTCGTACTTCTGCATCGTCCCCGTGATCCTGATCCGCAGGTCGCGGTCGGGAACCCGGTCGTCCATGGCGACGGACTCGGCCGGCAGCAGGCGGCGCGCCGGCACGATCTCGCGGTCCAGTTCATCAGGACGGACATCCGGCGCGGGAAGGTTTCTGCCCTTGTCGGTGCGGAGGATCGCGAGCGCCTTTCCCTTCTTGCCCTCGGCGAGTGCGACGAGCGGGAAGACGCCGTCCTTCGCGGTGACGAGGACGTCGTACCGCTCGGCCATGCCGACGAGCAGCGCGTCGGTCCTCGTGTGCTGCACGGGATAGCCGTCCGTGTGGGTGACGGTCATGGCGTGCCCGCCGAGCGCGACCCGGAAGGCCGTCTCCGAACCCGCGTTGATGATGCGGATCCGGACCCGGTCGCCGGGGCGGCAGCGGAAGACGGAGGGGTCGGTACGCAGCCGTCCGTTGGCCAGGTAGTGCGGGTAGGCGACATTGCCGCCCTCGCCGTGCAGCATGCTGCTGTGGGAGTCGCGCAGCACCCGGTCGGGACCCATCGGCATCTTGGACCTGGACCTGGAGGGCGACGCGGACGGTGACGCGGACGCGTGCGCCGTTCCGTGGGGGCTCGGGCTGCCGCGCCCGGGACCCATGCCCATGCCCATGTCCATCGCCATGGACCCGCCCGGCTTGAGCTGGTCGAGCACCTGCTCCGGGTTGGAACCGTCGATGTCGTCGAGCCAGTCGTCCAGGACGACGATCCATTCCTGGTCGTAGGAGAGCGCCTCCTTCGGGTCGTCGACGACGAACGGCGCGTAGAGGGCCCGGTCGGGCTGCATGCCGACGTGCGAGTGGAGGAGATACGTGCCCGGGTGGGAGGCGACGAATCGGTAGATGAAATCCGTCCCCGGCGCGATGGGGGGCTGGGTCAGGTCCGGCACGCCGTCCATGTCGCAGCGCAGCCGCACCCCGTGGGCGTGCAGCGTGGTCTTCTCGGGCAGCTGGTTGGAGAGGGTCAGACTGAGGACGTCACCGGCGGTGACGCGCACCAGCGGCCCCGGCACCGACTCGTTGTACGCCCAGCTGTGGACCGACCGCCCACCCAGGTCCAGCATGCTCTTGGCGGCCGTGAACTTGATCATCCGGACGGGACCGGACCCGCGTTTCCGCTCGGCCGCGAGCACCTCCGGGTCCGACGGATTCACGTACCCCCTGGGCCCCTGCGGGACGAACGCCGCGGTGCCGGCCGTGTGTTGCGGGCCGGAAGTGGGCTCGGAGCCGGAGTCGGAACATGCCGCAAGGAGCCCCGCCCCGGCGGCGGCGAACGGAGCACGGAGCAGGGTACGCCGAGAAGGTTTCTGCATGTCTGAATAAGACATGCTGTGTGCTCATATGGTCGGTAAATGCGGACGAATGACCGAAGTGTCGGGGCAGATTCCACCGGCAGGCGGACGCCGGACGGGTGTCAGGCAGATGGCAGACAGAAGGGCACGGACCACCGGTCCGTGCCCTTCCGCCGAAAGAGTGTCAGCCGGCCCTCGCCGTCGGCCGGTCTCCGTCGTCAGGCGGCCTTCGCCTTCGTGGCGTACATGTCCACGTACTCCTGCCCGGACAGCCGCATCACCTCGGCCATCACCGAGTCGGTCACGGCCCGCAGCACGTAGCGGTCCCGGTCCATCCCCTCGTACCGGGAGAACTCCATGGCCTCGCCGAACCGGACGGTGACCTTGCCCGGCCGCGGGATGCCCGCGCCGCCCGGCTGCAGCTTGTCCGTGCCGATCATCGCGAACGGCACCACCGGCGCACCGGTCATCAGCGTCAGCCGCGCGATGCCGGTACGGCCCCGGTAGAGCCGGCCGTCGGGGGAGCGGGTGCCCTCCGGGTAGATCCCGAAGACCCTGCCCTCGTCCAGGATCCGCTTGCCGGTCATCAGCGCCGCGACCCCGCCGCTCGCGCCGTCCCGGTCCACCGGGATCATGCCGACGCCGGTGAAGAACCAGGCCATCAGCCGGCCCTTGAAGCCCTTCCCGGTGACGTACTCGTCCTTGCCGATGAAGAACACCTGCCGCTTGCTCACGAGCGGCAGGATCATCGAGTCGATGAACGTGAGGTGGTTGCCGGCGAGGATGACCGGACCGTCCCCCGGGATGTGCTCCACGCCCTCCACCTGGGGGCGGAACATCAGGCGCATGATCGGTCCGAGCACTGCCTTGATGAGCGCGAAGCGGGACAACGGGTCCTCCGATGTCGAGGGGCGGTATGAGTCTGTGCAGGTGAGGACATTACTCGCGGCTCTGTGGGAAGCGCACATCGGGTACGGCCGGTTCACCGAGGTCTTACGTACTGTTGACGCTGGTTTACCTGCGGTGACACTCCGGGGCCAGGCCGTAACGAGCTCGCGACGATGTGACGGAAGTCGCCGACGGACCGTCATGACTCGCCGTCCAGCAGCCATACGGCGTCACCCGGCCGTTGGGTCGGCGGTCTCCCTTCGGCCACATCCGCAGCCCTACGATCAGCCGGCATCAAAGGGCGAAGGTCAGGCAGGAGAGCGGTCATGAACACGCACGACTCGAACGGGCGGACGCAGATGAACGGCACGACCGGACGGCGGGCGCTGCTCGGCGCCGCGGTGCTCGGCGCGGGCGGCGCGGTCCTCGGGCTGCCCGGCGCCGCCAGGGCGGCCGACGCCAAGCAGTCCGGGCACGGCGGCCTGAGCAGCCTGCCGAAGCCGACGATCATCGGCCACCGCGGCTCCAGCGGCTACCGCCCCGAGCACACCTTCGGTTCCTACAACCTGGCCCTCGACCTCGGTGCCGACGTCGTCGAGGCCGGCGACCTCGTCCCCACCAAGGACGGTCACCTGGTCTGCCGCCACGAGCCGGAGATAGGCGGCACCACCAACGTCGCCGACCACCCCGAGTTCGCCGACCGCAAGACCACCAAGACGCTGGACGGCGTGCCCACCACCGGTTGGTTCACCGAGGACTTCACGCTCGCCGAGCTGAAGACGCTGCGCGCGATCGAGCGCATCCCGGCCAACCGCCCGCACAACACGATCTACAACGGCCGCTGGGAGATCCCCACCTTCGAGGAGGTCCTCAAGTGGCAGGACGAGCAGACCCGCAAGCGCGGCAAGCAGGTCTGGATCTACCCCGAGACCAAGCACCCCACCTACTTCCGCCGCCTCGGCCTCGGCCTTGAGGAGCGCGTCGCCAAGCTGCTGCGCAAGTACGGCAAGGACAAGCGGAACTCGCCGGTCATCCTGCAGTCCTTCGAGCCGAGCAGCATCCAGCGTCTGAACACGCTGCTCGACAACCCGCTGGTGGTGCTGCTCTCCGGCGCGACCACGCAGCCCTACGACTTCGTCGCGACGGGCGACCCGCGCACGGTCGCCGACCTGATCACGCCGAAGGGCCTGCGGGAGATCGCCGGTTACGCGCAGGGCATCGGCCCGACCGTCGACCTGATCATCCCGAAGGACGCCGGCGGCAACTTCACCACGCCGAGCACGCTGGTCGCGGACGCGCACAAGGTGGGCCTGATCCTGCACCCCTACACCATGCGCAACGAGAACCCCTTCCTGCCGCCGGCCTACCGCAACGGCACCGCCGCGGACGCCTACGGCAACGTCTTCCCCGTCTTCCAGAAGTACTTCGAGACCGGCATCGACGGCGTGTTCACCGACAACGCCGACACCGCCCTGCTGGCCCGCGCCGACTTCGTCAACGGCTGAGCCCCCGCACCCCGTTCGGGGTGTCTCCCGGCCGCCCCGGCAACCTGCCCCCGGGGCGGCCGCGTCGTTCCGCACATGACGCACGACCTGGTCGCCGCCCTGCGCCCGCTGCTCACCGCCGAGGCCGCCGCGGAGGCATACGCCTTCGGGGGCGACCCTCGCGACCTGGAGCAGACCGTGTGGCTCCGCCTCCTGGAGCGCCTGGAGAGCCACGGCCCGCCCCGGGCCCCCGAGGACTGGCTGCGCCGGGCGGTCCGCGCCGAGTCCCGCCGCACCCGCCGTACCGCCCGCCGGGAACGCCCCTATGCCATCGACCCCGCCGACCCCGCCACCCCCACCCCCGAACAACGCGTCCTCACCACCGCCCGCCACCGCGCCCTGCGCGAGGCGGTGACCCGTCTCCCCGGCCGCTGCCCCCGCCTCCTCCATGCCCTGCTCTCCCCGAAGGACCTGACATACCGGGAGATCGCGGGGGAGTTGGGTATCTCACAGGGCAGTCTCGGCCCGGAACGTTCCAGATGTCTGGGATGTCTGCGCCGATTGTTGACGCCGGAGGTTGCGCCTCGCGAAGCGCGGGGATAGGAGTGAGAACAACAGGCGATCAGGTGAGCGGGAGGCGTGCGCACATGGGCATGAGCGTGACCATCTCGGTGGCGACCGAGCAGGATGCAGAGCAGATCTTCAGGCTCCAGTACCTGTGCTTCCAGAGCGAGGCGGCGCTGTACGGCAACTACCGCATCGACCCGCTCGTCCAGAGCCTCGACTCGGTCCGCCAGGAGCTCGCCACCGACTGCGTCTTCGTCGCCCGCCTCGGCGAGGAGGTCGTCGGCTCGGTCCGCGGCTCGGTCACCGAGGACGGCGCCGCCGCCATCGGCAAGCTCTGCGTCCACCCCCGCCTCCAGGGCCACGGAATCGGAGCGAGGCTCCTCCGCGCGGCGGAAGGGGCCCTGGCCGAGGAACGCGGAGCCAAGAAGTTCCGCCTCTTCACGGGCCACCGCAGCGAAGGCAACCTCCGCCTCTACCGCCGGGTCGGCTACGAAACCGTAGGCACGTCGAAGGGCGCAGACGGCGTCCCGATGATCGTCCTGGAAAAGCCGGCCAGCACATACGCGACAACGGCGTGACTTTTTAGTCCCCTTGGCCGAAGCGCCCCTTTAGGGGCGCGGGGCTGTGTTTGATTTGCGGCTACCGCCGCGTGGGCGCGACCAGCCACGAACCACCCGCAGTCGCGCACGTTCCTCAGGTTCCAGCCCTCTTGGCGTTCTTCCGCAACCAGTACAACGCGGAAAGCGGCAGCAGCACAGGAATGAACACGTACCCCATCCCGTACTCCGACCACACGGTCGCATCCGGGAACGCGGAAGAGTCGACGACCGTCCACGTACCCACGATCAACACCCCCGCAAGCTCGGCGGCGCAGCACACCTGCGCCACCCTGCGCGCAGTCTCGCCGCCCCGCACCAGCGTGTACGTGATGAACGCGTACACCACCCCCGCGACCGCCGACAGCGAGTACGCGAGCGGCGCCCGGTCGAACTCCGTCGCGATCTGGTACGCGGACCGCGACACCGCCCCGACGACCATCACGCCGTAGAACCACACCAGCAGCGTCCCCGGCCCACTGGTCAGCCGCTTCGGCCTCTCTTCCACGGCCGTCATCTCACCCTCCCCAGATGTCATAGAGCCGCACCTCCAGCACGGCAAGCACCACACCGCCCGCGGCGACCGTCACGGAACCCCACCGCGTCCGCTCGGCGAGCGACATGAACCCCGCGGCCGGCACGCACGCGAACGCGCCCAGCAGATAGGCGACGAAGATCGTCGTTCCCTGTTCCGGCTTCTCGCCCCGTGCCAACAGCACGATCCCGGCGATCAGCTGGATCAACGCCAGCACCGTCACCACGGCCATCCCGATGAAGTGCCAGTCCTTCGTCGGCTGGTCCCGGTACGCCGCCCAGCCGCACCACGCGGCGAGCAGCAGCGCGGCGACTCCGGTCACCAGCAGCAGGGCATTGAGCATGCGGTGACCTTATTACGGCCGAAACGGCCCGATGCCGTCGCCCCTGCCGTACACCGTAGGGTCGAGGCCATGACGATCCACGCACAAGCCCTCCTGTTCGACAACGACGGCACCCTGGTCTCCTCCCTCGACTCCGTCGAGCGCTGCTGGACCCGCTGGGCGGCGGAGTACGGCGTCACCGAGGAGTTCGCCCGAGTCGAACTGCACGGACGGCCCGCCGCGGACATCGTCGCCGACCTGCTCCCGGCGGCCCTGGTGCCGGAGGCGGTCGCCCGCGTCGAACAGCTGGAGGTGGAGGACGTCCCCAACGACGGCGTCCACCTGCTCCCCGGTACCGCCGCCTTCCTCGACGCCCTGCCCGCCGACCGCTGGGCCGTCGTCACCTCCGCCACCCGCCGCCTGGCCGAGGCCCGTCTGGAAGCGGTCGGGATCCGGCCGAAGACGCTGGTCTGCGCCGACGACATCACCCGCGGCAAGCCCGACCCCGAGCCCTACCTCCTCGCCGCCCGCCAGCTGGGCGTCGATCCCGCGCACTGCGTGGTCTTCGAGGACGCCCCCGCCGGACTCCAGGCCGGCCGCGCGGCCGGCATGACCACCGTGGCATTGGCCACAACCCACCAGGCGCACGAGCTGGACGCGGACCTCGTGGTGAGGGACCTCTCGGCCTTGTCCGCACTGGTCACCGACCACGCCGTCGAGATATCGCCCCGCGGCTGAAAGGCGTCCGCCGCTGTCCAGCATGCGGACAGCGGCGGTCTGTCAGGACCGTAGGTCTGGTTTACTGATCGCATGACCACGACGAGCGACCGCACCCCTGCGACCGAGGCGACCATGACGCCCGGTGCTCGTTGTATGTGTCGAATGTGCGCCTTCTAGAGGGCCCCCGCACCACCCCAGAGCTCGCGCCCCGAAGCGAGACCGGTGGCATGTCCGTACGACGCCACGACGCGCGTACGTGACGCAAGCCGCCCCCCCGCGCACATGTTCTCCCCGGTTCAGCGCCCCTGCGAGAACCGTGCCGCGTCCCTGAACGAACGCACCCGTGCGCCCGGGCACACCCACGCCCGCGCACTCGACAGTGACGGAAACCCACGTGATCACCACCACGGGCCTCACCAAGGTCTACCGCTCGCGCGGCCGAGAGGTCACCGCCCTCGACGGCGTCGACCTGCACGTCCGCGAAGGCGAGGTGTACGGCGTCATCGGCCAGTCCGGCGCCGGCAAGTCCTCGCTGATCCGCTGCGTCAACCTGCTGGAGCGCCCCACCGCCGGCACCGTGACGGTCGACGGCCGGGACCTCACCGCCCTCGCCGGGCGCGGACCGCGGGCCGGCAAGGAGCTGCGGCAGGCGCGCAGCCGTATCGGCATGGTCTTCCAGCACTTCAACCTGCTGTCCTCCCGGACCGTCCAGGACAACGTCGAGCTGCCGCTCGAAATCCTCGGGAAGTCAGGGAAGGAACGTTCCCGCAAGGCGCTTGAGCTGCTCGACCTGGTCGGGCTCGCCGACAAGGCGAAGGCCTACCCGGCCCAGCTCTCCGGCGGCCAGAAGCAGCGCGTCGGCATCGCCCGTGCCCTCGCCGGCGACCCCAAGGTGCTGCTCTCCGACGAGGCCACCAGCGCCCTCGACCCGGAGACCACCCGCTCCATCCTCCAGCTGCTGCGCGACCTGAACCGGCAGTTGGGCCTGACCGTCCTGCTCATCACGCACGAGATGGACGTCGTGAAGACGATCTGCGACTCGGCCGCGCTGATGGAGCAGGGCCGCATCGTCGAGTCCGGCACCGTCAGCGAGCTGCTCGCGACCCCGGGCTCCGAACTGGCCGCCGCGCTCTTCCCGGTCGGCGGCGAGGCCTCCGGCGACGACCGCACCGTCCTCGACGTCACCTTCCACGGCGAGGCCGCCACCCAGCCGGTCATCTCGCAGCTCTCCCGCACCTACAACATCGACATCTCGATCCTCGGCGCCGCCATCGACACCGTCGGCGGCCTCCAGGTCGGCCGGATGCGCATCGAACTCCCTGGCCGCTACGAGGACAACGTGGTGCCCATCGGCTTCCTGCGCGAACAGGGCCTGCAGATCGACGTACTGGGCCGGGAGGCCCTGCTGGTGAAGGACGGTGCCCAGTGACCTGGTCCGAGATGCAGCCGCTGCTGTCCCAGGCGTGTTGGGACACGCTCTACATGGTCGGCTGGTCCACCCTGATC
Organism: Streptomyces sp. NPDC058457; assembly: GCF_042720695.1. Lineage (NCBI taxonomy): Bacteria > Bacillati > Actinomycetota > Actinomycetes > Kitasatosporales > Streptomycetaceae > Streptomyces > Streptomyces sp. NPDC058457. Next base: position 79,964 of record NZ_JBHXLU010000008.1, on the reverse strand, counting down.
GCCGTCGTCGGCGGCCTCCCGCTCGGCGTGCTGCTCGTCCTCACCGACCGGGGTGGACTGCTCCAGAACGTGCTGGCCAACAAGGTCATCGGGCAGATCGTGAACGTCGCCCGCTCGATGCCGTTCATCATCCTGATGGTCGCGCTCATGAACTTCACCCGCTGGGTCACCGGGACGACCATCGGCCGCGAGGCCGCCATCGTGCCGCTCGCGATCGGCGCCATCCCCTTCTTCGCACGCCTCGTCGAGACGGCTGTCCGCGAAGTGGACGGCGGGCTGGTCGAGGCCGTGCAGTCGATGGGCGGCAACACCTGGACCGTCGTACGGAAGGTCCTCGTACCCGAGTCGCTGCCCTCGCTCATCTCCTCCACCACGACCACGATCGTCGCGCTCATCGGCTACTCCGCCATGGCCGGCACGGTCGGCGCGGGCGGCCTCGGCGACATCGCCATCCGCTACGGCTACCAGCGGTTCGAGACCGAGCTGATGTGGATCACGGTCGCCATCCTCGCCGTGGTCATCTCGGTCATCCAGTTCGCCGGCGACTACGCGGCCCGCTCGCTGCACCGCCGCGGCGGCCGGTCCGGCCCGGCGCCGAGGCTGCGCCTGCCGAAGGCCTCGGCGGCCGCCGGCGAGACCGTCTGACCGAGTCCCGGCACCCCCTCAGATTTCCCCGCACCACCAACCGCGGGGTCGCTCCACCCTTAAGGAAAGGCACTTTTCGTGCGTAACACCGCAAAGCTCACCGCTGCCGTCCTCACCGCAGGGGCCCTCACCCTCGGGCTCACCGCCTGCGGCTCGGACAAGGACTCCGCCTCCGGCTCCTCCGACTACAGCGGACCGCTGGTCGTCGCCGCGAGCCCGACCCCGCACGCCGAGATCCTCGACTACATCAAGGACCACCTGGCGAAGAAGGCCGGACTCGACCTGGAGGTCAAGGAGTTCACCGACTACATCACGCCGAACACGGCGACCGAGGACGGCTCGGTGGACGCCAACTACTTCCAGAACAAGCCGTACCTCGACGACTTCAACAAGAAGCGCGGCACCCACATCGTGCCCGTCGTCACGGTGCACCTGGAACCGCTCGGCCTCTACTCCCACAAGGTCAAGAGCGTCGACGCGCTGAAGAGCGGTGCGACCGTCGCCGTCCCCAACGACTCCGTGAACGAGGCGCGTGCCCTCAAGCTGCTCGCCGCCAACGGACTCATCACCCTCAAGGACGGCGCCGGCAGCGAGGCGACCCCGCAGGACATCGCCAAGAACCCGAAGAACCTCCAGTTCAAGGAGGTCGAGGCGGCCCAGACCGCGCGCTCCCTGGACGACGTCGACGCCGCGGTGATCAACGGCAACTACGCCATCTCGGCCGGCATCAAGCCCGCCAAGGACGCCCTCGTCCTGGAGTCCGCGAAGAACAGCCCGTACGGCAACTTCCTCGCGGTGAAGAAGGGCAACGAGAAGGACCCGCGGCTGAAGAAGCTCGCCAAGCTCCTCACCTCGCCCGAGGTCAAGAAGTTCATCGAGGACAAGTACCAGGGCTCGGTCATCCCGTCCTTCTGATCGTCCTCCCGACCGTCCTCCCGACGGCACGTATACGGCGTATCGCCACGCACGGGGTCCACTCGGTCACCACGGGTGGACCCCGTCGTGCGGTTCGGTGGTTTCATGTTGCATGCTGGGCAGTTCGCAGGCCCTGAAGGTTTCCGAAGGTTACGGAGCGGCGCATGACTAGCACCTTCCCCAACATCTCCATCAGCACGGAGCGGTTGGTGCTGCGGCCCCTCGACGAGGACGACGTGCCCGCGCTGACCGAGATGATGAACGACGAGCAGGTGGGGGCCTGGACGTCGGTGCCGCAGCCGTACACCGCGAGCAACGCCCGTGCCTGGATCACCGAGATCGCCCCCGCCGAGCGCGCCGAGGGCCGTGGCATCGTCCTCGCCGTCACCGAGTTCCTCACCCAGCGTCTCGTCGGAATGGTGCATCTGCAGAACACCGACTGGCGTGTTCGCGCCAGCGAGATCGCGTACGTCGTCGCCCCCTGGGCCCGCGGCGAGGGCTACGCCACCGAGGCGGCCCTCGCCACCGCCCAGTGGCTCTTCCACGACCAGAAGTTCGAGCGGATGGAACTGCGGACCGCTGCCGACAACACCGCCTCCCAGCAGGTGGCCCAGAAGATCGGCTGTATCAGCGAGGGTGTGCTCCGCAACGCCTGGATAGCCCGCACCCGGGCGGAGACCGGGGAGTGGATCGAGGTGCGCACCGACGTCATCGTCTGGAGCCTGCTGCCGGAGGACCTCGCCGGGGTGAGTGAACAACTGGCCGACACCAGTGGTTTCACGTCCTTCAACGACTGGAACTGACACCTCGGGGCCCGCTGGAGGAGCGACCGCCGTCACGACGACGGCACCTTCCACCAGGTAACCTCACGGAGCCCGACCTGCGTAAACACACTGGAGACCGACGACTATGGCCGACCGCGTCACGGTGATCGGCTGGGACGGTTCGCCGCTGACCGCCGCGGCACGCTCCGCCCTGGGCGCCGCCACACTGGTGGCCGGCGCTGCCCACCACCTGGCGTTGCCCGAGGTGCCGCCCCGCGCCGAACGCATCCGCCTCGGCAGCGTCGCCCTCGCCGCCCGCCGCATCACCGGCCACCGCGGCACCGCCGTGGTGCTCGCCGACGGCGACCCCGGCTTCTTCGGCGTCGTACGGACCCTGCGCTCACCCGAGTTCGGCCTGGAGGTCGAGGTCGTCCCCGCCGTCTCCTCGGTGGCCGCCGCCTTCGCCCGCGCCGGCATGCCCTGGGACGACGCACAAGTGGTCGTGGCACACCGGCGCACCCTGCGACGCGCGGTGAATGTGTGCCGCGCCCATACCAAGGTGGCCGTTCTCACCTCGCCGGGCGCCGGACCCGCCGAACTCGGCCTGCTCATGGAGGGCGTGCACCGCACCTTCGTCATCTGCGAGGAACTCGGCACCGAACGCGAGCAGGTCTCCGTCGTCACCTCCGACAAGGCCGCCGACCACTCCTGGCGCGACCCGAACGTCGTCATCGTCATCGGCGGACCGGCCGGACCGGTGGCGGCGGGGGAGGGCGGCGGCTGGATCGCCGGCCGGGACCCGGCGACCGGCCCGCGCGGCTGGGTGCAGCCCGATGCGGAGTACGGCGAGGGAGCCGCGCTCGGCGAAGGGGAGACGGATCTGCTGAGGGCCGCCCAACTCGCCCGGCTGGGGCCCCGGGTGGGAGACCTCGTCTGGGACATCGGCTGCGGCAGCGGTGCGTTCGCCACCGAGGCCGCCCGCGCCGGAGCCGCCGTCATCGCCGTCGACCGGGACCTCGCAGCCTGCGTCCGCAGCGAGGCGGCCGGCCGCAAGTTCGGGGTCCAGCTCCAGATCGTGCACGGCAGCGCCCCGCACGTGCTGGAGAACCTGCCCGAGCCGGACGTCGTCCGGGTCGGCGGCGGAGGAGCCGCGGTGGTCTCCGCGGTCGCCGACCGCCGGCCGCAGCGCATCGTCGCGCACGCCGCGACCCGGGACGCGGCGGAACTCATCGGCCGTGACCTGACCGAGCACGGATACCACGTCGAGTGCGCCCTGCTGCAGTCCGTCGAACTCGACACCAGAGCCTGGACGGAGACCGAGCGGAACGTCGCGTTCCTGCTCAGCGGTGTTCTGCCCGAGCGCGCCCCGTGATCCTGTTGTCATACTTCGCGCGGTAGGCTGGCCGATCGCTGCACTACACCGGTGGCCCGGAAGTTCGTTCGTCAATGTCCGGAAAACACGCCCCTTTTGAGGCGGGTGTGGTACGGCAGAACCGGGGACGCGCAACGTGGCGCAGTCCACAGCGGGCTGTCGCGGATCACGCTGTCGCGACGGTCGAACGGCCGGGACAATGCCACTGAATGGCTTTGTCGCCTTTTCCGGCGGGTCGTTCGTGCCGCTGGGCACGCACGCTCGTTCTTCACTGCGGGACGGTCGGTGCGCCGTCCCGGGTGAGCTGGTCGTAGAAGGCACTAACCGATGGGCGAGGGGTACGCATGACGGACACCGGCCAGGTCCCGGGCGAGGGACTGCCGGAGAGCGCAGGCATGGTGGAACAGCCGGGCGTTCCCGCGCACGGCGCGTACACCTACCTCTCCGAGTCGCCTGCCGAGGACGAGGACCTGCTGCTCCCCGGCGCCCAGGGGGCCTGGGGCAACGAAGTGCCGCCGCCGGCCCCGGAGCCGGTCGTCGAGACCGTCCACGAGCCCGGCCCGCACGAGACGGGCGGCCGGGACAGCGGCTCGGTCGACCTCACCGCCGTCCGGCTGCCCAGCTCGGTACCGGCGTCCCCGATCCTCTCCGTGCCGCACGACCCGGCGGTCGCCCCGGCCCCCCGCCGCCCGCTGCACCTCGGCCCGCCGATCCCCGACGCCTCCACCAGCCCGGTCCGCTCCCTCGCCGACCGCGGCCCGGCCGGCGCACCGGTACGGCAGCCGGGCCTGCCGGCGGCCGGTCCCGAGTACCTCGACGTCCAGCCGCCGCGCGAGGCCGTACCGCAGTCCGCCGCACCCTGGGGGGCGCCGCAGACGGTCCCGCAGACGGTGCCGCAGGCGTCTCCGGTGGCCCAGGTCGCCGCACAGGACCCGGCTGCCGAAACGGTTGTTCCGGCTTCGGAGACGGTCGCCGTCGCGGCTCCCGCCGCCCCTGTCCCGGCCGCTGCCGCTGTGCCGGAGCAGCAGCCCGCGGTCGCCCGCGAGCTCCATGCGCCCGATCCGTCCGGCGCCGCCCAGGCGGCCGTCGCCCGGCTCGCCACGGCGGCCGTGGCCACGGGCGTCGTGACCGAGCCGCAGGCGACGACCACGGGTCTCGGTGTGCAGCCCGAGAACGTGTACGGACCGCAGGGCGGGGCCCAGCCGGTGGCCGGAGGCGTTCCGGTGCCGATGGCCGAACCGGCGGGCGACCTGGGATCCGAGCCGGTGCCGCCGCAGTTCGCGCACACCCCGGATGCCGCTCAGGCGTCGCAGGCTCCGCAGTTCCCGGAGACTCCGCTGCCTCCGCAGGGGCCGGATGCGGTGCCGATGCAGGCGGCTCCGGCGGCCGTGGTGATTCCGGAGGCGGTACAGGCTTCCGGCGCCGACACGACACCTGGTGGGCCTGCCGGCCCTGAGGCCGTACCTGTGCCGGAGGAGGTAGGTCTGCAGCTCGCGGAGCCGGTGGCGGTCACGGAGACGGTCGCCGAGGCCGTGGTGACCGAGCCGGAGCCGGCCGCGCAGTCGGCCGTGCCGGAGCAGCAGTTCGTGGCACCGGCCGTGGCCGAGCAGGTCACGGAGACCGCGGCCCCCGAGCCCGGCCCGGCGCCGGAGTCCGTCGCGCTGGCAGCCGTCGCACCGGAAGCCGTCGCGCCGGCAGCCGTCGTGCCCGAGTCCGTCCCGGCCCCGGAGGCCGTCGTGGCCGAGCTCGCCCAGCCGGTGCCCGCCGCGCCGCACGTGCCGGTGGAGCCGGAGGAGGCTGCCATCGAGGAGCCCGTCCCGGCAGTCCCCGCATCCGTCGCCGCCGAGGCCGCGCAGGCCCCCGGGGCGCCGGAGCCCTTCGCGCCGGCCGCTCCGGAGACCGAGCAGGTCACCCCGCCGGCCCCGGCCGAGGTCCCCGCGGCGGCTGTCGTACCGTCGGCCGAGAACCCCGAGACGCAGCCCGCCCAGCCGGTCCGGGTGCCCCTCGCCGGCCCGCAGACCCAGGGCACCGCGCCCGCCCCCGAGGAGACCCCGGCGGCCCCGGAGCCCGTGGCCGCCGCCCCGGCGGAACCGGCGCCGGAGCAGCCGCTGGGCGAGTTCGTCCCCGTCGACGGCCAGGTGCCGACCACCCCGCACCTCGCTCCCACCCCGCCCCACCCGCTGGTCCTCCCCGCGCAGGACCAGGGCGGCGAGTCGCCGCCCGAGCAGGCCGCGACGGTCCCCGGGCCCCGCGAGGCCGAACCCGCTCCGCTGCCGGAGCACCCCGATGTCGTACAGCAAGCGGAGGACCTGGACACCAGGGCCGCCGACCAGGAAGAGAGCACGGCCCCCGTGGCAGAAGCACGTCAGTCCACCGGCCCGGCCGCGCCCGCCTACGACGACGCCGAGCGCGAGGCCGTGCTCAAGGTCATGCGCGAACGCCGTGACATCCGCAACGGCTTCCGCAGCGACCCCATCCCGCACGAGGTGCTGCTGCGCGTCCTGGAGGCCGCCCACACCGCGCCCTCCGTCGGCCACTCCCAGCCCTGGGACTTCGTCGTCATCCGCTCGGCCGACACCCGCCGTTCGATGCACGAACTGGCCATGCGCCAGCGGGACGCCTACGCCAAGTCCCTTCCCAAGGGCCGTGCGAAGCAGTTCAAGGAACTGAAGATCGAGGCGATCCTCGACACCCCGGTGAACATCGTCGTCACCGCCGATCCGACCCGCGGCGGCCGCCACACCCTCGGCCGGCACACCCAGCCGCAGATGGCGCCCTACTCGGCCGCCCTCGCCGTCGAGAACCTCTGGCTCGCCGCCCGCGCCGAGGGCCTCGGCGTCGGCTGGGTCAGCTTCTTCGACGAGCGCGAGATGGTCCGCGCACTGGGGCTGCCCGAGCACCTGGAGGTCATCGCCTACCTGTGCGTCGGGTACGTCGACGAGTTCCCGGACGAACCCGAGCTCATGCAGGCCGGCTGGTCCAAGCGCCGGCCGCTGTCCTGGGTGGTCCACGAGGAGACGTACGGCCGTCGCGCGCTGCCCGGCGAGGACCCGCACGACCTGCTCGCCGAGACCGTCGCCAGCGTCCGCCCGCTGGACGCCAAGGCGCTCGGCGAGGCCTGGGAGCGGCAGAAGCGGATGACCAAGCCGGCCGGTGCGCTCGGGATGCTGGAGATCATCTCCGCCCAGCTGTCCGGCCTGTCCCGGCAGTGCCCGCCGCCGATCCCGGAGCCCGCGGCCGTCGCGATCTTCGCCGGCGACCACGGGGTGCACGCCCAGGGCGTCACCCCCTGGCCGCAGGAGGTCACCGCCCAGATGGTGGCCAACTTCCTCGGCGGGGGAGCGGTCTGCAACGCGTTCGCGAGCCAGGTGGGCGCCGAGGTGTGCGTGGTCGACGTGGGCGTCGCGTCCGAGCTGCCCGCCACGCCGGGTCTCCTCCCGCGCAAGGTCAGGGCCGGCACGTCCGACATGACGACCGGCCCCGCGATGACCCGCGAGGAGGCCAAGCAGGCCATCGAGGTGGGCATCGAGACGGCCCGCGACCTGGTGGCGGCCGGCAACAAGGCGCTGCTCACCGGTGAGATGGGCATCGCGAACACCACCGCGTCCGCGGCCCTGATCTCCGTCTTCACGGGTGCCGACCCCGCCGAGGTCACCGGCCGCGGCACCGGCATCAACGACGAGACCCTCGCCCGCAAGACCGAGGTCGTCCGCCGCGCCCTGGAGCTCCACCAGCCGGACCCGGCCGACCCGATCGGCGTCCTGGCCGCGATCGGCGGCTTCGAACACGCGGCGATGGTAGGCCTGTTGCTGGGCGGCGCGTCCCTGCGCACGCCGGTGATCCTGGACGGCGTCAGCGCCGGCGCCGCCGCCCTGGTGGCCCGCGCGATCGCCCCCGAGGTCCTCGCCGCGTGCATCGCGGGCCACCGCAGCGCGGAACCGGGCCACGTGGCAGCCCTGAACAAGCTGGGGCTGCGCCCCCTGGTCGACCTGGACCTCCGCCTGGGCGAGGGCACGGGCGCCCTGCTGGCCCTCCCGCTGGTCCAGAGCACGGCAAGGGCCATGCACGAGGTGGCCACGTTCGACTCGGCGGGCGTGACGGAGAAGTAGGGGCCGCGATCCCGCGTCACTACAGCGCCCGACCGGCCGTTGATGGCTGTGGCTGTGGCTGTGGCTGTGGCTGTGGCTGTGGCTGTGGCTGTGGCTGTGGCTGTGGCTGTGGCTGTGGCTGTGGCTGTGGCTGTGGCTGTGGCCGTGGCCGGTGGCCGGTGGCCGGTGGCCGGTGGCCGCGGGCTGCGGGACGGCCGCGCCGGGTTCCTTGTCGGCCGACCGGCGGTTCTGGGCTGCGGGACGGCGGTACCGGCTTCCTTGTCGGCCGACCAGGTGGTTGTGGGCAGGCGTTCCGCAGGGCGGAACGGGTGGGCACAACCACCCACAGCCGCGCACCCGGTCACGCAGCCCAGCCACCGGACACCCGAGCCGCCCAGAACCCCCGCCCAGTAAAATCTGCACGTCAGGGCTATAGCAACGCCTCGGAGGAGCCGCACCTCATGGCCGAACACCCCGCCTACCCCGTAGGCCTCCGCCTCACAGGCCGCCGCGTGGTCGTCCTCGGCGGCGGCCAGGTGGCCCAGCGCCGCCTCCCCGCCCTCATCGCGGCCGGCGCCGACATCACCCTCGTATCCCCCGAGGCCACCCCCTCGGTCGAGGCGATGGCGGACGCCGGTGAGCTCACCTGGACCAGGCGCCCCTACCAGGACGGCGACCTCGGCGAAGCCTGGTACGCCCTGATCGCCACCAGCGACCCCGCCGCCAACACCGCCGCCTCCGCCGAAGCGGAACGCCACCGCGTCTGGTGCGTGCGCTCCGACGACGCCGACCAGGCCACCGCCTGGACCCCGGCGACCGGCCACAGCGAGGGCGTCACGGTCGCCGTCCTCACCACCGACGCCCGCGGCCGCGACCCCCGCCACACCGCCGCCATCCGGGACGCCGTCGTCGAGGGCCTGCGCGACGGCACCCTCGTCGCCCCCCACCACCGCACCCGCACCCCCGGCGTCGCCCTGGTCGGCGGCGGCCCCGGCGACCCCGACCTGATCACGGTCCGCGGCCGCCGCCTGCTGGCAGCCGCCGACGTCGTCATCGCCGACCGCCTGGGCCCCCGCGACCTCCTCGCCGAACTCCCGCCGCATGTCGAGGTGATCGACGCGGCGAAGATCCCGTACGGCCGCTACATGGCCCAGGAGGCCATCAACAACGCCCTGATCGAACACGCCAAGCAGGGCAAGTCGGTCGTACGGCTCAAGGGCGGTGACCCCTATGTCTTCGGCCGGGGCATGGAGGAGGTCCAGGCGCTCGCCGAGGCCGGGATCCCGTGCACGGTCGTCCCCGGCATCTCCAGCTCGATCTCCGTACCGTCCGCCGCGGGCATCCCGGTCACCCACCGGGGCGTCGCACACGAGTTCACGGTGGTCAGCGGCCATGTCGCGCCGGACGACGAGCGCTCGCTGGCCGACTGGCCGTCCCTCGCGAAGCTGACCGGGACCCTCGTCGTCCTTATGGGCGTCGACAAGATCGGGAAGATCGCCGAGACCCTGGTCGCGCACGGCAAGTCCCCGGAAACCCCTGTGGCCCTGGTCCAGGAAGGCACGACGGCCGCTCAACGCCGGGTCGACGCGACCCTCGCCACGGTCGCGGAGGTCGTCCGCGCGGAGGAAGTGAAACCCCCGGCGGTCATCGTGATCGGCGAGGTCGTGAACGTCGGCCCGCGGACGGCGCCCTGAGGGGTACCGGCGTAACCCCGGGTAACACAACCCGCCCCAGACCATTGGCACCCCACCCAGGACAAGGCAGTATCACCCTGTGGCCGATCTCATCACCGTTGAGGATCCCGACGACCCGCGCCTCCGTGACTACACGGGCCTGACCGACGTCGAGTTGCGCCGCAAGCGCGAACCGGCCGAGGGCCTGTTCATCGCCGAGGGCGAGAAGGTCATCCGCAGGGCGAAGGACGCGGGTTACGAGATGCGTTCCATGCTGCTGTCCGCCAAGTGGGTCGACGTCATGCGCGATGTCATCGACGAACTCCCGGCCCCCGTCTACGCGGTCAGCCCGGAGCTCGCCGAGAAGGTCACCGGCTACCACGTGCACCGCGGCGCCCTCGCCTCCATGCAGCGCAAACCCCTGCCGACGGCGACCGAACTGCTGCGCACCACCCGCCGGGTCGTCGTCATGGAGTCCGTCAACGACCACACCAACATCGGCGCGATCTTCCGCTCGGCGGCCGCCCTCGGCATGGACGCGGTGCTGCTGTCCCCGGACTGCGCCGACCCGCTCTACCGCCGCAGCGTGAAGGTCTCGATGGGAGCGGTCTTCTCCGTGCCGTACGCCCGTCTCGACACCTGGCCCAAGGGGCTGGACTCGGTCCGCGAGGCCGGCTTCACGCTGCTCGCCCTCACCCCGGACGAGAAGGCCCGCAGCCTGGACGAGGCCGCCCCGCACCGGATGGACAGGGTCGCGCTCATGCTCGGCGCGGAGGGCGACGGCCTCTCCACCCAGGCGCTGGTCGCCGCCGACGAATGGGTGCGCATCCCGATGTCCCACGGAGTCGACTCCCTCAACGTGGGCGCGGCGGCCGCGGTCGCCTTCTACGCGGTGACCACCGGCCGCCCCGAGGCGTAGGACCTGCTACTCCCTGAGGGCCGTGGCCTTCGCGGGTGCGACACCGCCGCCCGGCACGCCCATCCCGTGGGCGGGCCCGGAACAGCCCTGGGCCAGCGCGATCCCGAGCGCCACCAGCAGGGTCACCACGACGAACACGAACAGCCGCTGCCGCAGCAGCCGCGGATTGGCAGGCCGCCGTCCGGTGCCCGTGGGGCGCGGCGCCGGACGCCCGGTACCACTGCGCGACACGGGCCGGTTCCCGGTCCCGTTCCCGGACCTGGTGCCGTTGCCGCGCGGGGCGGGCGTGGGGCGCGTGCCGTTCGGCCGAGACGGCACACCGCCGGTCGGGCGCGGGCCGCTGCCGCCGCGCGAGGGGGCGTTGCCCCGTACCGGCGTGCCCGCGGAGGACTGCGGCCGGCGCTGGGTGCGCTGCGGCTCCGGGTAGGTCTCGGTGAGCCGCCCGGTGGGCCGGTCCGCCTCGGCGGCACGCGGCGCGGGCGGCCGTACGTCGGCCAGCCCGTGCGCCTCGCGCGCGGCGATCTCCTTCAGCCGGAGCGACAGCTGCAGCGTGCTCGGCCGTTCCTCCGGGTCCTTGGCCAGGCAGGCCCGCACCAGTGGGGCGAGCGCGTCCGGCACCCCGTGCAGCGCCGGCTCCTCGTGGACGACCCGGTAGAGCATCACCTCGGAACTGCCGTGCCCGAAGGGCGAGTCACCGGTCGAGGCGTAGGCGAGGGTCGCGCCGAGCGAGAAGACGTCCGTGGCGGGCGTGACGGCGGCCCCGCGCACCTGCTCGGGTGCGAGGAACCCGGGGGAGCCGACCGCCGTACCGACGTGGGTGAGGGTGGAGGCCCCGGTGGCCCAGGCGATGCCGAAGTCGATGATCCGCGGCCCCTTCGGGGACAGCAGGATGTTGGACGGCTTGAGATCCCGGTGCACGACCCCGGCCTCGTGCACGGCGACCAGGCCCTCGGACAGCGCCGCCCCGACCGCCGCCGCGTCCGCCGCGCCCAGCGGGCCGTCGTCGGCGACCTTGTCGTGCAGCGAGGGCCCGGGCACGTACTGGGTGGCGAACCACGGCCGCTCGGCCTCCAGGTCCGCCGCGACCAGCCGTGCCGTGCAACCGCCCCTGATCCGCCGGGCCGCCGAGACCTCGCGGGCGAACCGCGACCGGAACTCCTGGTCCTCCGCCAGATCGGGCCGGATCACCTTCAGCGCGACCCGCTGCCCCTTCTTGTCGGAGCCGAGGTAGACCACGCCCATCCCGCCGGCGCCGAGCCTTCTGTGAAGCCTGAACGAGCCGACGACGCGCGGGTCCTCGCGCCTCAGGCGCATCATCGCCATGTTCATCCCCGCTGCCCGGTCCGTTTGACGTGGCACAGCTTACGTTTACCGGGCCGCCCGTGCGCAGAGGCCGCGCCCTCTCGGATCGATGGATTGTCAGTGCCGGGTGCGAGACTTGAGGAGTGGTCAGGAAGGCGCCGTTATCGGCTCCTTTGAGCACCTCTCTACTCCAACAAGCCGTCACAGAAGGGGGATTGATGCTGTGAAGGGTGACCGCGTGGAGATAGTCGTCGACGCCGGCGACACCACCCGCACCTACGAGGTGGTGGCGAGCAGGGCGGGCCGCCGGGTGGAGACAGCGGTACGACGAGGGGTGGTGGAAGTGAGCGAAGTCACGCGAAACGGCTCTGTGGTGCGTACCGCCCGCTTCATGGCGACCCGGGTCCTGGCCCTGGTCGAGCAGCCGGTGCCCCGCGAGGACAGCTCGGAAAAAACGGGAAGGACCGGGCACCCCCTCCGGGAAGACCCCGAGGGGTAGGACGAGACGTAGGACCCGTCTCCACCCAGGGGAGTAGACCACCGGTCATGGCTCATCCTCTCGGAGGCCCGTGATTCGGTACGAGGGCATGACGTCCGCGAGGTGGCACGCGCCTAGATTTGAGGTCAAGCGGCGGGTGCAGCACTCGTCCCCCGAGGTCAGACACCCGCCGCTGCCAACGACAACTGAGCACGGTCAGGAGAGGGACCATGGCCCTTACGGCACAGCGGACACACACCACCCGTCCCCGCCGGCAGGGGCGCCGCCATCCACTGGTGGCGACACTCATGGCCCTTCCCCTGGCGGCCCTGCTCCTCCTCGTCTTCGACGGCTGGGAGACAGTGGCCACACAGGCGTCGTCCGTGGGAGTGATGCTGGGGCGCTGAGCGGCGACCCCAGGCCCGGAAGAGCGGTCCGGGCGGGGACATCCACCCATGAAACCCCGTGGGGACGGGGGTGCGGCGGACGGCAAAATGCCGGCGCAGCTGGGGAGCTGCGCCGGCATTGCTTTTTTGCGGGAAGCCGGCGGTAGCTGTTCGGCTGCGGGCCGGTGGGGGCTTGTCGCGCAGTTCCTCCCCCGGCCGAAGGCTGGGGGAGGCACCCCGCGAGCGCGGGCGAGCGAAACCCCGGTACGGCGCCCCCCACTCCGGTCCACCGCATCCACGTACCCTCACCGCAGCGCAGCCGCACCTCCCGGGGGACCCCATGACCGCAGACGTACTGCCCCAACTGACCGTCAGAGTCAGAGACGCCGCCCACCCCGGCGGCCCGACGGCCCCCTGCACCTGCGGCACCACCACCCTCGCCCACCGCCCCGACACCACGGTCCTCCGCCACGCGGAAACCGTCGCCAAGGCCCACGCCCCCGACACCGACCCCACGGCCCTCACCCTGCGGCTGGCCACCGCCGCCCGCCTCCCCGGCGTCTTTCTCCCGCCCCTCGACCCGGCCCCCGCCGCATTCGTCGACGACCGGCCGGTCACCCTCTGGCCGTACGGCGCCCCCGTGGACCCCGACGCCCCGGACGCCGCCCCCTGGGAAGCCGCCGCCACCCTCCTCGCCCGGCTGCACCGCACCCCACCCACCCCCGCCACCCCGCCGATGCGCGGCCCCGCCAAGGCGGCCCACGCGATGGCCCGGCTCCAGGAAGCCCTCGCCGCCGGCGCCCACCCCGCCGCCCCGCCCGTCCTCCGGGCCTGGGCCGCGCTGCCCGCCTGGGCTCGCGCCGAGGCCCCGATGCCCGGCCCCCGCACCCTCTGCCACGGCGACCTGCACCTCGGCCAGCTGGTCCGGCACCCCGCGCCGGACGGCCCGTGGCGGCTCATCGACGTCGACGATCTCGGCCTCGGCGTCCCCGCCTGGGACCTCGCCCGCCCCGCGTCCTGGTACGCCTGCGGTCTCCTTCCGCCCGACGACTGGACCCGCTTCCTCACCGCCTACCGCGCGGCCGGCGGTCCGGCCGTACCGGAGGACGGCGACCCCTGGCCCGCCCTGGACGTCCCGGCCCGCGCCCTCACCGTCCAGACCGGTGCGCGCTATCTCGCGAAGGCGATCGCGACGGAGCGCTCCCTGGACGAGGTGGAGCAGTCCCTGATCGACGCTTGCGCCCGGATGGCACCGGAATGACCCTTTGTCCGGCCTGGAACGACCTTGGTCCCCGCCCGGTTGACGCACGATTTCCCGAAGTAGGCTGCAACCGGCCAGGGTCGGACGGAGTCTGTCCTGGAAGAACGTGAAGCAGTTTTTACCGGCGAGGAGTTGAGCCGACCATGCAGTGTCCGAAGTGTCATGCGCCGATGCACACCTACAACCGCAACGGCGTCCAGATCGAGCAGTGCAGCGGCTGCCGGGGTATTTTCCTCGACTACGGCGAGCTGGAGGCGCTGACCCAGCTGGAGGCACAGTGGTCCAAGCCGGTCCCGCCGCCGGCTCCGCAGGCGTACCCGGCCCCGCCCGCGCCGGCCTGGGGCGCCCCGCAGCACGGTGGCGGTCACCACGGTGGCGGCCACGGGCACTACGGCGGCCACGGCGGCCACCACGGCCACAACAAGAGCTGGGCGCACATGCTCTTCTCCAGCTGACGGCTGACCGCACGAAGAAGCCCCGGCCGTACGAGACGGCCGGGGCTCTTTGCTGCGTGGACGATACTGGGATTGAACCAGTGACCTCTTCCGTGTCAGGGAAGCGCTCTCCCGCTGAGCTAATCGTCCTCGGGACCGCGATCCGAAGATCACGAGTACTGCGTGCGCGATACTGGGATTGAACCAGTGACCTCTTCCGTGTCAGGGAAGCGCTCTCCCGCTGAGCTAATCGCGCGGGACAGATCCACAGCCTTCCGACCAAGATCCAGTGGACGATACTGGGATTGAACCAGTGACCTCTTCCGTGTCAGGGAAGCGCTCTCCCGCTGAGCTAATCGTCCTTGGAGGTGGAGACGGGATTTGAACCCGTGTAGACGGCTTTGCAGGCCGTTGCCTCGCCTCTCGGCCACTCCACCAGGAGTGTAGGGGATCGGGAAGACCCCTGATTCCTTCGAGCGGACGACGAGGCTCGAACTCGCGACCTCAACCTTGGCAAGGTTGCGCTCTACCAACTGAGCTACGTCCGCCTGTCGTTTCGGTCCGCTCTCGCGTCCCGGCGACGTGTTGAACTCTAGCGGATTCCCGGGCCAGCACAAAAACGCGTTTGCGCAGCGTGCTGCGCCCGACCCGACGGATGACGTGGTCAGGGCCCCCTTGACGACATGCCCGGGTCACCCCCAGGACACCCGCCATAGACTCGACGACGTGCTCCATCATGCTCCTCTCGCCCGCTTCGGCGACCGCGTCGCCACCGGCCTGCTCGACGTCACGACCGATCCGGCGGCCCTGGACTCCTCCGGTTTCTGGGCCGTCTGCGCGGATTTCGAGGGCCGGCTGACCTGCGCCCGTTTCGGCGACGTGCGGGAGGAGCCGGTGCCCGCGCCGGTGCCGGGGGAGTGGCGGGGGCCGGCGGTCGGCGACTGGACGTCGTCCCTCGACCGCGCCGCGTACACGGCGGCGGTGCGGCGGATCCGCACGTACATCGCGGCCGGTGAGGTCTATCAGGCCAACCTCTGCCGCGTGCTGTCCGCGCCGGTCGCCCCGGACGCCGACGTGGACGCCCTGACCGCGCTGCTGGCCCGCGGCAACCCGGCGCCGTACGCCGGAACGATTCGCCTCCCGGAGCACGGCGTGGAGATAGCCACCGCCTCGCCCGAACTGTTCCTGCGCCGGACGGGGCGGACCGTCGAGAGCGGGCCCATCAAGGGCACCGGCCGTACCGAGGCGGACCTCCTGGAGAAGGACTACGCCGAGAACGTGATGATCGTGGACCTGGTCCGCAACGACATCGGGCGGGTCTGCGCCACCGGCACGGTGACCGTCCCCGACCTGTGCGCCGTGGAGAAGCATCCGGGGCTGGTCCACCTCGTCTCCACGGTCCGGGGCGAGCTGGGCGCGGACACCGGCTGGCCCGAGCTGCTCGCCGCCGCCTTCCCGCCCGGCTCGGTCACCGGCGCGCCGAAGTCGAGCGCCCTGCGGATCATCGAGGCCCTGGAGACCGCGCCGCGCGGCCCGTACTGCGGCGGCATCGGCTGGGTGGACGCGGACCGGGGCGTCGGCGAGCTGGCCGTGGGCATCCGTACCTTCTGGATCGACCGCGGTGCGGGCGTGCTGCGGTTCGGCACCGGCGCCGGGATCACCTGGGGCTCCGACCCGGAGGGTGAATGGCGGGAGACCGAGCTGAAGGCCGCCCGGCTGCTCGCGGTAGCGTCGGGTACGTATGACGTGCACGGCAGGTCCGACGCAGCCGACGCATCCGGCGCTGACTTGTGAGGTAGAGAGCTTTGAAGATCTGGTTGGACGGCGGGTTGCAGGACGTCGAGTCCGCGCGTGTCTCCGTCTTCGACCACGGGTTGACCGTGGGGGACGGCATCTTCGAGACGGTGAAGGCGACCGAGGGCCGGCCCTTCGCGCTCACCCGCCACCTGGACCGGCTGACCCGCTCGGCCCGGGGCCTCGGCCTGCCCGACCCCGACCACGACGAGGTCCGCCGGGCCTGTGCGGCGGTCCTGGCGGCCAACCCGATGCCGCTGGGCCGGCTGCGCATCACCTACACCGGCGGCCACGGCCCGCTCGGCTCCGACCGCGGCGACCACGGCCCCACCCTCGTGGTCGCCCTCGGCGAGACCGGCCGCCGCGCCGACTCCACCGCCGTGATCACGGTCCCCTGGACCCGCAACGAGCGCGGCGCGCTCACCGGCCTCAAGACCACCTCGTACGCCGAGAACGTCGTCGCCCTGGCCCGCGCCCACCAACACGGCGCCTCCGAGGCCCTGTTCGCCAACACCGTCGGGCAGCTCTGCGAGGGCACCGGTTCCAACGTCTTCGTCGTCCTCGACGGCGAGATCCACACCCCGCCGGTCGCCTCCGGCTGCCTGGCCGGCATCACCCGTGCCCTGGCCGTCGAGTGGACCGGAGCCCGGGAGACCGACCTGCCCCTGGACGTCCTGGAGCGGGCCGACGAGATCTTCCTCACCTCCACCCTGCGCGACGTCCAGGCCGTGCACCGCGTGGACGACCGCGAACTCCCCGGCGCCCCCGGCCCGGTGACCGCCAAGGCCGTGCGCATCTTCGACGAGCGGTCGGGCGAGGACCTGGACCCCTGAGCCCCTCCCCATGGGACCTTTGATGCCCTCCCCCATAGGGTCTTATTGGGCTGACGTCGGCGTCCCGGGCGGGTAGAACACCCCTGATGACCACGACACTGCGGCCGACCGAGCCGCTCCAGCACGGCGCCGACGGAGCGCTGTCCCGCCGCTTCCAGGTGTGCGTGAACAGCAGGCCCGTCGGCACCCTCCGCCTCGGCACCTCGCGCAATCTCGGCGCCCGGGTGGCCCGGATCGACGACCTGCGCATCGAGGAGCCGGACCGCCGCCGGGGCCGGGGCACCGTGGCCGCGCTCGCCGCGGAGGAGGTGGCGCGCGGCTGGGGCTGCCGGCAGATCGAGCTGAGCGTCCCGGCCGCCGCGGAGCCGGCGCTGCGGCTCGTCAAGGCGCTCGGCTACGTCCCGCGCAACCGGGGCATGGAGAAACGGCTCGGTGACACCCCGCTCGCCCTGCCGACGGGCAGCCTCGGCCGTGCCATGACCGGGGCCGAGTACGAGGAGTGGCTCGCCCACGAGTCCCAGGTGTACACGCGCATGTGGATCGAGCGGGGCCTGCCCGAGGCCGAGGCTTGGGAGAAGTCGCGGCGCGATCACGAGCGGCTGCTGCCGCGAGGGCTCGCCACGGAGGACATGCGGTTCAGCATCCTCGAACACGAGGGGACCCGCGTCGGCACCCTCTGGCTGGCCTTCTGGGAGGACCAGGCCTGGGTGTACGACGTCGAGGCCGACGCCGACCACCGCGGCCGGGGACACGGCCGCACCCTCATGCTGCTGGCGGAGAACCAGACGATCGCCGCCGGCCGACGCGTCCTCGGCCTCAACGTGTTCGCCGGCAACACCCCGGCCGAACGGCTCTACGAATCGCTGGGGTACGTCACCGTGTCGCACATCCTCTACAAGGACCTGATCTGAGACCCGGTCACTCCTGCCCGGTCACTCCGCCCCGGCCAGCAGCCGGTCGGCGATCTCCGCCACGCGCTCGCGCAGCCCCTCCTGGCTCTTGCCGCCGTCGAGGCGTTCGCCGCCGATGACATAGGTCGGGGTGCCGGTCACGCCGATGGCCTTGCCCTCGGCCTGGTCGGCGTCCACGATCAGGATGTGCCGGCCGTCGACCAGTGCGGTGTCGAACTCCTCGGCATCCAGGCCCAGTTCACCGGCCACCTCGACCAGGAACGGCTCGCCCCCGCGGTCCAGCTCCTCGACCCGGCCGAGGACCGCCTCGACGTACTCCCAGCCCTTCCCCTGCTCCAGGGCCTCCTCGGCGGTCTGCGCGGCCGCGAAGGCGTGCTTGTGCTTCTCCAGCGGGAAGTGCCGCAGCCGCAGCTCCAGCCGGTCGCCGTACCGGGCACGCAGGGCACGGAGGTCGTCCAGGGCGCTGCGGCAGTCGGGACACTGGAGTTCACACCAGACGTCGAGGACCGGGGCGTCGGTGCGTGCGGGGGAGTCGTTCATGACCACCAGTCTTCCAGGCCCCGCTCCACCGACCCAATCGAGACACCGGACGGCGTCCGCCGACGGACGGTGGCAGCCGGCCCGGACAAGCGGCGGCCGCCGGGCGGTACGGCAGCGGCCGTCAGGCGGTACGGCATCAGCCGTCAGGCGGTACGGCATCGGCCGGAGTGGGCGTGGGTGTGGTCGCAGCTCGTCCCTGGGGTGGAGGCGACCCGGAGGGGACCCCGAGATGCCCCTGATTGTCGGCCGCGGGCATGGATCGCACGGGCCGGGCGGTGCACGATGGAAGGGGCGAAGCAGCGCGCGCACCCCGCGGCCCGCCCCTCGCACCGCCCGCCCGACCCAGCCCGCAGGAGGACCGGATGATCGCCGAGACAGTCTGTTCCGCCGTGTCCGCGGCCGGTCTGGGCATCGCCGTGGTCACCGCCTATCGCAAGCGGTACCTGGCAGCGGCCCGCATCGCCGCCTACTCCCTCGTACCCGTCGGCCTGGTCATGACGGGCGTGGTCGGCTGGCTCGCCGACACCGCCTTCAGCCCCACCGCCTGGGCCGGCTTCGGCGTGCTCGGGGCGGCCTGGGCCCTGTTCGCCACCACCCGCGCGGTGGAGCGCCGACGCGGCGGCACCCGTGGTACCCGCGCCGAGCGGAAGGCGGCCGCCCGGGGCGCACAGCGCGACGCCGTCGCACCCGCCGCGTCGGCACCGTCCCTGAGCCCGGCCCCCCGCCCGGCGGCCAGGCCCAAGGCGGCGCCCCGCGGCACCGACTCGGGCGAGGACTTCAGCGACATAGAGGCCATCCTCAAGAAGCACGGAATATGACACTCCGCGGCGGCGGGCGGGGCGTGCCGGACGGCGCCCTGCGGTGCGTCGCCGCGGTGCTGTTCAGCCGGGTTGCGGGCGCATGCATATGACAGTCACATGAGGCATTGAAACGACACAGTGCGGCTGCGGCGCGCGCGGAAGTGTGCAGGGTGCGAGCGGAAGTGAAACGGACATCACGGAATTCGACGAACTCCCGCCCATTCCGGGCGTGTTGATCGCGCGGCGGGTGCCCACTGGGACATCATCGCCGCGAGATGCTGGACACGAAACAGAGCGAGGCCGCGCCGTCGAAGGACGAGCCCCGCGGGTGCCTCTTCGCCCTTTCCCAGCCACCGCTGATGATCTTCCTAGCGGTGATCGGGTGTCTGCTCCTCATGGCTGCGCTGCACGACCTGCTGTGGCTGTGAGCCGTACCCGCCCGTCCCGGCGCCACCCGCCGGGACCGGCGTCGGCATCGACGCACCCGACCGGGGCCGATCGGGCACCCCGCACCGGGTACCCGTCCCCGAGCTCTCCGGGATCAGCCGGCCGCGACTCCGGGATCAGCCGGCCGCCTCCTTGCGGCGTGCCCGGTACGCGGCGACATGCAGGCGGTTTCCGCAGGTCCGGCTGTCGCAGTAACGACGCGAACGGTTACGGGAGAGGTCGACGAAGGCACGTCGGCAGTCCGGGGCCTCGCAGCGCCGCAGCCGCTCCTCCTCCCCGGCGACCACGAAGAACGCGAGCGCCATCCCGCAGTCGGCGGCGAGATGGTCGGCCACCGAGGCACCGGGCGCGAAGTAGTGCACATGCCAGTCATGGCCGTCGTGGTCCGTGAGCCGGGGCGTGGTGCCCGCGGCCGCGACCAGCTCGTTGATCATCCCGGCGGCGGTCCGGGCGTCCGGAGCGGCGAAGATCCCCGCGAACCGTCCGCGGATCTTGCGCACTGCCGACAGATCGAACTCCGACAGCACGCCGATGTCGCTGATGTCGTGGTTTCGTACGAAATCGTGGAGAGCTGCGACATCGGGCAGTCCCTCCGCCGCCGTGTCGTCCTCCGGTGCGGTGTTCACCAGATCCACCACGGCGTCGAGAGAACGCCGGGTGTCGTGGGTGATCAGCACGTTTCGCTCCCTGGCCTGAGGGTCGGGCGGGCGCCCGCCGATGGTGGCCGATGGTAGCGACATGCGGTGGCCCCGCACCGTGCCCTGCCCCACTCACGGCTGCCGGGTAGAACGTTCACCGCCCCCCGGAGGTTCCACAGGGCGCACGGACACACCGGCGCCGCCCCGTGACCGAAACACGGTGGCGGCGCCGGTGCTGCCGTATGCGGTTGTCTTGGCCCGAGCCGTCTCCCCGAGTGGACGGCGCCGGGCGGCTTTCAGGGGCCGTGCCTTAGCTCTCCGCCAGGATGTGGGAGAGCTCCTGATCGAGATCGAAGTGCCGGTGCTCCGTGCCGGGCGGCACGGCGGCGTCTGTTCGCTTCAGGAAGGATTCCAGGGCTCGCGCCGGGGCTTCGAGCAGAGCTTCCCCTTCCGGGGAGCTCAGGGCGATGCACACGACGCCCTGACCGTGACTGCGGGACGGCCAGACGCGGACGTCGCCGGTGCCGGTGGGGCGGTGCAGCCCCTCGGCGAGGAGGTCGCGGGCGAACACCCACTCGACGGTCTCCTCGGCTCCGGTGTGGAAGGTGGCGTGCACGGCGTAGGGGTCGGCCGTGTCGTACCGCAGGCCTGCGGGGACAGGCAGGGAGGACTCGCTCGACACAACGAGGCGCAGGTGCAGCTCGCAGCTGACCGTGGTGTTCATAAGCGCCAGGGCCTTTCGCTCAGTGTGCGCTCGGGGATTCGCACGTCGGCGAAATCGACATGCCACCTACGGTGCCGTTGTAAACCCCTCTGAGTGTTTTGCGTGCCTTTACGTAACTCTTCCGGCCGAGAAGCCGGACGCGATCTACGACCATTCCGGTGACCGGAATCGCTCAGGTAGGGTTTGGTCGTATGAATACGGGGAGTAACGAACCGGGCGAGGCCGCCGTGGCCTCGGACGGGAGTGAGGTGGACGGGACGTCGACGGGCCGGTCGGGCGCCGAGCGGGGGCTCGGATCGCGGGCGCCCGAGTTCATCAAGGCACGCCGGGCACTGCACCTGAGCTGGCAGGTCGGGGTCTTCGCGGTCGGCCTGGCAGTGGTGGTCGTGGGCATCGTCCTGCTGCCGTTGCCGGGGCCGGGCTGGGTGATCATCTTCGGCGGCATGGCGATCTGGGCGACCGAGTTCGTCTGGGCCCAGCTGGTGCTGCGCTGGACGAAGCGCAAGGTCACCGAGGCGGCCCAGAAGGCCCTCGACCCCAAGGTGCGCCGCCGCAACATCACGCTCACGACGATCGGCCTGGTGGTCGTGGCCGCCGGGGTGGGGATCTACCTCTCCAGGTTCGGGATCGTGATGCCCTGGAAGATCGAGGAGTGATCCGGCCATCGGCCGCGGGCCCCCGGCGACCGGTCGGGGGCACCCCCTGACATGGGGTAATGTTCTCCCTGTGCCCGGGCGATTAGCTCAGTGGGAGAGCGCTTCGTTCACACCGAAGAGGTCACTGGTTCGAACCCAGTATCGCCCACCCGGAACCACGGCCCACCTGCCAGAGAACAGGTGGGCCGTAGTCGTTTCCAGGGTCGCGGTCGCCTCGGGGCTCGGGGCGGGGCTGGAGCGGCGTGACCGCGGCACTGGGGCCGGCGCCGAGGCCGGAGGCGGCGAAGGCCGTGGGCGGTCGGCGTGTGGGGCGTGAGCGCCCCTGCGGGGGCCGGTGGGTGCCGTCGGCGGTTGTCGTTCAGGCGCGGCGGTGGCGGCGGTGGCGGCGGTGGCGGCGAACACGGTCGGTGGGCGATCACCGTGGCCGGACCTGCCGGGTGGGGCGCGCCCGACCGCAGTGGTCGGAGGTGTGCGCCCCGGGTGCCGAGTGCCGGCAAGTGTGCCCCGGTACGTCCCGAGCCCCGTCGACTCCCGCCGCTCCGCTCCGCCCCGCCCCGGACCGCTCCGCCCCGCCCCGGACTGCTCCGCCCGCCCGCCGAAGCCAAGCCGTAACCCCCGCCTCCCGCAAGCCACTTCGCGTTCGACCCGCCGACCGTACGTCCGTCACCTGCGAGGTCTCCCACCTCGCAAGCCCCGTACCCTCACCCGACCGCCCGGCCCCGCCACCCCCGCCCACAAGAAATTCCTGTGCGAATCATTGACGCCTCACCGGCCCCTCCGTAACTTGTGCCAGCAAGCGCTTACTTGAAACGATTCATGCAAGCGTCGGCGACGCTGCGGGGAGGGGCCCGACTGTGGGAACCAGCAGGAATGTGGAGAGGCGGACCATCCTGAAGGCGGCCGGAGCCTCGGCTGCCGCGCTCGGGGTCGCGGCGACGGCCGGGTGTGGTGGCGGAAGCGGTTCCGGGGATGGAACGGTGACGATCCGTTACTCGTGGTGGGGTGCCGAGGAGCGCGCGCAGAAGATCAACAAGACCATCGCTCTCTTCGAGAACAAGTACCCGAAGATCAAGGTCAAGACCGACTTTCAGACGTATGCGTCGTTCTGGGAGAAGTTCCAGACGCAGGCCGCCGGTGGAAATCCCCCGGACGTTTTCCAAAATGCCGTCACCTTTCTCCGGAAGTACGACAAGCGAGGAATTCTCCTCGATCTCAAGTCACAGGTTCAGGCAGGAAATCTGAGCCTGGATCACTTCCGGGCCGGAGTGACGAAGGTCGGCGAGGTCGACGGAAAGCAGCTCGGAATCCCCGTCGGCTCCAACACCATGGCGCTGGTCATCGACAGGAAGGTCTTCGAGAAAGCCGGCGTGGAGCCGCACACGGGCTGGACCTGGGACGACTACTTCAAGGCCCTGAAGACCATCCATGACAAGACGAAGGTCGCGGGGGACACCGGCTACTTCGCCATCATGTACCTCTACGACCTCTACCTCCGTCAGAACGGCAAGGCGTTCTACACCGCCGACGGGCTCGGCTTCGACAAGGCCGACCTGACGGAGTGGTGGGCCGACGGCTACAGCCGCGTCAAGGCCGGCATCGTCACGGACCCGAAGGTCGTCCAGCAGGACACCCCCAAGTCCTCCCTCTCCGCCGGACACGGCGCCTCGGAGTTCACCTGGGACAACTTCACCGTCCGCTACTCGGCCGAAGGCAACAGCACGTACGGCCTCGCGCCGATCCCGACCATGGACGGCAAGCACACCGGGCAGTACCTCGCCTCCCTGATGCTGAGCGCCTCCGCCCGCACCGCCCACCCCAAGGAGGTCGCGAAGTTCATCGACTTCATGGTCCACGACCCCGAGGTCGGCACGATCATGGGCTACGACCGGGGCATCCTCGCGAGCACCGAGCAGTACGCGGCGTTCAAGCCCACGGACGCGGTGAACAAGGAGATCGCGCAGTACGAGGACGACACCGCCAAGGCCGGCGTCCTCGGCACGATCACCCCGCACCCCTCCGGTGCCGACACCATCGAGGCCGCCTTCCTGCGCATCGGCGGCGACCTCGGCCAGGGCAAGACCAAGGTCGCGGACGCGGTGAAGCAGTTCTTCACCGAGTCCGAGGCCGCCTTCCAGGCCTGATGGGACCGGCCGTGACGCTCGTCGAGGATTCCCTGCCCACCGCCCGCAAGACGCGCCCGGCCGCCTCCGCCACCAAGGGGCGGCGGCCCGGCCGCCGGCGTGAGAACCTCGCCGGCTACCTCTTCATGTCCCCGTGGATCGCGGGCTTCCTGCTGCTGACCGCGGGCCCGATGGTCGCCTCGCTCTACTTCGCGTTCACCGACTACAACCTCTTCAACACCCCGAAGTGGGTCGGGTTCGACAACTTCACCACGATGTTCGACGACCCCCGCTGGCAGAGGTCGGTGGAGGTGACCGCGAAGTACGTGGTCATCGGCACCCCGCTGAAGCTGCTCCTCGCCCTCGGGGTGGCGATGCTCCTGGCCCAGAGCCGGCGCGGCCAGGCCTTCTACCGGGCCGCCTTCTACGCCCCCTCGCTCATCGGCGCGAGCGTCTCCGTCGGCTTCGTCTGGCGGTCGCTCTTCTCCGACGACGCGATCGTGGACCGTACCCAGTCCTTCTTCGGCTGGCACGTCGGCGGCTGGGTCGGCAACGCCGACTGGGTGCTGTACGGCCTGGTCGCACTGACCGTGTGGCAGTTCGGCGCGCCGATGGTCATCTTCCTGGCGGGCCTGAAGCAGGTGCCGAGGGAGCTCTACGAGGCGGCCGAGATGGACGGCGCCGGGCCGCTGCGCAGGTTCTGGAACATCACCCTGCCGATGATCTCCCCGGTGCTCTTCTTCAACGTGCTCCTGGAGACCATCCACTCCTTCCAGATCTTCGGCTCGGCCTACGTCCTCTCCAACGGCACCTGCGGACCGGCCGACGCCACGCTCGTCTACACCTGCTACCTGTACCAGCAGGGCTTCCAGAACGCCCGGATGGGCTTCGCCGCCGCGATGGCCTGGATGCTGCTGCTGGGCGTGGCCCTGGTGACGGCCGTCCTCTTCTGGTCCCAGAAGAAGTGGGTGCACTACGAGGAGGACGCCCGATGAGCGCGACCACCACCAAGCCGCCCCTGCTGAGCCGCCGCCGGACCGGGTCACTCGGCTGGCACCTCGGCGCCCTGGCGATCCTCGCGGTCATCCTCTACCCGGTGGTCTGGGTGATCGGGGCGTCCTTCAAGCCGAGCAAGGACATCATCAACAGTCTCCAGCTGTTCCCGGCCCACCCGATCCTGTCCAACTTCAAGGGCCTGGCCGACGGCATAGCGGACATCAGCATCTGGACGTTCTTCCAGAACTCCCTCTTCTATGCCGTCGGAGCCGTCGTCGGCGTGCTGATCTCCTGCTCCCTCACCGCCTACGCCTTCGCCCGCATCCGCTTCGCCGGCCGCAACCTGCTCTTCTCCTTGATGATCGGCACGCTCCTGCTGCCGTACCACGTGCTGCTGATCCCGCAGTACGTGATGTTCCAGAAGCTCGGCTGGATCAACACCTACGCCCCGCTGCTGATCGGGAAGTACCTCGCCACCGAGGCCTTCTTCGTCTTCCTGATGGTGCAGTTCATGCGGAACCTGCCCAGGGAACTCGACGAGGCGGCCCGGCTCGACGGCTGCGGGCACTTCCGCATCTACTGGTCGATCGTCCTGCCGTTGTGCCGGCCCGCCCTCATCACCAGCGCGATCTTCACCTTCATCAACGCCTGGAACGACTTCATGGGCCCGCTGATCTATCTCAACGAGCCCGGCAAGTACACGGTCTCGCTGGGCCTGATGATGTTCCGCGACTCGGACGGCGTGGCCGCCAACTACGGCGGGATGATCGCCATGTCCCTCGTGGCGCTGCTGCCCGTGCTGCTGTTCTTCCTCGCCTTCCAGCGCTATCTGATCGACGGAATGGCGACCTCCGGACTGAAGGGCTGATGACGTCGTGGCCGACGCGCGCGCAAAGCCGTCCGTCTTCGCGGAGAGGTTCGCCGTCTTCGCCGAATGTCTGCTCACCGGGGTGTGGATCGCGATCGCCTCCCTGGGGGTGGTGACCTACCCGGCCGCCTTCGCCGCCGGCGCCAGGCACCTGCGTCGCCGTACCGGGCAGGTGGGCGGCGGCTGGCGGGAGTTCGTCAGCGACTTCCGGGCCGCGCTGCCCGGCGGCCTGCTCGTCGGGCTCGCCGGATGGGGTGCTGTCGCGGCCGCCTGGCTGGATGTCCAGGCCGTGCGGGCCGGGCTGCCCGGCGGGCCGCTCGTCGGGGCGGTGGGCCTGTTCGCGGTGATCGGCCTCGCGGTCGCCGGGCTCCGCGCGGCGGCCGTCTGGGCGCCCGGCGACCGCTGGCGCACCCTGCTCGCGGCGGCCGGCCGCCGTACCGTCCTCGACCCCGGCGGATCCTTCCTGCTCGTCGGGGGAGCGGTCCTCGTGGTCTGCTCCGCCCTGCTCATCGCGCCGCTGGCGGTGCCCGTCCTGGGTGCCCTCGCGGCGGCGGCCGTCGCCGTGGAGGAGCGTCACCGGCGCCGCCACGGCTGACCGGCCCCGCACCGGGGTGGACGCCCCGACGCCACACCTTTCTCTGTCATGCCCCTGACACTCCCTGCTCGGCTCCCTGCTCGGCTCCCTGCTCGGCTCCCTGCTCTCTGCTCTGCTCCCTACGACCGCCCCTGCACCCGCACGGAAAGGAAAGGCGGACCATGTCTCCCATCCCCCGCAGGTCCCTCCTCAAGGCGGCCGCCGTCGCCGGCGCCGCCGCCCAGTTCAGCTGGGCCCTGGGCGCGAAGGACGCGCAGGCCGCGCCCGGCGCCGAGGCCGCCGACGCGGATCCGGTGACCCTGGACTGGCTGGAGGACGGCGGCCTCGGCGCCGCGCCCGGCTCGACCGTGGGCGTGCCCTGGCCGATGGGCACGTTCCAGGAGGACCAGACCTTCGCGCTCACCGACGAGGACGGCAAGGACGTGCCCGTCCAGTCCTGGCCGATCGCCTACTGGCCGGACGGCTCCCTCAAGTGGACCGCCCACGCGGTCGGTTCGGGCAACGGCAAGCTCACCCTCGCGGCAGGCGAGCCGGCCGCCCCCGACGGGAAGGTCACCGTCGACAGGAGCGGCGGCACGATCGACGTGTCGACGGGCGTGATCTCCGTGAGGATCGGCAAGAACGGCTCGACGATCGTCAAGTCCGTCACCCGCGGCTCCGCCGAGATCGCCAGGAACGGGCGGCTGGTCCTCATCCGCCAGCCCGAGATCGAGGACGAGGACCAGGGCGCGGTCAGGACCGAGCGCTTCGACGGCGCGATCGACTCCGTCACCGTCGAGCAGGAGGGCCCGGTCCGGGCCGTCATCCGCATCTACGGCAAGCACCGCAAGGGAAACCGGAGTTGGCTGCCGTTCTCGATCCGCCTCTACTTCTACGCGGGCGCCGACTCCTTCCGGATGGTCCACACGATCACCTACGACGGTACCCAGGAGCCGGGGAAGGCCGGCGGGGACTTCATCCGCGGGCTCGGCGTGCGCTTCAGCGTGCCGATGCGCGACGAGGCGTACGACCGGCATGTGCGGATCGGCGGTGAGGGAACCGGCCTGCTGCGGGAGGCCGTCCAGGGCGTCACGGGCCTGCGCCGCGACCCGGGCGCGGCCGTCCAGGCGGCCCAGTACGCGGGCGAGAAGCTGCCCGACCCGTCCACCTGGGACCAGCGGGTGACGACACGGTTGCAGTACATCCCGCACTGGGGCGACTACACCCTCGCCCAGCTCTCCGCCGACGGCTTCACCCTGCGCAAGCGCACGAAGAAGGGGTACGGCTGGATCGCGGCCGGCGGCGGCAGCCGGGCCTCCGGGTTCGGTTACGTCGGCGGGGCGAGCGGCGGACTCTCCTTCGGCCTGCGGGACTTCTGGGAGAAGTTCCCGGCCCAGCTCGACATCCGCGACGCCCACACCGACACGGCCGAGGTGACCCTCTGGCTCTGGTCGCCCGAGGCCCAGCCGATGGACCTGCGCTTCTACCACGACGGCATGGGCCAGGACACGTACGCCGAACAGCTCGAAGGCCTCAACATCACCTACGAGGACTACGAGCCCGAGTTCGGCACGCCGTACGGCATCGCCCGGACCTCCGAACTCCTCTTCTGGGCCAACGAGTCGACCCCTTCGGCGGACGTGCTGGCCGAACAGGTCCAGGCAGTACGGACGTTGCCGCAGCTCACCGCTCCGCCCAAGCAGCTCATCAAGGCCAAGGTCTTCGGCCCCGGCCTGTTCTCCGAGCCCGACCGCTCCACCGCCGCCAAGGCGAAGATCGAGGACCACCTCGACTTCCTCTTCACCTACTACAAGGACCAGGTGGAGCAACGCCGTTGGTACGGCTTCTGGGACTACGGCGACTTCATGCACACCTACGACACCGTGCGCCACCAGTGGCGGTACGACGTCGGCGGCTACGCCTGGGACAACTCCGAGCTCTCGCCCGACCTCTGGCTCTGGTACGCGTACCTGAGAAGCGGCCGTTCGGACATCTTCCGGTTCGCCGAGGCGCTCACCCGGCACACCGGCGAGGTCGACGTC
This sequence comes from Streptomyces sp. NPDC058457, assembly GCF_042720695.1. Lineage (NCBI taxonomy): Bacteria > Bacillati > Actinomycetota > Actinomycetes > Kitasatosporales > Streptomycetaceae > Streptomyces > Streptomyces sp. NPDC058457. Next base: position 51,784 of record NZ_JBHXLU010000008.1, on the reverse strand, counting down.
TACCACATCGGCCAGTGGGCCGGGCTCGGCACCCGGCACGGCATCCAGCACTACGCGGACAGCGCCAAGCAGCAGCGCATCTCCAACACCACCTACCGGCGCTTCTACTACTTCCTCACCGCCGACGAGCGCGTCGGCGACCTCATGGCCGCCAACGTCGACTCCGACGAGACCTTCCTCGTCCTCGACCCGCAGCGCAAGGTCCGCACCGACCCCTACACGCCCGACCGGCACGCCCTCTCCATCGGCTTCGGCACCGACTGGAGCGGCCTGGTGTCGGCCTGGCTGACCGAGTGGGAACGCAAGGGCCCCAAGTGGGAGAAGGCCAGGGCCCGCGTCCTGTCGACCATGGAGGGCATCGCCGCCCAGCCCAACGGCTTCGTCCAGGGCAGCGGCCTCTACGACCTCGACACCGGAAAGTTCGCGACCGCCGCCGCCCCGGTGGTCTCCGTCTCCCACCTCTCGGCGGTCTTCGGCCTCAACGAACTCTGCGCCGAACTCATCTACTTGACCGACATGCCGGAGTTCAACGAGGCGTACTTCGACTACTGCCGCTACTTCAACGCCACCAAGGCGGAACAGGCGGCACGCTACGGCTCCAACTTCGGCACCCTGCTGCTCTTCCAGGGCCACTCGCGCCTCGACGCGTACGCCGCCGTACAGACCGGCGACGCGACGCTCGCCAAGCGCGCGTGGACGAAGTTCTACAGCTCCGACGGCTACACGGAGTCCTCGCCGTGGAAGACCGAGCCGCTGTCCGGCCCGGTCGCGCTCGTCGCGGGCGCCGAGGCGAGCTGGGTGTCCTCCAACGACACCGCGCTGTACGGGCTGGCCGCCATCGAGAACCTGTCCCTGCTCGGCGACAGGATGCCCTGACGGAGAGGTGGGGGAGCGCCGTCGCACGGGCGGCGGCGCTCGTAACGCCGAGTGTGGTCCGGGTCACTTCGTGCGGGCATGAGTACGCGTACTCAGATCCACGGTGTGCGACAGACTGCGGCCATGGACTGGAACCACTACCGTTTCCGCAGCCTGTGGCCCCTCCCGGTACCGCTCACCACCGTGTACGAGGCGCTGCGCACGGTGGACGAGTACCCCCGCTGGTGGCCCCAGGTGCGCTCGGTGAACCAGCTCGACGACGCCGTCGCCGTCCTCACCATCCGATCGTTCATCCCGTACGACCTCACGTTCACCGCACGCGAGGCGCGGCGCGATCCCGAGGCCGGCGTGCTGGAGATCTCGATGACCGGTGACATCGAGGGCTGGGCCCGGTGGACGATCACGTCGGACGGCACCGGCACCCTCGCCCGCTACGACCAGGTCGTCGACGTCAACAAGCCGCTGCTGCGACGACTCGCCCTGCTGGGGCGGCCGTTCTTCCGGCTCAACCACCGGCTGATGATGCGCTCCGGACGGCGTGGACTGCTCAGGCACCTCCAAGCGGTTTGAACGCAGCCCGCCGGTACCTGTATCGTTCACTGCGTTCCCGGGCGATTAGCTCAGTGGGAGAGCGCTTCGTTCACACCGAAGAGGTCACTGGTTCGAACCCAGTATCGCCCACCACCGGGAAGGCCGGTCTGCCTCTGCAGACCGGCCTTTTGCCGTTCCGCGGTCCGGCCGAACGGCGGACCCGACGGCCAGCGCCCGCCTGTCCCCTAGGCCGGCCGCGTCCGGGGTGCCTAGGCCGGCGCCGCCACTGGGCGTTTCCGGGTCAGCGAATGCGTCATCATCTACGACGGTGTGCCGTCGTACTCGGTGAGCATCATGGAATTCGCCGACCAGCGCGTGGCGCACGAGACCCGGAGGCCTGATCGGAGGGGGCGCCGGTCGCGGCGCCCCCTCCGTCACGCCGCCGTCGGCAGTTCCGGCCGCAGCGGCCAGTCCGTGCTCACCGTCTCCGGTGTGCCGCTGCGGGCGAACCACGCCTGGAGGCCACGGGCCTGCGCCGCGTGCCAGGTCGTCTGCAACGTGTGCAGTTCGGCCGGGGTCAGGCGCTCCAGGCGGGCCGCGAAACGGCGGCCCAGCGCCCGTACGAGCTCCAGGGACGCGAGCGCGTCCGCGCCCGCGTCGTGCGCGCCCTCGAGGGTGACCTCGTAGTGCGCGCACAGGTCGGTCAGGGTCCGGCGGCCCTTGCGGTAGCGGTCCAGATGCTTGTCCAGGACCCGGGGGTCGAGGACGAGCAGGGGGCTCGCCTCGAACCAGCGGTCCAGCGAGGACGCCCGATGGCGGCGCAACTCGCGGTCCAGCAGGGTCAGATCGAACGGCGCGTTCATCACCACCAGCGGGCGGTGCATCGCCGCGTGCTCGGCCAGTTCCTCGGCTATCTCATGCATCACCGGCGCCGGCCAACGGCCGTTGCGCTGCAGGTGTTCGTCCGTCAGCCCGTGCACCGCCGTCGCCGCTTCCGGCACCGGCACGCCCGGGTTGACCAGCCAGCGGGTCACCCGGGGTCGGGTGCCCGGGGCGTCCTGGACGACGACCGCGGCGGACACGATGCGGTCGGTCTCCACGTCCACGCCCGTGGTCTCCGTGTCGAAGGCCGCCAGGGGCCCCTCGTACCAGCACGTCATGCCAATACAACTCCTCGTTCACCCACGGCAGATGACGTACCGTCTTCTGCCCGTTTGGTGATACCCGGGCCGTTTGCGACGTACGCCGGAAGGACACAACAGGAGTGCGGGTCTTTGCAGTTCAGCGGCCCGTCACGGGGAAACTCTTGGCTGGGAAGGCTGTTGGTCATGGCGATAGCGCAGCCCGAACGGGGCGGGCTGCTGCCCGAACGTACGGGCCCCCATCGCGGCACACTCGCGACCACCGCCTGCATGGAGACATTGCAGGTGGGCTATCTGCATGCCGTCGCGGCGGCGGCCGGCTGCTCGCTGTCGCAGCCGTTCCCGGACAACGGCATCGACTGGCACGTCAGCCACGGCTCTCCCGGTCACACCGTCGACGACGAGGTGACGATAAAGGTGCAGCTCAAGTGCACCTACCAGATCGCACCGAACCCGCCGGGACGTTTCTTCTCCTTCACGCTGGACAACGACCACCTGCGCAAGCTCGCCCGCACACCGGTGTCGGTGCACAAGATCCTGGTGGTGATGCTGGTACCGCGCTCCCAGGACGACTGGCTCCGCGCCAGCCACGACCGGCTCGATCTGCGCCACTGCTGCTACTGGGTCAACCTGGCAGGGCACCCGATCACCGGCCGGCACCGGACCACCGTGCGGGTTCCGACCGCGCGCATCTTCGACGACCGGGCGCTCTGCGAGATCATGACGCGGGTCGGGACGGGAGGACGACCATGAGGCACCGTCCGTACGAGGAGCAGCTGCGGGAGGTCCGGCCGCATCCCGACGACGTCCATCGGCCCCACTGGAACCATCCCCCCGAGCCCGCCGACGTCGATCCCGTCGTGCTCGGCGCCCTGCTGCGCCGGCACGGCTGGCAGCGGCGCGGGGGAGCCCCGGGGCGCTACGGCCGCTGGACCCCACCCGGGCCGGGCAACACCGGCACCAGCCTGCTGGTACCCGAGAGCCGCGCCTTCCCGGACAGTGACGACCTGCTCGGGGAGGCGCTCACGGCTCTGGTGCGCAGCGGTACGCCCGCCGCGCGTGAGGTACTGGTCGGGCTCGCCGTACCCAGCGACGAGATCCGCTGGTGGCGGGATGTGCCGAGCGGGCCGGCGGACACCGCGTCCTGGACGGTCGAGGAGCAGTTGCGCACCGCCGCCCGGCAGACGCTGCTGGCGGGCGCGCTGGCCACTCGCGCGCGTGCCGGGTACTACGGCGCCCGGCACAGGCGCGCGGCCGTCACCCTGCTGGAGTCCGTCCTCGTCGGCTCGGCGGAGGGCGGGCGCGGTCTGACCGCCTTCGTGCCGGTCGGCACCGGCCGGCCCCTCGCCGTACGCCTGCACCAGGCCCTGTACGCCGCCCGCGAGGCCATCGACTACCAGCGGGCCACCGGCGGCATGGACGCCTTCGACGGCGCGGTCGAGGCCGGTGTGAGCCGGGAACTGACCGACGCCCTCGTCACGCTCGTGCGCGGCACGGAGGGCGCCCGCATCTCCGTCGAGTGGGCGCCGGGCGCCGGGGTCCCCGACGACTGCGCGGCCACCGCCGAGCCCGTCGAGTTCTCGCCCGGCGACCTGCCCGTGCTGCGCGAGGCCGGCGCCCGCTACCTGCGCGACGAACCCTCCGTCGCGGTCCGGGTCACCGGCACCGTCGTCCGGATGCGCCGCTCCGATCCGCGCGGCGACGGCGCGGTACGGCTGCGGGTGATCGCCGGGGCCGAGGTGCCGTACGTCCGGGTCACCCTCGACGAGGAGGACTACCGCATCGCCGGGCAGGCCCACCTCGTCGGACTCCCGGTGCGGGTGCACGGGCGGCTGGAGAGCCGGGGCGGCTTCCGGCGGCTGTCCGGCGCCTACGGGGTCGTGCCCGTCCAGGTGGAGGAGGCCGAGCGGGACCGGCTGATGAAGTCCCTCCAGGAGAACCTCGACTTCTTCGAGGAGGCGTGCACCGGGGACGACTGCGACTGACCGGGGACTGTCGGTAACCGTTTCGCGGACGGAGGGCCGGGGTCGGTACGATCCCCTATTGCGCGCGCTCCTGGTATGGCGCCGCATCCGCCTTCAGTCAGGAGAGACCGGTGTCAGACGTCCGTGTGATCATCCAACGCGATTCCGAGCGGGACGAGCGCGTGGTGACTACGGGCACTACGGCCGCCGAGCTCTTCGCCGGCGAGCGCTCGATCATCGCCGCCCGGGTGGCCGGTGAGCTCAAGGACCTCGCGTACGAGGTGCAGGACGGCGAGACCGTCGAGGGCGTCGAGATCGCCTCCGAGGACGGTCTCAACATCCTGCGCCACTCCACCGCGCACGTCATGGCCCAGGCCGTCCAGGAGCTCTTCCCCGAGGCCAAGCTGGGCATCGGCCCGCCGGTCAAGGACGGCTTCTACTACGACTTCGACGTGGAGAAGCCCTTCCACCCCGATGACCTCAAGGCCATCGAGAAGAAGATGCAGGAGATCCAGAAGCGCGGCCAGCGCTTCTCCCGCCGTGTCGTCTCCGAGGAGGCGGCCCGCGAGGAGCTGGCGGACGAGCCGTACAAGCTGGAGCTGATCGGCCTCAAGGGCTCGGCCTCGCACGACGACGGCGCGGACGTCGAGGTCGGCGCCGGTGAGCTGACGATCTACGACAACCTGGACGCCAAGACCGGCGAGCTGTGCTGGAAGGACCTCTGCCGCGGTCCCCACCTGCCGTCGACCCGTCTGATCCCGGCGTTCAAGCTGATGCGCAACGCGGCCGCCTACTGGCGCGGCAGCGAGAAGAACCCGATGCTCCAGCGCATCTACGGCACCGCCTGGCCGTCCAAGGACGAGCTGAAGGAGTACCTGGACTTCCTCGCCGAGGCCGAGAAGCGCGACCACCGCAAGCTGGGCAGCGAGCTGGACCTGTTCTCCATCCCGGAGCAGATCGGCTCCGGCCTCGCCGTCTTCCACCCCAAGGGCGGCGTCGTCCGCCGCGTGATGGAGGACTACTCGCGCCGTCGGCACGAGGAGGAGGGCTACGAGTTCGTCTACACCCCGCACGCCACGAAGGGGAAGCTCTTCGAGACGTCCGGGCACCTGGACTGGTACGCCGACGGCATGTACCCGCCCATGCAGCTCGACGAGGGCGTGGACTACTACCTCAAGCCCATGAACTGCCCGATGCACAACCTGATCTTCGACGCGCGCGGCCGGTCCTACCGTGAGCTGCCGCTGCGCCTCTTCGAGTTCGGGACCGTGTACCGGTACGAGAAGTCGGGTGTCGTGCACGGCCTGACCCGGGCCCGCGGCTTCACCCAGGACGACGCGCACATCTACTGCACCAAGGAGCAGATGGCGGAGGAGCTCGACAAGACGCTCACCTTCGTCCTGAACCTGCTGCGCGACTACGGCCTCACCGACTTCTACCTGGAGCTGTCCACCAAGGACCCGGAGAAGTTCGTCGGCTCCGACGAGGTCTGGGAGGAGGCGACCGAGACGCTCCGCTCGGTCGCCGAGAAGCAGGGCCTGCCGCTGGTCCCCGACCCGGGCGGCGCCGCCTTCTACGGCCCGAAGATCTCCGTGCAGACCAAGGACGCCATCGGCCGTACCTGGCAGATGTCGACCGTCCAGCTCGACTTCAACCTGCCCGAGCGCTTCGACCTGGAGTACACCTCCGCCGACGGCTCCAAGCAGCGTCCGGTGATGATCCACCGTGCCCTGTTCGGCTCCATCGAGCGGTTCTTCGCGGTGCTCCTGGAGCACTACGCGGGCGCCTTCCCGGCGTGGCTGGCGCCGGTCCAGGCGGTGGGCATCCCGATCGGGGACGGGCACGTCGAGTACCTGCAGAAGTTCGCCGCCGAGGCGAAGAAGAAGGGCCTGCGGGTCGAGGTGGACGCGTCCTCGGACCGTATGCAGAAGAAGATCCGCAACGCCCAGAAGCAGAAGGTGCCCTTCATGGTCATCGCGGGCGACGAGGACATGGCGGCCGGCTCGGTCTCCTTCCGCTACCGCGACGGCTCGCAGGAGAACGGCATCCCGTTCGACGAGGCCATCGCCAAGATCGTGAAGGTGGTCGAGGAGCGGGCCCAGGTCTGATCCGCCTCCGCCAGGGGCCCTCGGAGATCAGTTCTCCGGGGGCCTTCTCTCGTCCTCGTTCAGCGAGAACCGCTGCAGCATCCAGGACGAGAACGACCCGGTGACCGTGCCCAGCAGTGCCAGACCGCAGGCCATCAGCCCCGCGGCGATGAACCGCCCCAGGGTGGTCACCGGGACGTAGTCGCCGTAACCGACCGTGGAGAGGGTCGAGCAGGTCCACCAGAGGGAGTCGCCGAAGGTGCGGATGTTGGCGTTCGGGGCCGAGCGTTCGGCCTGGTAGACGGCGAGGGCGCCGGAGAAGCCCAGCAGTGAGATCGACAACGCCGAGTAGGCCGCCACGCGCGCGTGCAGCGCCAGCCGGGGCTCCCCGCGCCGGCGCTGCATCGCCTCGTAGGTCCGCACGACCTGCACCGGCCGCAGCAGGGGCAGCACCAGGACGACCGTGTCCAGCCAGTGCCGTCGTACGAACCCCGGTCCCTCGCCGCTGAGCCGCCAGCGCACCGTGTAGTCGACGGCGAACATCGCCCAGGCCGCGTACATCAGCGAAAGGAAGAAGGCGTGCGCGGCCTTCGGCATCCCGGGCGCCAGCACATGCACCGCGTACGAGCCGAGGAAGACCAGCGACGCGATGCCCAGCGTCAGGTCGGTCTTCCGGACCCAGCGGGTCAGCCGGCTTTGGTCGTCCATCCGCCCAGCTTCGCTGCCGAGCCGTTTCCCCCGGCCCCGGCGACACGCCGCGAACGGGCGAAGCCATATGCTGCCTAGCATGACGAGTGAGCCCGAGCAGCAGATCGGAGTGGGGACGCAGGACGCGTTCCAGCGCCTGTGGACACCCCACCGGATGGCCTACATCCAGGGTGAGAACAAGCCGACCGGTCCGGGGGCCGACGACGGCTGTCCCTTCTGCTCGATCCCGGCCAAGTCCGACGAGGACGGGCTGATCGTCCGGCGCGGCGAGCACGTCTACGCGGTGCTCAACCTCTACCCGTACAACGGCGGCCACCTGATGACGGTCCCGTACCGCCATGTCGCCGACTACACGGACCTGACCGCCCCGGAGACGGTCGAACTGGCCGAGCTGACCAAGCAGGCGATGACCGCGCTGCGCACGGCGTCCGGCGCCCACGGCTTCAACATCGGCATGAACCAGGGCTCGGTGGCGGGCGCCGGCATCGCCGCCCACCTGCACCAGCACATCGTCCCGCGCTGGGGCGGCGACACGAACTTCATGCCGGTGGTGGGCCACACCCGGGTGCTGCCGCAGCTGCTGGCGGACACCCGGAAGATGCTCGCGGAGGCCTGGCCGACGTCACATTGAGCAGCCCGTCCGGCGTTTGAGGACGAGGCCCTCCAGGCCGAAGCGAGGGACTGGGGGCGGCGGCCCCCAGGGGCCGGTGCCCGCACCCGCTCCTTCGGCCGAACCGCCGGGGCTCACGCGTCGTAGGTGTCCGCCTTCTTCGGCGACGCGTCCTGGACCGACCCGCTGAGCGCTCCCGCCCGCGAGTTGAACTTGTCCATGTTGACGTCGTGCTCCTTGAGCACGGTGAACGCGGCCCGGTGCACCGCCCGGAGCACCGGGGTGGCCGCGCGCAGCGCGTCGTCGGCCATGAAGCGGTGCTTCCAGGGCTGGTCGGCCCAGGCGTGCCGGAGGCCGAACGGCTCGGGCAGGCCTATGGAGCCGCCGAGCCACTTCAGCAGCGGCGGATACCAGCTGATCATCGCCCGCGCGGCCAGCCGGACCACCTCGTCCGGGGTGACCAGGGGCAGCTTGACGGTCCGGGTCTCCCAGAACCGGACGGTCTTGGCGACCGTCTTGGTGGGCGCCTCGGGCTTGCCGCTGAAGAAGCCGTTGACCGGGCCGAGGGCGTGTCCGGTGACCTCGATCCGCAGGGTCTCCTTCAGCACGGTCACGGTGGTCATCATCGTGATGATCAGACCGCCGTCCCACAGGTACGGCCACTGCACGCCCAGGTAGTGCCGTTCCCCCTTGTCGAAGTGGTTGCTGTTGCAGATCCGCTCGACGTCGGCGGGCCCCACCTTGTAGTCGGTCCCCTCGGGCCTGGAGACCGCCTTGGCGCCCTCTCCGACATGGGTGACGATCCAGTGCTTGACCTGCGGTTCCGGGAAGCCGCCGGTCTTCAGGTGCTGCCGGTGCAGCACGCTCAGCTCCTTCTCGATCTCCCGGACGACCGTCCAGGCGCGGAACTCGTGGACGCCCTTGACCGGATCGAGCGGGACCAGCTCCTCCGCGAGGTGCCAGGAGCCCCAGCGGGTGCCCATGCCGAGTATGCCCTTGGGGCCGGCGTAGAAGACCGAGTTGGACTGCTGCTCGGCACTGAGCCGGGCCAGGGACTGGCGCAGCTGCTCGGCCGCGGCCTGGTCGGGGCTGGTCGGCACCGCCTCGGGGACCTTCGCGCCGACGCTGCCGCCGGACAGCAGGCCGTCCCAGGCCTCGCGCAGGTCCTTCGCGGTGCGCTCGCAGAGCCGCTTGGCCAGGTACCAGCCGGCGACGGGGAGCACGATGCAGCCGCGCGCGTACCATCCCCAGAAGCCGGTGAGCGGCATCCGGATCAGGAAGATCACCGCGACGACGCCGACGGCGGCCAGCAAGGCGCTGCCGAGCCCGGAGACCCGCTTGTTGTCGGCCTTCAGCATGGTCGCCCGGAGCTGGAAGACCAGCAACCAGACCACCAGGCCGGGCAGGAACAGCACGCCGCACAGGAACATGACGGCGGTCAGCCGCTGGTCGCGTTCCTTGCGGATGCGGTTGGCCGCGAGGCAGTGCTCGACGACCACCTGCGGTTCGCTGCCGAAGGACTGGATGAGCGGCTTGCGGCCGACGCCCAGCATGCGGTCGATGACCGCCTGGGAGTACGCCTCACCGAAGTTGGGCCGGAATATCTTCGCCCACTTGCGGCCCTCGCTGACCGTGGACTGGTGCCACTCGTTGTCGGCCTTCTTGATCTCCTCCATCGGTGTGTCCCGGTAGGCCGCCGAGGCCAGGGCGTAGGTCGGTGCCTGCGCCTCGCCGCCCGGCCTGGGCACCTGTGGCCCGAAGAAGTCCTCGAAGCTCATTCCCGCCCCCACTTGCCGCCGTCCCGCTTCTGCGGCCTTCCCGACTTCCGTACTCCGCACACCTGTTGATCAAGTACTCAGGGTATCTCCAGCCACCGACAGACCGTCGGCGGACGGCCGAAGCCGCCCGCCGGACGATCCCGTTGCCGACCGTTGTCGGCCGTTGCCGTCCCCCGTTGTCCACCGCGAGACCAACTAGGAGGTCTCTTTGGCCTGTTCGCGAATCTTCTCGGCGATCTGCGGTGGCATCGGTTCGTGCCGTGCGTAGGAGCGGCTGAACCGGGCCGTGCCGTGCGAGAGGGAGCGCAGGTCGACCGCGTACCGGCCGATCTCGAACTCCGGTACCTCGGCCCTGACAAGGGTGCGTCCGCCGCTGGTCTGCTCGGTGCCGAGCACCCGGCCGCGCCGTCCGGACAGGTCGCTCATCACCGCGCCCACGTAGTCGTCGCCGACCAGCACGGACACCTCGGCCACCGGTTCGAGGAGATGGATCTTCGCGTCCGCCGCGGCTTCCCGCAGGGCCAGTGCGCCCGCCGTCTGGAAGGCGGCGTCGGAGGAGTCCACCGAGTGCGCCTTGCCGTCGAGCAGCGTGACCCGCACGTCCACCAGCTGGTAGCCGGCGGCGACCCCCTTGGTGGCCTGGGCCCTGATGCCCTTCTCGACGGACGGGATGAACTGCCGGGGCACCGCGCCGCCGACCACCTTGTCGACGAACTCGATGCCGGAGCCGCCCGGCAGCGGTTCCACCTCGATCTCGCAGATCGCGAACTGCCCGTGTCCGCCGGACTGCTTGACGTGCCGGCCCCGCCCGGCGGACCGGCCGGCGAACGTCTCCCGCAGGGACACCTTGTGCGGTACGACGTCGACCTGGACGCCGTACCTGCTGCGCAGCCGCTCCAGCGCGACGTCCGCGTGCGCCTCCCCGAGGCACCACAGCACCACCTGGTGGGTGTCCTGGTTCTGTTCGAGGCGCATGGTCGGGTCCTCGGCGACAAGGCGGGACAGGCCCTGGGAGAGCTTGTCCTCGTCCGCCTTGCTGTGCGCCTCGATGGCGAGCGGCAGCAACGGGTCGGGCATCTCCCACGGCTCCATGAGCAGCGGGTCGTCCTTGCCGGAGAGGGTGTCCCCGGTCTCCGCGCGGCCGAGTTTCGCCACGCACGCGAGGTCACCGGCGATGACATGCGTGACCGGCCGCTGCTGTTTGCCGAACGGTGTGGACAGGGCGCCGATCTTCTCGTCGACGTCGTGGTCCTCGTGGCCGCGGTCGCCGAGGCCGTGCCCGGAGACATGGACCGTCTCGTCGGGGCGCAGCGTGCCGGAGAAGACCCGGACCAGCGAGACCCGGCCGACGTACGGGTCGGAGGCGGTCTTCACCACCTCGGCGACCAGCGGGCCGCCGGTGTCGCACGGCTTGATCTCGCGCGGGGTGCCGTCGATGGTGGTGACTCCGGGCGTGGGGTGCTCGAACGGCGTCGGGAAACCACCGGTGACCAGTTCCAGCAGCTCGACCGTGCCGAGACCCTGGCGGGCGCCGTCGGCGGCCGGGGCGGCGGCCAGGACGGGGAAGAAGGCCCCGCGTGCCACGGCCCGCTCCAGGTCCTCGATCAGCGTCTTGAGGTCGATCTGCTCGCCGCCCAGATAGCGGTCCATGAGCGTCTCGTCCTCGCTCTCCGAGATGATCCCCTCGATGAGCCGGTTGCGGGCCTCCTCGATGTCCGGCAGCTGGTCGGGGCCCGGCTCGGACTCCTTGCGCTCGCCGGTGGAGTAGTCGAACAGCTTCTGCGTGAGCAGTCCGACAAGACCGGACACCGGCGCGTGCCCGTCCGGACCCTGCGGCCCGTACAGCGGCAGGTAGAGCGGGAGCACGGCGTCGGGGTCGTCGGCGCCGAACGCCTCGGCGCACACCCGGGTCATCTCCGCGAAGTCCGCGCGGGCGGCCTCCAGGTGCGTGACGACGATCGCCCGCGGCATCCCGACGGCCGCGCACTCCTCCCACACCATCCGGGTCGAGCCGTCCACTCCGTCCGAGGCGGAGACGACGAAGAGGGCCGCGTCCGCGGCGCGCAGACCGGCCCTCAGCTCACCGACGAAGTCGGCGTATCCCGGGGTGTCCAGGATGTTGATCTTGAATCCGTTCCATTCGACCGGTACCAGCGACAGCTGTACGGAGCGCTGCTGCCGGTGCTCGATGTCGTCGTAGTCCGAGACGGTTCCGCCGTCCTCCACCCGGCCCGCCCGGTTCACCGCTCCCGCGGTCAGCGCGAGAGCCTCCACCAATGTGGTCTTGCCCGATCCGGAGTGGCCGACCAGCACCACATTCCGTACAGACGCGGGGTGGTCGGCCGCCATTGCCCTGCCGGCGGCTCCGGGGTGTTCCTTGACCTTGTCGCCCATGGTTTTGCCTCCCGTGCACGGTGAGGTCTCTGTGGGCGCGGGCGAGCATGGCGCCGCGTGCGGTGGCGGCTCCGATGACGCCCGCGGTTATTCGAGCTTTCCACTCCCGTCACGGTGCGTCCATACGAAGGACGTGATCGTGCTCCCGGGACCCTTCCGGCCCGGCGGCCGGTCCCCACTGCGAGTGCCCACCCGTCGCACACACGCGCGCGTGGCTACGATGGGCCAGCCGGGGTGGCCAGCAGGGGCCGCACGGCGCAACGACCGTCAGGAAGGCCATGCTGAACAAGTACGCGCGTGCATTCTTCACGCGTGTCCTCACACCGTTCGCCGCGTTTCTCATCCGCCGGGGCGTGAGCCCGGACACGGTCACGCTCCTCGGCACGGCCGGAGTGGTCGCGGGCGCGCTGGTCTTCTTCCCCCGGGGCGAGTTCTTCTGGGGCACGATCGTGATCACGCTCTTCGTGTTCTCGGACCTGGTGGACGGCAACATGGCCCGCCAGCTGGGCCGCACCAGCCGCTGGGGCGCCTTCCTGGACTCCACCCTGGACCGGGTCGCCGACGGCGCCATCTTCGGCGGCTTCGCCCTCTGGTACGCGGGCAACGGCGACAACAACGTCCTGTGCGCCGTCTCCATCTTCTGCCTGGCCAGCGGCCAGGTGGTGTCGTACACCAAGGCGCGCGGCGAGTCCATCGGGCTGCCGGTGGCCGTCAACGGGCTCGTGGAGCGCGCCGAGCGCCTGGTGATCTCGCTGGTGGCGGCCGGTCTGGCCGGCTTGCACAAGTTCGGTGTCCCGGGCATCCAGATCCTGCTGCCGATCGCCCTGTGGATCGTCGCCGTGGGCAGCCTGGTCACCCTGGTCCAGCGGGTCGTCACGGTCCGCAGGGAGTCCGCCGAGGCGGAGGCCGCGGCCGAGCGGGAGAAGGCCTCCCACGGGAGCGAGGCCGCGCAGTGAGCGCCGCCGACCGGCTCACCGACGCTCTGTACGGTCTCGGCTGGAGCACCGTCAAGAAGCTCCCCGAGCCGGTCGCCGTGCGCCTCGGCAACTCCGTCGCGGACCTCGCCTGGCGGCAGCGCGGCAAGGGTGTCCAGCGCCTTGAGTCCAACTACGCGCGCGTGCGGCCCGACGCGAGCCCGGAGCGGCTGCGCGAGCTCTCGCGCGCGGGGATGCGGTCGTATCTGCGCTACTGGATGGAGTCCTTCCGGCTGCCGTCCTGGAGCGAGGAACGGATCCGCACCGGCTTCGTCCCCAAGGACGTCCACCACCTCACCGACGGCCTCGCCTCCGACCGCGGTGTGATCCTCGCGCTGCCGCACCTGGCCAACTGGGACCTGGCCGGCGCCTGGGTCACCACCGAGCTGAAGACCCCGTTCACCACGGTCGCCGAGCGGCTCAGGCCCGAGACGCTGTACGACCGCTTCGTCGCCTACCGCGAGGGCCTCGGCATGGAGGTCCTGCCGCACAGCGGCGGCACCGCCTTCGGCACCCTGGCCCGCAGGCTGCGCGACGGCGGCCTGGTCTGCCTGGTCGCCGACCGCGACCTGTCCGCCTCCGGCATCGAGGTCGGCTTCTTCGGCGACACCGCGCGGATGCCCGCCGGACCCGCCCTGCTGGCCCAGCAGACCGGCGCGATCCTCCTGCCCGTGACGCTCTGGTACGACGACACCCCCGTCATGAAGGGCCGCGTCCACGCCCCGATCGAGGTACCCGAGTCAGGTGACAAGGCCGCGAAGACGTCTGTCATGACACAGGCGCTGGCCGACGCCTTCGCCACCGGGATCGCCGACCATCCGGAGGACTGGCACATGCTGCAGCGCTTGTGGCTCGCCGACCTGGACCCCGCGAAGGGGCCGTCGTGAGGATCGGCATCGTCTGCCCCTACTCCTGGGACGTCCCGGGTGGCGTCCAGTTCCACATCCGCGACCTCGCCGAGTACTTCATCCGCCACGGCCACGACGTCTCCGTCCTGGCCCCCGCCGACGACGACACCCCGCTGCCGCCCTACGTCGTCTCCGCGGGCCGCGCGGTCCCGGTGCCCTACAACGGCTCGGTGGCCCGCCTCAACTTCGGCTTCCTGTCCGCCGCGCGGGTGCGCCGCTGGCTGCACGACGGCGCGTTCGACGTGGTCCACATCCACGAGCCGACCTCCCCGTCCCTCGGCCTGCTGACCTGCTGGGCGGCCCAGGGCCCGATGGTGGCGACCTTCCACACCTCCAACCCGCGCTCCCGCGCGATGATCGCCGCGTACTCGATCCTCCAGGCCGCCCTGGAGAAGATCAGCGCCCGGATCGCGGTCAGCGAGTACGCCCGCCGCACCCTGGTGGAGCACCTCGGCGGGGACGCCGTCGTGATCCCCAACGGCGTGGACGTCGACTTCTTCGCCAAGGCCGAGCCGCGGCCCGAGTGGCAGGGCGACACGATCGGCTTCGTCGGCCGCATCGACGAGCCCCGCAAGGGCCTCCCGGTCCTGATGAAGGCCCTGCCCAAGATCCTCGCCGCCCGCCCGCAGACCCGGCTCCTGGTGGCCGGCCGGGGCGACGAGGAGGCCGCGGTCGAGTCCCTCCCCGCCGAAGTGCGCTCCCGCGTCGAGTTCCTCGGCATGGTCAGCGACGAGGACAAGGCCCGCTTCCTGCGCAGTCTCGACCTGTACATCGCGCCCAACACGGGGGGCGAGAGCTTCGGGATAATCCTGGTGGAGGCCCTGTCCGCCGGCGCTCCCGTCCTCGCCTCCGACCTCGACGCCTTCGCCCAGGTCCTGGACCAGGGGGCGGCGGGCGAGCTCTTCGCCAACGAGGACGCGGACGCGCTGGCCGAAGCGGCGGTACGGCTCCTGGAGGACCCGGAGCGCCGGGCCGGGCTGCGCGCACGCGGCAGCGTGCACGTACGTCGCTTCGACTGGTCCACCGTGGGTGCGGACATCCTGTCCGTCTACGAGACGGTGACCGCGGGCGCGGCGGCGGTGGCGGCCGACGAGCGGTCGGGACTGCGCGCGAGGTTCGGGCTGGCGCGGGACTGAGCGCTTCGCCGGGAGGGCCGTTTGCCGTCTGCGGCGCCGTCGTGGCTGGTCGCGCCCACGCGGCGGTAGCCGCATATCGGATACGGCCCCGCGCCCCTGACGGGGCGCTGTGGCGGGCGCTTCCTATAGCGTTCCGCCCGTGACCGCAACGCTCGTCTGGACGCTCTGGATTCTCGCCGCCCTCGTGGTGACCGGCCTGTACCTCAGTTGGACCGCCGGCCGGCTGGACCGGCTGCACGCCCGGATCGACGCCGCCCGGGCCGCTCTCGACGCCCAGCTGCTGCGGCGCGCCTCCGTGGCCCAGGAGCTGGCGACCTCGGGGGTGCTGGATCCGGCCTCCTCGATCGTGCTGTACGAGGCCGCGCACGCCGCCCGGCAGGCCGAGGAGGAACAGCGGGAGGTCGCCGAGAGCGAGCTGAGCCAGGCCCTGCGTGCGGTCTTCGAGGACCCGCAGCAGGTCGAGGAGGTCCGGGAGGCCCCCGGCGGCGAGGCCGCCGCCGGCGAGCTGGCCGAGGCCGTACGCCGGGTCCCGATGGCCCGCCGCTTCCACAACGACGCCGTCGGCGCGGCCCGCCGGCTGCGCGAACACCGCAAGGTCCGCTGGTTCCGGCTGGCCGGACACGCCCCCTTCCCGCTGGCCTTCGAGATGGACGACGAACCGCCCGCCGCGCTGGTCGAGCGCACGGCCTGACCGGAAAACGATCCACCGGCTACCCATTGGCCCTTGCTGTGGCCTGGTCCACTCGCGTTTCCTCGGTGTTTGCAGAAACCCTCTTTCAGCGAGTGAGGTCACCCGTGTCCACCATCGAGAACCAGACCCCCGAGACCGGCACCGCCCGCGTGAAGCGCGGCATGGCCGAGCAGCTCAAGGGCGGCGTGATCATGGACGTCGTCACGCCGGAGCAGGCGAAGATCGCCGAGGACGCGGGCGCCGTCGCCGTGATGGCCCTGGAGCGGGTCCCGGCGGACATCCGCAAGGACGGCGGCGTGGCCCGGATGTCCGACCCGGACATGATCGAGGGCATCATCGAGGCCGTGTCGATCCCGGTCATGGCCAAGTCCCGGATCGGTCACTTCGTCGAGGCCCAGGTCCTGCAGTCGCTCGGCGTCGACTACATCGACGAGTCCGAGGTCCTCACCCCGGCCGACGAGGTCAACCACTCCGACAAGTGGGCCTTCACCACCCCCTTCGTCTGCGGTGCCACCAACCTCGGTGAGGCCCTGCGCCGGATCGCCGAGGGCGCGGCCATGATCCGCTCCAAGGGCGAGGCCGGCACCGGCAACGTCGTCGAGGCCGTCCGCCACCTGCGCCAGATCAAGGCCGAGATCGCCAAGCTGCGCGGCTGCGACAACAACGAGCTGTACGCCGCCGCCAAGGAGCTGCGCGCCCCCTACGAGCTGGTCAAGGAGGTCGCCGAGCTCGGCAAGCTCCCCGTGGTGCTGTTCTCCGCCGGCGGCGTCGCCACCCCGGCCGACGCGGCCCTGATGCGCCAGCTCGGCGCCGAGGGCGTCTTCGTCGGCTCCGGCATCTTCAAGTCCGGCGACCCGGCCAAGCGCGCCGCCGCCATCGTCAAGGCGACCACCTTCTACGACGACCCGAAGATCATCGCGGACGCGTCCCGCAACCTCGGCGAGGCCATGGTCGGCATCAACTGCGACACCCTCCCCGAGGCCGAGCGCTACGCCAACCGCGGCTGGTAAGGCCAAAGGGTTTCTCACACATGACCGACGCACCTGTCATAGGCGTCCTGGCCCTCCAGGGCGACGTACGGGAGCACCTCATCGCCCTGGCCGCGGCCGACGCCGTGGCCAGGCCGGTCAGGCGCCCCGAGGAACTCGCCGAGGTGGACGGCCTCGTCATCCCCGGCGGCGAGTCCACCACCATCTCCAAGCTGGCCGTCCTGTTCGGCGTGATGGAGCCCCTCCGCGCGCGCGTGCGGGCCGGCATGCCCGTCTACGGCACCTGCGCCGGCATGATCATGCTCGCCGACAAGATCCTCGACCCGCGCTCGGGCCAGGAGACCATCGGCGGCATCGACATGATCGTGCGCCGCAACGCCTTCGGGCGGCAGAACGAGTCGTTCGAGGCGGCGGTCGACGTGCGCGGGATCGACGGCGATCCTGTAGAGGGCGTCTTCATCCGCGCCCCCTGGGTCGAGTCCGTCGGCGCCGCGGCCGAGGTGGTCGCCGAGCACGACGGCCACATCGTCGCGGTCCGCCAGGGCAACGCGCTCGCCACGTCGTTCCACCCGGAACTGACCGGCGACCACCGTGTGCACGCCCTGTTCGTCGACATGGTGCACGCGAACCGGGCGACCGAGTCCTAGTAGGATCTCTGGCGTTCGTTGTTTGGATGGGTTACGCGAAGGAGACAGGCAGATGTCCGGCCACTCTAAATGGGCTACGACGAAGCACAAGAAGGCCGTGATCGATGCCAAGCGCGGCAAGCTCTTCGCGAAGCTGATCAAGAACATCGAGGTGGCGGCCCGTATGGGCGGCGTCGACATCGAGGGCAACCCGACTCTCTACGACGCCATCCAGAAGGCGAAGAAGCAGTCGGTCCCGAACAAGAACATCGACTCCGCGGTCAAGCGCGGCGGTGGTCTCGAGGCCGGTGGCGCCGACTACGAGACGATCATGTACGAGGGCTACGGTCCGAACGGCGTCGCGGTGCTCATCGAGTGCCTCACCGACAACCGCAACCGCGCCGCCTCCGACGTCCGCGTCGCCATGACCCGCAACGGCGGCAACATGGCCGACCCGGGCTCGGTGTCGTACCTCTTCAACCGCAAGGGCGTCGTGATCGTCCCCAAGGGCGAGCTGTCCGAGGACGACGTCCTGGGTGCCGTCCTCGATGCGGGCGCCGAGGAGGTCAACGACCTGGGTGAGTCCTTCGAGGTGATCAGCGAGGCCACCGACATGGTCGCCGTCCGCACCGCCCTCCAGGACGCCGGGATCGACTACGACTCCGCCGAGGCCAACTTCGTCCCGACCATGCAGGTCGAGCTGGACGAGGACGGCGCCAAGAAGATCTTCAAGCTGATCGACGCCCTCGAGGACAGCGACGACGTGCAGAACGTCTTCGCCAACTTCGACGTGAGCGACGAGGTCATGGAGAAGGTCGACGCGTAACGCTGCCGCGGGCTGAGCCGACCGAGCGGGCCGACGGGACACACCCGTCGGCCCGTCGTCATGTCGGCCGTTGTCGGTGGCACCCGCTAGCCTGCACAAACTGGGGGCACCTCCCAGCGATAGCTGGGGGAGACCGAAGGGAGGGGGCGCGGTGCGCGTACTGGGGGTGGATCCCGGGCTGACCCGATGCGGTGTCGGTGTCGTCGAGGGCGTCGCCGGGCGGCCGCTCACCATGGTCGCCGTGGGGGTCGTACGGACGCCGGTGGACGCCGAGCTCGGTCATCGCCTCGTCGCCATCGAGCAGGGCATCGAGCAGTGGCTGGACGAGCACCGGCCCGAATCCGTCGCCGTGGAGCGGGTGTTCAGCCAGCACAACGTACGGACCGTGATGGGCACCGCCCAGGCCAGCGCCGTCGCCATGCTGTGCGCCGCCCGCCGGGGCATCCCCGTCGCCCTGCACACCCCCAGCGAGGTCAAGGCCGCCGTCACCGGCTCCGGACGCGCAGACAAGGCCCAGGTCGGCGCCATGGTCACCCGGCTGCTCAGACTGAGCGCCCCGCCCAAGCCCGCCGACGCCGCCGACGCCCTCGCGCTCGCCATCTGCCACATCTGGCGCGCCCCCGCACAGAACCGACTCCAGCAGGCCGTCGCCCTGCACGCAGCCAACGCAACGAAAGGCCGTACGGCATGATCGCCTTCGTCAGCGGCCCGGTCGCCGCCCTCGCCCCGGACTCCGCGGTCGTCGAGGTGGGCGGGATCGGCATCGCCGTCCAGTGCAGCCCGAACACCCTGTCCGGGCTGCGCATGGGCCAGCAGGCCAAGCTGGCCACCTCCCTGGTCGTCCGCGAGGACTCGCTCACGCTGTACGGGTTCGTCGACGACGACGAGCGCCAGGTCTTCGAGCTGCTGCAGACCGCCAGCGGTGTCGGCCCGCGGCTCGCCCAGGCGATGCTCGCCGTGCACAGCCCCGACGCGCTGCGCCGCGCGGTCGCCACAGGTGACGAGAAGGCGCTGATCGCCGTCCCCGGCATCGGCAAGAAGGGCGCGCAGAAGCTGCTCATCGAACTGAAGGATCGGCTCGGCGAACCCGTCGGCGCCCCCGCGATCGGCGCCCCGGTCACCCAGGGCTGGCGAGATCAGCTGCACGCCGCCCTGATCGGGCTCGGCTACGCGACCCGGGAGGCCGACGAGGCCGTCACCGCCGTCGCCCCGCAGGCCGAGGCCGCCGGGGGCCCGCCCCAGGTCGGCCAGCTGCTCAAGGCGGCTCTGCAGACCCTCAACCGCGCCCGCTGACCCCACCACCGCTGAGGCACATCACTTATGAACTGGGACGACCCGACCGACACCGGCGCCGACGCGGAGCGGCTGGTGGGCGCCGTCGCCGACCGTGAGGACCAGGCCGTCGAGGCCGCCCTGCGCCCCAAGGACCTGGGCGAGTTCATCGGCCAGGAGAAGGTCCGCGAGCAGCTCGACCTGGTGCTGCGCGCCGCACGCGCGCGTGGCGCCACCGCCGACCACGTGCTGCTCTCCGGCGCCCCCGGCCTGGGCAAGACCACCCTCTCCATGATCATCGCGGCCGAGATGGGCGCCCCGATCCGCATCACCTCGGGCCCCGCCATCCAGCACGCCGGCGACCTGGCCGCGATCCTCTCCTCCCTCCAGGAGGGCGAGGTGCTCTTCCTCGACGAGATCCACCGGATGTCGCGGCCCGCCGAGGAGATGCTGTATATGGCGATGGAGGACTTCCGGGTCGACGTGATCGTCGGCAAGGGGCCGGGTGCCACCGCCATCCCCCTCGAACTGCCGCCGTTCACCCTGGTCGGCGCCACCACGCGCGCGGGCCTGCTGCCGCCCCCGTTGCGCGACCGCTTCGGCTTCACCGCGCACATGGAGTTCTACGAACCCCGCGAGCTGGAGCGGGTCGTGCACCGCTCGGCGAATCTGCTGGACGTCGAGATCGAGCCGGCCGGTGCCGCAGAGATCGCCGGCCGCTCGCGCGGCACGCCCCGTATCGCCAACCGGCTGCTGCGCCGGGTCCGCGACTACGCCCAGGTCAAGGCGGACGGGCTGATCACGCGCGAGATCGCGCACGCGGCGCTCGCCGTCTACGAGGTGGACGAGCGCGGCCTGGACCGGCTGGACCGCGCCGTCCTGGAGGCGCTGCTCAAGCTGTTCGGCGGCGGCCCGGTCGGCCTGTCGACGCTTGCGGTGGCGGTGGGGGAGGAGCGCGAGACGGTCGAGGAGGTCGCCGAGCCCTTCCTGGTCCGCGAGGGCCTGCTGGCCCGCACCCCGCGCGGCCGCGTCGCCACCCCCGCCGCCTGGGCCCACCTGGGCCTGACCGCCCCGCGCGGCGCGGCGGGCGGAACCGGCCAGCAGGATCTGTTCGGCACCTGACACCGACGCGGCGACGGCCCGGCCGTCCCGCGGAACCACCACGGTGCGTCACGCCGGACCTGCGCACGGGATCCCATCCCATGCGGAGGTCCGCCGCTTCCGCTGCCCTCGGCGGCGGGCGGCCCGGCGACGCAAGCCCGGTCCGGCGTCCTGCCACACCCGTCAGAACCCGCACCGAGCGGCCCGTGGATGTCCAGGTCCCGACCTAGCGCACGTCCGGGTCCCGACCCCGCGGACGTCCGGGTCCGACCCCGTGCAGGTCGGGTGCCAGGGGCGTTGCCGACGGGAATGCGCAGTGTTCGCCGTATCCTGGGACCGGCCCGGATTCGCCCAGCCCCGGCCCGGACGCCTCGGCGCCCTTCGACCAGGCCCCGGCCGCAGACGTGATCGCTTCGTGACGGCGGGGCATTGGCGGGCCCAGGAACCCAGGTGCCATGCTGAACGTTGTTCCATGCGCGCGGACTCGCTTAGACTCCGCCGATGCCGCCTTTGCGGGCGGCGCCGACCACACCCCCATCATCCAGGCCGCTCACCGCCGCGGCTGCGCGAAGGAAATTCCGTCCCGTGAATAGCTTGCCTCTTCTCGTGTTCATCGTCCTCATCGCGGCCATGTTCCTGATGACGCGTTCCACCAGGAAGCGCCAGCAGCAGGCCACGCAGATGCGGAACGAGATCCAGCCCGGCAACGGGGTCCGCACCATCGGGGGCATGTACGCGACGGTCAAGGAAGTGAACGAGGACACCGTCCTCCTCGACGCCGGCCCGGGCGTCGACCTCCTCTTCGCCAAGAACGCGATCGGCGCCATCCTCACGGACGACGAGTACAACCGCATCGTGCACGGCGTCGAGCACGACCTGAAGTCCGACGCCGACGTCGTCCCGGACGACGCCTCCTCCCTCACCGAGACCGACGGCGAGTCCGCCGACGCTGCCGCCGCCTCCGACGACAAGGCCGTCGACCTCGGGAAGAAGGACGCCGCCGAGGACAAGACGGAGGACGCGGAGGACGAGACCGACGGACCGGCCGAGGAGGCCGCGACCGCCGAGGCGAAGGCTGACGAAGAGCCGAAGAAGACCGACGGCGACTCCGACGCGAAGTAGCCGTGACCCGGGGAGCGGTGCGCGCGTCCCACGCGCACCCCGTGCCCCGGGCGCGTCTGTTTCCCGCACGGGTTCCCGACACCATGTCATGGCCGACCGCACCGACCAGGCGCGCGGCGGCCCGAGAGGGAGTACGAGAAGGTGGCAGCACCTAAGAGGGGCCGGAGCGCGAGCGCCCAGAGCAAGCCAGGGCGCTCGCTGGCCCTCATCCTGATCGCCATCGTGGCGCTCACCGGAGGAATGTTCGCCTCCGGAAACACCACTCCGCGTCTCGGTATCGACCTGGCCGGTGGTACGAGCATCACGCTTCAGGCGAAGGCCGACCAAGGGTCCGCGATCAACAAGACCAACATGAACACCGCGGTCGAAATCATGAACCGCCGTGTCAACGGTCTGGGCGTGTCCGAAACGGAGGTTCAGACCCAAGGCACCAGCAACATCATCGTCAACATCCCCAAGGGCACCAACTCCGCAGAGGCCCGCCAGCAGGTCGGCACCACCGCCAAGCTGTACTTCCGCCCGGTCCTGGCCCAGGAGGCCAGCGCCGGCACCGCGGCGAGCGCCTCCCCGAGCGCGTCCGCCAGCGGCAGCTCCAGCGCCTCCCCGAGCGCCTCCCCGTCGAGCAGCGCGTCGTCGTCCGAGAAGGCGACCGGGTCGTCCTCCGCCTCGCCGTCGTCCTCCGCCACCTCGCAGGGCCGCGCGGTCACCGACGCCCTGAAGGCCGGCTCCACGCCGTCGTCCTCGGCGTCCGCCTCCTCGTCGGCGAGCCCCTCCGCCACCTCGTCGGCCGACGCGAGTGCTTCCGCAAGCGCCTCCGCCGCGGCCTCGAAGCTGGAGGCCGAGTACACCGCGCTGGACTGCTCCAAGGCCACGCAGCGCGCCACCGCCGGCAAGAACGCCAAGCCGACCGACACCACCGTGGCCTGCGGCCAGATCTCCGGCGTCTGGTACAAGTACGTGCTCGGCCCGGCCCGCGTCGACGGCACCGACGTCAAGAAGGCCCAGGCCGTCTACGACACGCAGAGCGCCGCCGGCTGGCAGGTCCAGATGACCTTCACCTCCGGCGGAGCCAAGAAGTTCGCGGACGTCACCGGCGAGCTCGCCAAGAACGCCTCCCAGCCGACGAACGAGTTCGGCATCGTCCTCGACGGCGAGGTCGTCTCCAGCCCGACCGTGAGCCAGTCCATCACCGGCGGCTCGGCGGAGATCTCCGGCAGCTTCACCCAGACAGAGGCCCAGAGCCTCGCCAACGTGCTGTCGTACGGCGCGCTCCCGCTGTCCTTCAGGACGGAGAGCGTCACCACCGTCACCGCGGCCCTCGGCGGCCAGCAGCTGCACGCCGGTCTGCTGGCCGGTGCCATCGGTCTCGCGCTGGTCATCATCTACCTGGTGGCCTTCTACCGCGGCCTGTCGATCGTCGCGATCCCCTCGCTGCTGGTGTCCGCGATCCTCACCTACACGATCATGTCGCTGCTCGGCCCCACGATCCACTTCGCGCTGAACCTGCCGGCCGTCTGCGGTGCGATCGTCGCGATCGGTATCACAGCGGACTCGTTCATCGTGTTCTTCGAACGCATCCGGGACGAGATCCGCGAGGGCCGCACGCTGCGCCCCGCCGTCGAGCGGGCCTGGCCGCGCGCCCGGCGCACCATCCTGGTGTCCGACTTCGTGTCGTTCCTGGCCGCCGCCGTGCTGTTCATCGTGACCGTCGGCAAGGTCCAGGGCTTCGCCTTCACTCTCGGTCTGACCACCGTGCTCGACGTGGTCGTCGTCTTCTTCTTCACCAAGCCGCTGATGACGCTCCTCGCCCGGCGTAAGTTCTTCGCGAGCGGCCACAAGTGGTCCGGCCTCGACCCGAAGGGCCTGGGCGCCAAGGCCCCGCTGCGCCGCACCCGCCGTCCCGCCGGTCCCGTCGCCGGCCCTGTCGACCCGAAGGAAGCGTGAGCGATGTCGAAACTCGGCAACCTCGGCGCCCGACTCCACCGCGGCGAGATCAGCTACGACTTCGTCGGCAAGCGCAGGATCTGGTACGGCGTCTCCATCCTGATCACCATCACGGCCATCGTCGGCCTGGCGGTGCGCGGCCTGAACATGGGCATCGACTTCCAGGGCGGCGCCGTCTTCACCACCTCCAAGACCAGTGTCTCGGTGTCCCAGGCGGAGACCTACGCGAAGGAGGCCTCCGGCCACGACGCGGTCGTGCAGAAGCTCGGCACGGGCGGTCTGCGCATCCAGATCGCCGGCATGGACACCGCGAAGTCGGACGCGACCAAGGCCAAGCTGGCCACGGACATGAAGGTGGACCCCGAGTCCATCAACTCCGACCTGGTCGGCCCGAGCTGGGGTGACGAGATCGCCAACAAGGCCTGGGAAGGCCTCGGCGTCTTCATGGTCCTCGTGGTGATCTACCTGGCGATCGCCTTCGAGTGGCGGATGGCGCTCGCGGCCCTGGTCGCGCTGATCCACGACATCACCATTACGACGGGCATCTACGCCCTGGTCGGCTTCGAGGTCACGCCCGGCACGGTCATCGGTCTGCTGACGATCCTCGGTTACTCGCTCTACGACACGGTCGTCGTCTTCGACAGCCTCAAGGAGCAGACGAAGGACATCACCAAGCAGACCCGCTTCACCTACAGCGACATCGCCAACCACTCGATCAACGGCACCCTGGTCCGTTCGATCAACACCACGGTCGTCGCACTGCTGCCGGTCGCGGGCCTGCTGTTCATCGGCGGTGGCTTCCTCGGCGCGGGCACGCTCAACGACATCTCGCTGTCGCTGTTCGTCGGCCTCGCCGCCGGTGCCTACTCCTCGATCTTCATCGCCACGCCGCTCGTCGCCGACCTCAAGGAGGCCGAGCCGCAGATGAAGGCCCTGAAGAAGCGCGTCCTGGCCAAGCGCGCCCAGGCCGCCGCCGAGGAGGAGAGGGCCGAGGTCCGGGTCGGCGGTTCCGAGGACCCCGAGGACGCCGCTCCGGCCGTCGTCGGCCCGCGTAACCAGCCCGCGTCCCGTAACCGGGGCGGCCGCGGCCGGCCCTCGGGGAAGCGCCGATGACCGACATCAAGGAGCTGCTGCTCAGCCGCATCCGGGACGTCGAGGACTACCCGGAGCAGGGCGTGATGTTCAAGGACATCACGCCGCTGCTTGCGGACCCGGCGGCGTTCACCGCGCTCATCGACGCCCTCGCGGAGATCGCCGAGCGCACCGGCGCCACCAAGGTGGTCGGCCTGGAGGCCCGGGGCTTCATCCTGGGCGCCCCGGTCGCCGTCCGCGCCGGGCTCGGCTTCATCCCCGTACGCAAGGCGGGCAAGCTCCCCGGAGCCACCCTCCGCCAGGCGTACGAGCTGGAGTACGGCTCCGCCGAGATCGAGGTGCACGCGGAGGACCTGTCCGCGGGCGACCGCGTCATGGTCGTCGACGACGTCCTCGCCACCGGCGGCACCGCGGAGGCCTCCCTCCAGCTCATCCGCCGGGCGGGCGCCGAGGTCGCGGGTCTCGCCGTCCTCATGGAGCTGGGGTTCCTGGGCGGCCGGGCTCGCCTGGAACCGGCGCTCGGGGGAGCCCCCCTTGAGGCCGTACTCACGGTCTGAGCAGAGTTCCGGGAACGAAGCAGCCCCGAGTGCGACGTGTTCGCACTCGGGGCTGCTTCGTTTTTTCCGCGCTTATTCAGGCCATCCGGCGGACTGCGAAATCAGCAGTTCTCGATGTCCTGGGATTTGATGGTGCCGGGCTCCTTGAGGTGACCCTTCTCATCGGCCGCGGCGGTGATGCGATGCAGGTTGTTCTCCTGGCCGTCCTTCCACCAGACGCACAGGTGCTGCGTCGTGTCGCAGGTGTTGTGGTAGTAGATGGTCGTCGTGGAGGTCCCGTCGGCCCACGACCAGTTGAAGCACGGCACGCTGCCCCGGTGCGTGGACATCGGGGTCACGGTGGCAGCCTGCGCGGGAAGTGCGAAAGCCGCACTCAGGCCCGCCGTCAGGGCCGCGGCCGCCACTGCCTTGCCGAGTATCTTCATGCTCTGTCCCGTTTCTGTTTTTTCGAAGCGGAAATGTGGTCAATTCTTCCGCTTCTGGTCGAAGTTGATCTTATGTGGCGTCTGATGTTCGAGTCAACGGAATTAGTTGCTTCCGCTTTCTTGCCCTGCTTAATTGGTTTAATTGGCGACTTTCCGCTGAAGGGGCAAATCCCGCATATTGGTCAGTTGATTCCGCAGGTTCCGATGGTCCGCGTCGGCAGTCCGGACAGGCTCCGCACGTTCGGTGGCGGCCGGATCGCTACCATGGTTGTCCGGGGCCTGACTGGGGGACCCGGATCGCGCACGAGGAGTCCTCTTGCCAGACGAGGCCCAGCACCTGACCGCCGCCAAGCCCGAGTCCGGCTCGGCGGCTGCGGACAAGCCCGCGCCGAGCACGCCGCACGCGACGAACGACGCCCGCGGGCCGGTGGAGCACGCCCAGTCCGCGCCCGTCGACAAGTCGGCCGAGCAGTCGCGTCCCAAGCCGGCCCCGCCCGAGCACCCCGAAACGGCGCCCGCGGTCCGCCCGAACGCGGGCCAGCCCGCACGCTCCGGCTCCTCCAACCGAGTCCGCGCCCGCCTCGCCCGCCTCGGTGTGCAGCGCGCGAACCCGTACAACCCGGTCCTGGAGCCGCTGCTGCGCATAGTCCGCAGCAACGACCCCAAGATCGAGAACGCCACCCTGCGCCAGATCGAGCGCGCCTACCAGGTCGCCGAGCGCTGGCACCGCGGCCAGAAGCGCAAGAGCGGCGACCCGTACATCACGCACCCGCTCGCGGTGACCACCATCCTCGCCGAGCTGGGCATGGACCCGGCCACCCTGATGGCGGGCCTGCTGCACGACACCGTCGAGGACACCGAGTACGGCCTGGAGGACCTGCGCCGCGACTTCGGTGACGTCGTCGCACTGCTCGTCGACGGCGTCACCAAGCTGGACAAGGTCAAGTTCGGCGAGGCCGCGCAGGCCGAGACCGTGCGCAAGATGGTCGTCGCCATGGCCAAGGACCCGCGCGTCCTGGTCATCAAGCTCGCCGACCGCCTGCACAACATGCGCACCATGCGCTACCTCAAGCGCGAGAAGCAGGAGAAGAAGGCGCGCGAGACCCTGGAGATCTACGCGCCGCTCGCCCATCGCCTGGGCATGAACACCATCAAGTGGGAACTGGAGGACCTCGCGTTCGCGATCCTCTACCCCAAGATGTACGACGAGATCGTCCGGCTGGTCGCCGAGC
Source organism: Streptomyces sp. NPDC058457 (assembly GCF_042720695.1). Classification (NCBI taxonomy): domain Bacteria; kingdom Bacillati; phylum Actinomycetota; class Actinomycetes; order Kitasatosporales; family Streptomycetaceae; genus Streptomyces; species Streptomyces sp. NPDC058457. The sequence continues at coordinate 24,799 of NZ_JBHXLU010000008.1, read as the reverse complement.
GCGCCCCGAAGCGCGACGAATACCTGGCCATAGTGACCGACGAGGTCCAGGCCGACCTGCGCGCCGCCCGCATCAAGGCGACCGTCACCGGCCGCCCGAAGCACTACTACAGCGTCTACCAGAAGATGATCGTCCGCGGCCGGGACTTCGCGGAGATCTACGACCTGGTGGGCATCCGCGTCCTGGTGGACACCGTCCGCGACTGCTACGCGGCCCTGGGCACCGTCCACGCGCGCTGGAACCCGGTTCCGGGGCGCTTCAAGGACTACATCGCGATGCCCAAGTTCAACATGTACCAGTCGCTGCACACGACGGTCATCGGCCCCAACGGCAAGCCGGTCGAACTCCAGATCCGCACGTTCGACATGCACCGCCGCGCCGAGTACGGCATCGCCGCGCACTGGAAGTACAAGCAGGAGGCCGTCGCCGGCGCCTCCAAGGTCCGCACCGACGTGCCGAAGTCGTCCGGCAAGGGCAAGGACGACCATCTCAACGACATGGCGTGGCTGCGGCAGTTGCTGGACTGGCAGAAGGAGACCGAGGACCCCAGCGAGTTCCTGGAGTCCCTGCGCTTCGACCTGTCCCGCAACGAGGTCTTCGTCTTCACGCCCAAGGGCGACGTCATAGCGCTTCCGGCCGGGGCCACCCCCGTCGACTTCGCGTACGCCGTCCACACCGAGGTCGGCCACCGGACGATAGGCGCACGGGTCAACGGCCGCCTGGTGCCGCTCGAATCGACCCTGGACAACGGCGACCTGGTCGAGGTCTTCACCTCCAAGGCACCCGGCGCCGGCCCCTCCCGCGACTGGCTCGGCTTCGTCAAGTCCCCGCGCGCCCGCAACAAGATCCGCGGCTGGTTCTCCAAGGAGCGCCGGGACGAGGCGATCGAGCAGGGCAAGGACGCCATCGTCCGCGCGATGCGCAAGCAGAACCTGCCGATCCAGCGCATCCTCACCGGCGACTCGCTGGTCACGCTGGCGCACGAGATGCGCTACCCGGACATCTCCTCGCTGTACGCGGCGATCGGCGAGGGCCATGTGGCCGCGCAGAACGTCGTGCAGAAGCTGGTGCAGGCGCTCGGCGGCGAGGAGGCGGCCACCGAGGAGATCGACGAGGCGGTCCCGCCGACCCGCGGCCGCCGCAGCAAGCGGCGCAGCAGCCAGGACCCCGGTGTGGTCGTCAAGGGCGTCGACGACGTCTGGGTCAAGCTGGCCCGCTGCTGTACGCCGGTGCCAGGCGATCCGATCATCGGCTTCGTCACGCGCGGTAGCGGTGTATCGGTTCACCGCAGCGACTGTGTCAACGTCGAGTCACTGTCCCGCGAGCCCGAGCGCATCCTCGACGTCGAGTGGGCGCCCACCCAGTCCTCGGTCTTCCTGGTCGCCATCCAGGTCGAGGCCCTGGACCGCTCCAGGCTGCTGTCGGACGTCACCCGCGTCCTGTCCGACCAGCACGTCAACATCCTCTCCGCGGCCGTCCAGACCTCCCGCGACCGGGTGGCCACCTCCCGCTTCACCTTCGAGATGGGCGACCCCAAGCACCTGGGCCACGTCCTGAAGGCCGTACGGGGCGTGGAGGGCGTGTACGACGTCTACCGGGTCACCTCGGCGCGCAACCGGTCGTAGCGAGGCATGGGATACGACGAGAGGGGCCCCGTGTACGGGGCCCCTCTCGGTGTCAGGGGGAATCTAGCCGCCGAACTCCTGGAGGCCCTTCAGAGCCTGGTCCAGGAGCGCCTGGCGACCCTCCAGCTCACGCTCCAGCTTCTCCGCCTTCGACGCGTTGCCCTGGGCTCGGGCCTGCTCGATCTGCGCCCCCAGCTTGTCCACGGCCGCCTGCAGCTGGCCGGTCAGACCCGCGGCACGCGCGCGTGCCTCCGGGTTGGTCCGCCGCCACTCGGCCTCCTCGGCCTCCTGGATGGCCCGGTCGACCGTGTGCATCCGGCCCTCGACCTTCGGACGCGCGTCGCGCGGCACGTGGCCGATGGCCTCCCACCGCTCGTTGATCGAGCGGAAGGCGGACCGCGCGGCCTTCAGGTCGCTGATCGGCAGGAGCTTCTCGGCCTCGGCGGCCAGCTCCTCCTTCAGCTTGAGGTTCTCGGTCTGCTCCGCGTCCCGCTCGGCGAAGGCGGACCCGCGCGCCGCGAAGAACACGTCCTGGGCGCCGCGGAAGCGGTTCCACAGGTCGTCCTCGTGCTCGCGCTGGGCACGGCCGGCGGCCTTCCACTCCGACATCAGCTCGCGGTAGCGCGCGGCCGTCGGACCCCAGTCCGTCGAGTCCGACAGCGACTCCGCCTCGGCGACCAGCTTCTCCTTGGCCTTGCGGGCGTCCTCGCGCTGCGCGTCGAGCTGCGCGAAGTGCGCCTTGCGCCGCTTGGAGAAGGCCGACCGGGCGTGCGAGAAGCGGTGCCACAGCTCGTCGTCCGACTTGCGGTCGAGACGCGGCAGGCCCTTCCAGGTGTCCACCAGGGACCGCAGCCGCTCCCCGGCCGCCCGCCACTGGTCGGACTGCGCCAGCTGCTCCGCCTCGACTACCAGGTCCTCCTTGGCCTGGCGAGCCTCGTCGGACTGCTTGGCACGCTGTGCCCGACGCTCCTCGCGACGCGAGTCGACGGTCTTCACCAGCTCGCCGAGCCGGGCCCGCAGCGCCTCCAGATCACCGACCGCGTGGTGCGCCTCCACCTGCTCGCGCAGGTGGTCGATGGCGACCTGGGCGTCCTTCGCGGACAGGTCGGTGGTCTGTACTCGCTTCTCGAGGAGGCCGATCTCGACAACCAGGCCCTCGTACTTGCGCTCGAAGTAGGCCAGCGCCTCATCGGGGGAGCCGGCCTGCCAGGAACCGACGACCTGCTCGCCGTCGGCCGTACGCACGTACACGGTCCCCGTCTCGTCGACGCGGCCCCACGGGTCGCTGCTCACAGCGCCTCCTCCACATGATGCCCGCGAGGGGCCTCAGCGCCCCCGGGCATCGTCCACAGTTTCGTCACGGCCAACATAGGCGACCGGCGGGTTGCCTGTCCGCATCCCGCGCGACCGAAATTTCGCAGTTGGTGGTCAGGATTTCGTGACCGTGGCCTTGTTGATCACGACCGTTGCGTTGGGGGCTCCGTCGCCCTGGCCAGTGTTCTCACCCGCGGCGGCGATTTTCTTCAGGACCTTCAGTCCGGCGGCGTCAACAGTGCCGAACGGGGTGTAGCTGGCCGGCAACTGGCTGTCCTGGTAGACCAGGAAGAACTGGCTGCCACCGGTGTGCTTCTGGCCCGTGTTGGCCATCGCGACCGTACCCGCCGGGTAGATGCCGCCCTTCAGGCTTTTGTCCTTCAGGTTCTCGTCGGGGATCGTGTACCCGGGACCGCCGCTTCCGGTGCCCGTCGGGTCGCCGCACTGCAGCACGTAGATGCCGTTGGTGGTGAGCCGGTGGCACTTCGTGTGGTCGAAGTAGCCCTTCGACGCGAGGAAGTCGAACGAGTTCACGGTGTGCGGGGCCGCCGACGTCTTGAGTGCGATGCCGATGTCACCGCACGTCGTCGCCAGCTTGAGGGTGTAGTCGGCGGACGTGTCGATCGTCATCGCCGGCTCCTTCTTCCAGCTCAGCTTCTGGACCTTGCCGGCCGCGGCCTTCTCGCACGGGTCCGGCGCCTTGCTGGCGCTGGGCGTGGCGCTGGGCGTCGTCTCCGAGCTGGCGTTCGCCTTGTCGTCGTTCTTCAGCACGCCGGTCGTGTACAGCGCGACGCTGCCGATCACGATCACGCCGAGCACGGACGCGATCACGGAGTTGCGCATGCGTGCCTTGCGGCGTGCGCTGGTACGCCGCTGCTGCTGCCGCAAGAACTTCTCCCGGGCGAGCTGACGCCGCCGCTGCTCCTGGGTGACCACCGGGTTCTCTCCTCATGCGTGTCGTATATGTCGACCGGTACGCGTGCGTCCTGTGCGCTGTGTGAGCCGACCACTGCGTGTAGCCCCGTACCGTATATGGGTTCGCTGAGGAAACGGCAGCGCCGGTAGGCTCTGGGCCACAGCTTGTGGCCACCCGAATCGACACAACGAAGGACGATCGTGCTCATTGCCGGGTTCCCCGCCGGGGCCTGGGGGACGAACTGTTATCTCGTCGCCCCCGCCGCCGGTGAGGAGTGCGTGATCATCGACCCCGGCCACCAGGCCGCCGAAGGCGTCGAGGAAGCACTGAAGAAGCATCGGCTCAAGCCCGTCGCAGTCGTCCTCACCCATGGCCACATCGACCACGTGGCCTCGGTCGTCCCCGTGTGCGGTGCGCACGACGTACCGGCCTGGATCCACCCCGAGGACCGGTACATGATGAGCGACCCCGAGAAGGCGCTCGGCCGGTCCATCGGCATGCCGCTGATGGGCGAGCTGACGGTGGGGGAGCCGGACGAGGTGAAGGAACTGACCGACGGCGCGCAACTCGCGCTGGCCGGACTGGAGTTCTCCGTCGCGCACGCGCCGGGCCATACCAGGGGGTCGGTGGCCTTCCAGATGCCGGAGACGGCCGAGATCCCCTCGGTCTTCTTCTCGGGCGATCTGCTCTTCGCCGGCTCCATCGGACGCACGGACCTGCCGGGCGGCTCCATGGACGACATGCTGCTGTCGCTGGCCCGTGTGTGCCTGCCGCTCGACGACTCCACCGTGGTGCTGTCCGGCCACGGGCCCCAGACGACCATCGGTCAGGAGCGCGCCACCAATCCCTATCTGCGGCAGGTGGCCGCCGGCCAGGGAGCGCAAGCCGACGCTCCCCGACGAGGAATGTGACGAGAACTTCCGTGAGCACCTTTCAGGCCCCCAAGGGCACGTACGACCTGATCCCGCCGGAGAGCGCCAAGTACCTGGCCGTCCGCGAGGCGATCGCCGCCCCGCTGCGCAACTCCGGCTACGGCTACATCGAGACCCCGGGCTTCGAGAACGTCGAGCTCTTCGCGCGCGGTGTCGGCGAGTCCACCGACATCGTCACCAAGGAGATGTACGCCTTCGAGACCAAGGGCGGCGACCGGCTGGCGCTGCGCCCCGAGGGCACCGCCTCCGTCCTGCGCGCGGCTCTGGAGGCCAACCTCCACAAGGCCGGGAACCTCCCCGTCAAGCTCTGGTACTCCGGCTCGTACTACCGCTACGAGCGCCCGCAGAAGGGCCGTTACCGCCACTTCTCACAGGTCGGTGCCGAGGCGATCGGTGCCGAGGACCCGGCCCTGGACGCCGAGTTGATCATCCTGGCCGACCAGGCGTACCGATCGCTGGGCCTGAGCAACTTCCGCATCCTGCTCAACAGCCTCGGCGACAAGGAGTGCCGTCCGGTGTACCGCGCGGCACTCCAGGACTTCCTGCGCGGCCTGGACCTGGACGAGGACACCCTGCGCCGGGCCGAGATCAACCCGCTGCGCATCCTGGACGACAAGCGGGAGTCGGTCCAGAAACAACTGGGCGACGCCCCGCTCCTGCGCGACTACCTCTGCGACGCCTGCAAGGCGTACCACGAGGAGGTCCGTGAGCTGATCACGGCCGCGGGCGTCTCCTTCGAGGACGACCCGAAGCTGGTCCGCGGCCTCGACTACTACACCCGCACCACCTTCGAGTTCGTCCACGACGGCCTGGGCTCCCAGTCCGCGGTGGGCGGCGGCGGCCGCTACGACGGCCTCTCCGAGATGATCGGCGGCCCGGCGCTCCCGTCCGTCGGCTGGGCGCTGGGCGTCGACCGCACGGTCCTGGCGCTGGAGGCGGAGGGCGTCGAACTCGACATCCCGTCCGCCACCAGCGTCTTCGCGGTACCGCTCGGCGAGGAGGCGCGTCGCGTCCTCTTCGCCAAGGTCACGGAGCTGCGCCGGGTCGGCATCGCGGCGGACTTCTCCTACGGCGCCAAGGGGCTCAAGGGCGCCATGAAGAACGCCAACCGCAGCGGCGCCCGCTACACGATCGTCGCCGGCGAACGGGACCTCGCCGACGGCGTCGTCCAGCTGAAGGACATGGAGTCCGGCGAGCAGTCGGCGATCGGCGTGAACGAGATCGTGGCGGAGCTGGAGTCCCGGCTGGGCTGAGCGGCCGGTGAGGGGTCGGCCGGGGCGGCGCCGGGGTGTTCACCGCCCCCGCCGCCCCTGTCCGTCCATCACTCGCGCGGCCTCGGGCAGTAGTGCGCGAGGTGCCGTACCGTCTCGCGGACCGTCAACTCGGCGGGTGCCGATTCGCCCTGCCGGACGAAACCGACCCGGGACCGCCACGCGCGTGTGCCCGACGCCGGGTCCGCGCCCAGGACCACGCCCCACCGGATGCCCGGGTTCGTATCCGTGCGCTGCCATGACCCCGGGCATCGGCCGGAACCGAACTCTCCGGGGCGATCGTGCGTACTTCCTTATGTCCACCGAACGGTGGACAGGGCGCCTCGTGCGGCACAATGGCCCCTGCCCGAAGAAGTTCCAACTCTCAAACAGACGGAATCGGCGTGATGAGCAAGACGACAGTCAAGGACGTCTCCACCGAGCCCGAGCCCGAGCACGCCTCCGCGGCACCGCGCACCGAGGGCGGCAGTCTCGCCTTCGCGCTGCTGCTGATCATCACCGGCGCCGCCGGCCTGCTGGCCGCCTGGGTCATCACGATCGACAAGTTCAAGCTGCTGGAAGCCAAGGTCGAGGGCAAGACGTTCACCCCCGGGTGCAGCCTCAACCCGGTGGTCTCCTGCGGCAGCGTCATGGAGTCCAAGCAGGCCGCCGCCTTCGGCTTCCCGAACCCGATGCTCGGCCTGGTCTGCTACGGCATCGTGATCTGCGTCGGCATGAGCCTGCTGGCCCGCGCCCGCTTCCCGCGCTGGTACTGGCTGACCTTCAACTTCGGCACCCTCTTCGGCGTGGCCTTCTGCACCTGGCTGCAGTTCCAGTCCCTGTACCGGATCAACGCGCTCTGCCTGTGGTGCTCGCTGGCCTGGGTCGCCACGATCACCATGTTCTGGTACGTGACCTCGTTCAACATCCGCAAGGGCTTCCTGCCGACCCCGAACTGGCTGAAGTCCTTCTTCGGCGAGTTCACCTGGGTGCTGCCGGTCCTGCACATCGGCATCATCGGCATGCTGATCCTGACCCGCTGGTGGGACTTCTGGACCAGCTGACCACCGGGGCCGCCGACGGCCCGGGCGGGATTGTCAGTGCCGTGACTTAGGGTTTCAGCGTGGAACCCGACCTGTTCACCGCCGCCGCAGAAGAACGCCAGGAGAAGGACCCGACCGGGAGCCCCCTGGCGGTGCGGATGCGCCCGCGCACCCTCGACGAGGTGGTGGGCCAGCAGCATCTGCTGAAGCCGGGATCCCCGCTGCGCAGACTGGTCGGCGCGGGTTCCGGCGGCCCGGCCGGACCGTCGTCCGTGATCCTCTGGGGGCCGCCCGGCACCGGCAAGACGACCCTCGCGTACGTCGTCTCCAAGGCGACCGACAAGCGGTTCGTGGAGCTCTCCGCGATCACCGCCGGCGTCAAGGAGGTCCGCGCGGTCATCGACGGCGCCCGCCGCGCCACCGGGGGATACGGCAAGGAGACCGTCCTCTTCCTCGACGAGATCCACCGCTTCAGCAAGGCCCAGCAGGACTCCCTGCTCCCGGCCGTCGAGAACCGCTGGGTCACCCTGATCGCCGCGACCACCGAGAACCCGTACTTCTCGGTGATCTCCCCGCTCCTGTCCCGCTCCCTGCTCCTCACCCTCGAACCGCTCACCGACGAGGACGTCCGCGGGCTGCTGCGCCGGGCCCGCACCGACGAGCGGGGCCTCAGGGAGGCCGTCACCCTCCCCGAGGACACCGAGGAGCACCTGCTGCGCATCGCCGGCGGCGACGCCCGCCGCGCCCTGACCGCCCTGGAGGCCGCCGCCGGAGCCGCCCTCGACAAGGGCGAGACGGAGATCGGCCTGGGGACCCTGGAGGAGGTCGTCGACCGGGCCGCGGTGAAGTACGACCGCGACGGCGACCAGCACTACGACGTCGCCAGCGCCCTCATCAAGTCCATCAGGGGGTCGGACGTCGACGCGGCCCTGCACTACCTGGCCCGCATGATCGAGGCCGGCGAGGACCCCCGCTTCATCGCCCGCCGCCTGATGATCTCGGCGAGCGAGGACATCGGGCTGGCCGATCCCAACGCCCTCCCGATAGCCGTGGCCGCCGCCCAGGCCGTCGCCATGATCGGCTTCCCCGAGGCCGCCCTCACCCTCAGCCACGCCACCATCGCCCTCGCCCTGGCCCCCAAGTCCAACTCCGCGACCACCGCGATCGGCGCCGCCATGGAGGACGTCCGCAAGGGACTGGCCGGCCAGGTGCCCCCGCATCTGCGCGACGGCCATTACAAGGGCGCCGCCAAACTGGGGCACGCCCAGGGCTACGTCTACCCGCACGACCTGCCCGAGGGCATCGCCGAGCAGCAGTACGCCCCGGACACCGTCAGGGACCGCGAGTACTACACCCCGACCCGGCACGGCGCCGAGGCGCGGTACGCCGACGCCGTCGAGTGGACCAGGAAGCACCTCGGTCGCAGGCGGTCCTGAGCAGCCTGTAGAATCCCTCGAAGCGCCGAGTCCCGCGCAGTCAGAGCGGGACAGTCGGCCGGAACCCCCGTCAGGGGGATCCAGGAGCGTCGCGCACCGTCGATCGGTGTCGCGGGCAGCCCACCACCATCCGCCGCACGGCGGGACCGGTCGGTGGGCCACTCGCGTGCTGCACGTATGTGCCCAGACCAGGGGAGCGGCTGCCCACCAGACCCGGCAACGGGTTCCGGCGGGTTTCCCCGGCTGCGGATTGCGACCTCCCTCAACCCTGACAAGCCGAATATCAGAAGGAAGAAAGAGACAGTGGCGAACCAGTCCCGCCCCAAGGTCAAGAAGTCGCGTGCCCTCGGCATCGCGCTGACCCCGAAGGCCGTCAAGTACTTCGAGGCCCGCCCCTACCCGCCGGGTGAGCACGGCCGCGGCCGCAAGCAGAACTCGGACTACAAGGTCCGTCTGCTGGAGAAGCAGCGTCTGCGCGCGCAGTACGACGTGTCCGAGCGTCAGCTCGTCCGCGCCTACGAGCGTGCCTCCAAGGTGCAGGGCAAGACCGGTGAGGCCCTGATCATCGAGCTGGAGCGCCGCCTCGACGCGCTGGTCCTGCGTTCGGGCATCGCCCGCACGATCTACCAGGCCCGCCAGATGGTCGTCCACGGCCACATCCAGGTCAACGGTCAGAAGGTCGACAAGCCGTCCTACCGCGTGCGTCCGGACGACGTCATCCAGGTCCGCGACCGCTCGAAGGACAAGACGCTCTTCCAGATCGCCCGTGAGGGTGGCTTCGCCCCCGACGGCGAGACCCCCCGCTACCTGCAGGTGAACCTCCGCGCCCTGGCCTTCCGCCTGGACCGCGAGCCGAACCGCAAGGAAGTTCCGGTCATCTGCGACGAGCAGCTCGTCGTCGAGTACTACGCCCGCTGATCACCAGCCGGGTGTAGCACCTCAGCGTCAGCCCGCCGTCTCCCCGTCCTTCCGGGTGGGCGAGGCGGCGGGCTTCCGCATGTCGGTGCCGTCCCGCCGCTGTCGTACCGGCCCGCGCGGCGCGGGCAGCGCGTCCAGCGGCCGTCCTCCGAGGTACTCCAGCGCCCGGGCCACCGCCGCCTCCCGGTCCAGCAGCGCCCCCTGGCGTACACACTCCGCGTACCGCTCGTCGCCCAGCGCCTGCCGGGCCGTCGCCTCGCACAGCTCGTGCGGGGCGTTGTAGTACGCCGAGCCGAACAGCGGCAGGCCCACCGACGGCCACATCCGCCCGGCCGCGCCCTGCAGCACCGCCGCCTCCGCCGGATCGCCCTGCGCCACCGTCACCAGGGCAAGGAGCTCGATCGACAGAACCGAGCCGAGCAGGTCCCGGAAACCGTGTGCATGGCCCAGGCAGTCGGTCAGCAGTTCCCGGGCGGCCGTGTGATCGCCGTCCTGCCAGGCCGCGTAGGCCAGCACGTACAGCGCGTACGAGCGGGCCCAGCGCTCGCCGTGGTCCTCGCAGACCCGGCGCACGTCCTCGCACAGCCGTACCGCGTCCGGCAGATCGCCGAGGAACGCCCTGGTCATCGCCAGCTCGACCTGCGCCATCAGGACATTGCTGTTGAGTTCGCCGATCTCCTGGTAGCGGTCGAGGGCCGAGCGCAGCAGCGATTCCGCGCGTGCCATGTCATCCGTGACCAGAGCCAGACAGCCGGTGCGGTGCTCCGCGTAGGCCGCCGCCGGATCGGCGGCCAGTTCGGCCTCCTCACGGCACTCCTGGAGCGCGGCCAGCGCGGGTACCGCGTCGCCCTGGAGGATCGCCACATAGCCGAGCACCCACAACGCCTTCAGCCGGGACTGCGGATACTCCGAGTCCAGCTCCAGACTCCGCTCCAGCCAGCGCCGCCCCTCCGAGAGCCGCCCGCAGCCCGCCCAGTAGAACCACAGCGAGCCCGCCAGGTACTGGCCCAGATGCGCCTCGTCCGGCTCGGTCAGGCAGTGGTCCAGAGCCGACCGCAGGTTCGGCAGCTCGGCCTCGACCCGCGCGGCCACCTCGCCCTGCCGCGGCGAGAACCACTCCAGCTCGCACCAGGTCGCCAACCCCATGAACCAGTCCCGGTGCCGGCGCCGCAGCCGCCCCGCGTCCCCCGTCGCCGCCAGCCAGTCGGCGCCGTACGCCCGCACGGTGTCGAGCATCCGATAGCGCACACCCGACCCCGCCTCCTCACGGGACACCACCGACTGGGCGAGCAGCTCCGCCAGCACGTCCAGGACCTCCTCGGACGCCAGCCCGTCCCCGCTGCACACGTACTCGGCGGCCTCCAGGTCGAAGGTCTGCGCGAACACCGACAGCCGCGCCCAGAGCAACCGCTCGGCGGGCGTGCACAGTTCATGGCTCCAGCCGATCGCCGTGCGCAGCGTCCGGTGCCGGGGGAGCGCGTCCTGTCCGCCCCCGGTCAGCAGCCGGAACCGGTCATCGAGCCGCTCCAGCAACTGCCCCGGCGACAGCGCCCGCAGCCGCCCCGCCGCCAGCTCGACCGCCAACGGGATCCCGTCCAGGCGCCGGCACACCTCCCGCACCTCCGCGCAGTCCCGCACGTCCAGCCCCTGCCGCCCGGCACGTTCGGCGAACAGCTCCACCGCCTCGTCCTCGCCGAGCGGCGCCAGCGGGAACAACCGCTCGCCCGCCACCCCGAGCGGCCGCCGGCCCACCGCCAGCACGGCCAGGTCCGGCAACTGCCGCAGCAGCTCGGCCACCAGCTCCGCGCACGCGTCGACCAGATGCTCGAACCCGTCGAGAACCAGGAGGATCCTGCGGTCCGGCAGGTGCTCAAGCAGCGTCTCGCGCGGCGGCCGGGTGGTGTGGTCGGTCAGGCCCAGCGCCTCCACGACCGCGTAGTCCACGAACTCCGGATCGCGCACCGGCGCCAGCTCCACCCGCCACACCCCGTCCCGGGGCGCCGCGCCGGCCGCCGCCCGGACCGCGAGCCGGGACTTGCCGACCCCGCCGGCCCCGGTCACCGTCACCAGCCGGCCGGACTCCAGGGCCCGGGACAGCTCGCCCAGTTCGGCCGAGCGGCCCACGAAGGCGGTCAGTTCCAGGGGCAGATTGCCGTCCGCCGAAGGGCCGGGGCGCTGAGGACCTCGCATGGGACACGGAGCGTACTTAACCGTGTTCGTTCCGTACAATCGCTTCCCGCAACTCCGCCTTCCGCGCGCGCTAATCCGGTACGGAGTCCGATGCCCGGCGCGATAGGCTCGGTGCAGACTTTTCGATGTTGATCCACGTTGTAGTTGATCCACATCGTTCAGGCACGAGACAGGGAGCGGGTGCGCGCGGTGTCCGGTGGAGAGGTGGCCGGGATCCTGGTGGCCGTCTTCTGGGCGATCCTGGTCTCCTTCCTCGCGGTGGCTCTCGTGAGGCTGGCCCAGACGCTCAAGGCGACCACCAAACTCGTGGCGGACGTGACCGACCAGGCCGTCCCGCTGCTCGCCGACGCCTCCGCGGCCGTACGCTCCGCGCAGACCCAGATCGACCGGGTCGACGCGATCGCGTCCGACGTCCAGGAGGTCACGTCCAACGCCTCCGCGCTGTCCACCACCGTCGCCTCCACCTTCGGCGGCCCGCTGGTCAAGGTCGCCGCCTTCGGCTACGGCGTGCGCCGGGCGCTGGCCGGCCGCAAGGCGGACGTGCCCGTGAAGGAGCCCAGGCGTACGGTGATCGTGGGCCGGACGGTCCCGGCCGCACGGCGGAAGAACCGGGGAAAGTAGGAGCCAGGCCATATGTTCCGCCGCACGTTCTGGTTCACCACCGGTGTCGCCGCCGGTGTCTGGGCCACCACCAAGGTCAACCGCAAGCTGAGGCAGCTGACCCCGGAGAGCCTCGCCGCGACCGCCGCGAACAAGGCGCTGGAGACGGGCCACCGGATCAAGGACCGGGCGGTCGGCTTCGCGCTCGACGTCCGCGACAACATGGCCCAGCGGGAGGAAGAGCTGGGCGACGCGCTGGGCATCAACGCGGACCCCGAACTCCCCGCGCCCCGGCGGCTCGCCGCCATCGAGAACCGCAGCAACCCGAAGTACGCCGATGACAGGACGACGTACTCGTACAACCGGAATGAGGACCACTGATGGAGTCGGCCGAGATTCGCCGCCGCTGGCTGAGCTTCTACGAGGAGCGCGGTCACACCGTCGTCCCTTCGGCGTCGCTCATCGCGGACGACCCGACTCTGCTCCTCGTCCCGGCCGGCATGGTGCCCTTCAAGCCGTACTTCCTCGGTGAGGTCAAGCCGCCGTGGGCGCGCGCCACCAGCGTGCAGAAGTGCGTGCGTACGCCCGACATCGAAGAGGTCGGCAAGACCACCCGCCACGGCACCTTCTTCCAGATGTGCGGCAACTTCTCCTTCGGCGACTACTTCAAGGAAGGCGCCATCAAGTACGCCTGGGAGCTGCTCACCAGCCCCCAGGACAAGGGCGGTTACGGCCTGGAGCCGGACCGGCTCTGGATCACCGTCTACAAGGACGACGACGAGGCCGAGCGCATCTGGCAGGACGTCGTGGGCGTGCCGAAGGAGCGCATCCAGCGCCTCGGCATGAAGGACAACTACTGGTCCATGGGCGTCCCCGGCCCCTGCGGCCCGTGTTCCGAGATCAACTACGACCGCGGCCCCGAGTTCGGCGTCGAGGGCGGCCCCGCCGTCAACGACGAGCGGTACGTGGAGATCTGGAACCTGGTCTTCATGCAGTACGAGCGCGGCGAGGGCATCGGCAAGGACAACTTCGAGATCCTCGGCGAACTGCCCAGCAAGAACATCGACACGGGCCTCGGCCTGGAGCGTCTCGCCATGATTCTGCAGGGCGTGCAGAACATGTACGAGATCGACACCTCCATGGCCGTCATCGAGAAGGCCACCGAGCTGACCGGCGTCCGCTACGGCGACGCCCACGACTCGGACGTCTCGCTGCGCGTGGTCACCGACCACATGCGTACGTCGGTGATGCTCATCGGCGACGGCGTCACCCCCGGCAACGAGGGCCGCGGCTATGTGCTGCGCCGCATCATGCGTCGCGCCATCCGCAACATGCGCCTGCTCGGTGCCACCGGACCGGTAGTGCTCGACCTGATCGACACCGTGATCCGGATGATGGGGCAGCAGTACCCGGAGCTGGTCACCGACCGCGAGCGCATCGAGAAGGTCGCCGTCGCCGAGGAGAACGCCTTCCTCAAGACGCTGAAGGCCGGCACCAACATCCTCGACACCGCCGTCACCGAGACCAAGGACGCCGGCGGCACGGTCCTCGCCGGCGACAAGGCGTTCCTGCTCCACGACACCTGGGGCTTCCCGATCGACCTCACCCTGGAGATGGCCGCCGAGCAGGGCCTCGCCGTGGACGAGGACGGCTTCCGCCGCCTGATGAAGGAGCAGCGGGACCGCGCCAAGGCCGACGCCCAGGCCAAGAAGACCGGGCACGCCGGCGCCGGTGCCTACCGCGAGATCGCCGACAGGACCGGCGAGACCGACTTCATCGGCTACTCCGACACCGAGGGTGAGACCACGATCGTGGGCATCCTCGTCGACGGCGTCTCCTCCCCGGCCGCCGGCGAGGGCGACGAGGTCGAGATCGTCCTGGACCGCACCCCGTTCTACGCCGAGGGCGGCGGCCAGATCGGCGACACCGGCCGGATCAGGGTCGACACCGGTGCCGTCATCGAGATCCGCGACACCCAGAAGCCGGTCCCGGGCGTCTACGTCCACAAGGGCGTCGTCCAGGTCGGCGAGGTGACGGTGGGCGCCAAGGCCCACGCCTCGATCGACTCCCGGCGCCGGACCGCCATCGCCCGCGCCCACTCGGCCACCCACCTCACCCACCAGGCCCTGCGCGACGCGCTCGGCCCGACGGCCGCCCAGGCCGGTTCCGAGAACCAGCCCGGCCGCTTCCGCTTCGACTTCGGCTCGCCGTCCGCCGTTCCGACGGCCGTGATGACCGACGTCGAGCAGAAGATCAACGAGGTGCTCGCCCGCGACCTGGACGTGCACGCCGAGATCCTCAGCCTCGACGAGGCCAAGAAGCAGGGCGCCATCGCCGAGTTCGGCGAGAAGTACGGCGAGCGGGTCCGCGTGGTGACCATCGGCGACTTCTCCAAGGAGCTGTGCGGCGGCACCCATGTGCACAACACCTCCCAGCTGGGCCTGGTGAAGCTGCTCGGCGAGTCCTCGATCGGCTCGGGTGTCCGCCGTATCGAGGCCCTCGTCGGCGTCGACGCCTACAACTTCCTGGCCCGTGAGCACACGGTCGTCGCCCAGCTCCAGGAGCTGATCAAGGGCCGTCCGGAGGAGCTCCCGGAGAAGGTCTCCGCCATGCTCGGCAAGCTGAAGGACGCCGAGAAGGAGATCGAGAAGTTCCGCGCGGAGAAGGTGCTGCAGGCCGCCGCCGGTCTCGTCGAGTCCGCCAAGGACGTCCGCGGGATCGCCGTCGTCACCGGGCAGGTCCCGGACGGCACCACCCCGGACGACCTGCGCAAGCTGGTCCTCGACGTGCGCGGCCGCATCCAGGGCGGACGCGCCGCCGTGGTGGCCCTGTTCACGGTCAACAACGGCAAGCCGCTCACGGTCATCGCCACCAACGACGCGGCCCGCGACCGCGGCCTGAAGGCCGGTGACCTGGTCCGCACCGCTGCCAAGACCCTCGGCGGCGGCGGTGGCGGCAAGCCGGACGTCGCCCAGGGCGGCGGCCAGAACCCGGCCGCCGTCGGTGAGGCCATCGACGCCGTCGAGCGCCTCGTCGACGAGACCGCCAAGTAAGGAATCGGTCGGAATGCGCAGAGGACGTCGACTCGCGATCGACGTCGGGGACGCCCGGATCGGGGTCGCCTCGTGCGACCCCGACGGGATCCTCGCCACCCCGGTCGAGACCGTTCCCGGCCGGGACATCCCGGCGGCCCACCGCCGGCTGCGGCAACTGGTCGAGGAGTACGAGCCGATCGAGGTCGTCGTCGGGCTCCCGCGCTCCCTCAAGGGGGGCGAGGGCCCGGCCGCCGTCAAGGTGCGGGCCTTCGCCCAGGAGCTGGCCAAGGGCATCGAGCCGGTGCCGGTCCGGCTGGTCGACGAGCGGATGACGACCGTGACGGCCAGTCAGGGACTGCGCGCGTCGGGGGTGAAGTCCAAGAAGGGGCGCTCGGTCATCGACCAGGCCGCCGCTGTGATCATCCTCCAGCAGGCGCTGGAATCCGAACGGGTGTCAGGTAAACCACCCGGCGAGGGCGTCGAAGTAGTCATCTGATCGCGATACGGTAACGTTCCGCGCGATGCGATGGTTTTCGAACAGCCACCGCACAGTAAGAGGCGGAACGGTCAACCGGCCCACCAGCCGCGTGGCGCGCCGTCTCGCGGCTCTAGGGGATCGATGACTGAGTATGGCCGGGGCCCAGGCTCCGAACCGTGGCATCCGGAGGACCCGTTGTACGGGGACGACGGATGGGAGGGACAGCAGGCCCACGTGGGCCAGCAGTCCCCCTACGGCGGTCAGCCGCAGCACTACCCGCAGCAGCCGCAGCAGCAGTACGGCGACTGGGGCCAGCACCCGCAGGGCGGGTACGACCAGCAGCAGTACGCGTACTACGACGAGCAGGGCCAACTCCAGTACGCCGACGGGTACGGTCAGCAGCAGTACGACCAGCAGTACGTCGGTCATGCCCAGCAGCAGTACCACCAGGGCGGCTGGGACGCGACCGGCACCCATGGTCACGTTCCCTACGCCGCCGACCCTGGCGACCCCTACGGCCAGCAGCCCGTGGCCTACGGCGGCGAGCAGCCCGACTTCTACGGCACCGAGGACGCCTACCCGCCGCCGGAGCCGCCCGGCCGCCGGCGCCCCGAGCCGGAACCGCAGCCGGAGCCCGCCGTCGAGGAGGAGGAAGAGCAGCACCCCTTCTTCACGGGCGCGGACGACGGCGATGACGATGCGGACGACGACGATCCGAAAGGACGCCGCGGTGGTGGCCGCGGCAAGGACGCAAAGGGCGGCAAGGGGGCCAAGAAGCGCCGCAGCGGCTGCGCCTGCCTGGTGGTGTGCCTGGTCTTCGGCGGCGGCGCGGCCACCGTCGGCTACTTCGGCTGGCACTTCTACCAAAATCGTTTCGGCGCGGCCCCGGACTACGCGGGCAGCGGCAGCAGCGAGACCGTGACCGTCCAGATCCCCAAGGGCGCGGGCGGATACGAGATCGGGCGGCGGCTGAAGGAGGCCGGCGTCGTCAAGAGCGTCGACGCGTTCGTCCACGCGCAGACGCAGAATCCGAAGGGCGACACGATCCAGGCGGGCGCCTACACCCTCAAGAAGGAGATGTCCGCCGCGAGCTGTGTGCTGCTGATGCTCGAACCGAGCAGCAAGGCCAATGTCATCGTCACCCCGGGCGAGCGCGCGGCGGCCGTCTATGTGGCCCTGGACAAGAAACTCGGCCTTTCCGCCGGTACCTCCAAGAAGGTCGCCAGAGCCGAATACAAGAACCTGGGTCTGCCGAGCTACGCGAACGCCAACAGCAAGATCATGGACCCGCTGGAAGGATTCCTCTACCCGGGTACCTATCCCGCGGCCAAGGGCATGAAGCCCGACGCGATCCTGAAACAGATGGTCGCCGCGGCCAAGGAGGAGTACGCCAACTACGACCTCGCGGCGGAGGCCAAGAAGTACGACCTGGACAATCCGTTGCAGGTCATCACGGTCGCGAGCCTCGTCCAGGCCGAAGGGAAGACGCACGACGACTTCCGCAAGATGGCGGAAGTGGTCTACAACCGTCTCAAGGCCACGAACACCGAGACGAACCGGTTGCTGCAATTCGACTCGACCTTCAACTACCTGAAGGGCACCAGCAACATCCACATCAGCGAGTCGGAGATCAACAGCAACAGGGACCCGTACAACACGTACACCCAGAAGGGGCTTCCGCCCGGTCCGATCGGCAACCCCGGCGAGGACGCACTGAAGGCGGCACTGAATCCGACCGACGACGGCTGGATGTATTTCGTGGCGACCGACGGCGTGAACAACACCGAATTCGCCAAGACCAACGCCGAATTCGAGAAGCTCAAGGACAAATTCAATGCCAACTCGGGCAACTGATGCCCGCCGGGCCGCTGTGCTCGGTAAGCCCATCGCCCACTCCCTCTCCCCGGTGCTGCACCGGGCCGCGTACGACGAACTCGGGCTCACCGACTGGTCGTACGAGCGCTTCGAGGTCGACGAGGCCGGGCTGCCCGGCTTCCTCGGGACGCTGGGACCGGAGTGGGCGGGGCTGTCGCTGACCATGCCGCTGAAGCGGGCGGTCATCCCGCTGGTCGACGAGATCAGCGAGACGGCCGCCTCGGTCGACGCGGTCAACACCGTCGTCTTCACCGAGGACGGCCGACGACTCGGGGACAACACCGACATCCCGGGCATGGTCGCCGCGCTCCGCGAGCACGGCATCGAACAGGTCGACTCCGCTGCCGTCCTCGGCGCCGGTGCCACCGCCTCCTCCGCGCTGGCCGCGCTCGCCCGGATCTGCACCGGCGAGGTCGTCGCCTATGTCCGCAGCGAGGAGCGCGCCGCCGAGATGCGGCACTGGGGCGAGCGGCTCGACGTCGAGGTGCGCACCGCCGACTGGGCCGACGCCGAACAGGCCCTGCACGCCCCCCTGGTGATCGCCACCACCCCCGCCGGCACCACCGACGCCCTCGCCACCGCCGTACCGGAGCGGCCCACCACCCTCTTCGACGTCCTCTACCACCCCTGGCCCACCGCACTCGCCGCCCGCTGGTCCATGTTCGGGGGAGCCGTGGTCGGCGGACTGGACCTCCTGGTGCACCAGGCCGTGCTCCAGGTCGAACAGATGACCGGCCGCACCCCGGCACCGCTGGACGCCATGCGCAGGGCCGGCGAGAAGGCGCTCGCCGAGCGCTGACCGGGCATGTCCGCGTCCGCCTGCTGGACCGGCGGCCGGGATCACCGCCCGGACGTGGGAGGATCGGAGGTGGCGGACCGGGGCCGCGCACCCGGTCGGGCCGTCGCCGTACGCGAGGACGCGCGTACGCAGGGCAGTAGCACCAGGGCGCGAGCACTGAGGAGCATCGTTGAGCAGGCTGCGTTGGCTGACCGCGGGGGAGTCCCACGGTCCCGCACTTGTCGCGACGCTGGAGGGCCTTCCCGCCGGCGTGCCGATCACGACCGAGATGGTCGCGGACCACCTGGCGCGACGGCGGCTCGGCTATGGCCGCGGTGCGCGCATGAAGTTCGAGCGCGACGAGGTCACCTTCCTCGGCGGCGTCCGGCACGGCCTGACCCTCGGCTCCCCGGTCGCGATCATGGTGGGCAACTCCGAGTGGCCCAAGTGGGAGCAGGTCATGGCGGCCGACCCGGTCGACCCCGAGATCCTCGCGGGCCTCGCCCGCAACGCCCCGCTGACCCGCCCGCGCCCCGGCCACGCCGACCTCGCGGGCATGCAGAAGTACGGCTTCGACGAGGCCCGGCCGGTCCTGGAGCGCGCCTCCGCGCGGGAGACCGCGGCCCGCGTGGCGCTCGGCGCCGTCGCCCGCTCGTACCTCAAGGAGACGGCCGGCATCGAGATCGTCTCGCACGTCGTCGAGCTCTGCTCCGTGAAGGCCCCGCAGGGTGTGTACCCGACCCCGGCCGACGTCGAGAAGCTGGACGCCGACCCGCTGCGCTGCCTCGACGCCGACGCGTCGAAGGCGATGGTCGCGGAGGTCGACCAGGCCCACAAGGACGGCGACACCCTCGGCGGAGTGGTCGAGGTGCTGGCGTACGGCGTCCCGGTCGGCCTCGGCTCGCACGTCCACTGGGACCGCAAACTGGACGCCCGGCTCGCCGGCGCCCTCATGGGCATCCAGGCGATCAAGGGCGTGGAGATCGGCGACGGCTTCGAACTGGCCCGGGTGCCCGGCTCCAAGGCGCACGACGAGATCGTCAACACCCCCGAGGGCATCCGCCGCGTCTCCGGCCGGGCCGGCGGCACCGAGGGCGGGCTGTCCACGGGTGAGCTGCTCCGGGTCCGGGCCGCGATGAAGCCCATCGCCACCGTCCCGCGTGCCCTGCAGACCGTCGACGTCACCACCGGCGAGGCCACCCAGGCCCACCACCAGCGCTCCGACGTCTCCGCCGTGCCGGCCGCCGGCATCGTCGCCGAGGCGATGGTCGCGCTCGTCCTCGCGGACGCGGTAGCGGAGAAGTTCGGCGGCGACTCGGTCCCCGAGACCCGGCGCAACGTCCAGTCGTACCTCGACAACCTGGCCATCCGGTGACCGGCGCACCGAGGCTGGTTCTGGTCGGGCCGATGGGCGTCGGCAAGTCCACGGTCGGGCAGCTGCTCGCCGAGCGGCTCGGCGTCGGCTACCGGGACACCGACGAGGACATCGTCGCCGCCGAGGGCCGTGCCATCGCGGACATCTTCGTGGCCGAGGGCGAGCCGGTGTTCCGGGCGATCGAGAAGCGGGCGGTCCAGGCGGCGCTGGCCGAGCACGAGGGTGTCCTCGCGCTCGGCGGGGGCGCGATCCTCGACGCGGAGATCCGCGGCCTGCTCGCCGACCGCCGGGTGGTCTACCTCTCGATGGACGTCGAGGAGGCCGTCAAGCGCACCGGCCTGAACGCGGCCCGGCCGCTGCTCGCCATCAACCCGCGCAAGCAGTGGCGCGAGCTGATGGAAGCCCGGCGGCACCTGTACGAGGAGGTCGCCACGGCCGTCGTCGCGACCGACGGCCGTACGCCCGAAGAGGTCACCCAAGCAGCCCTGGACGCACTGGAGTTGAAGGAAGCATGAGCGAGGCAGTCACCCGGATCCAGGTCGGCGGCACCGCGGGCACCGAGCCGTACGAGGTCCTGGTGGGCCGTCAGCTCCTCGGCGAACTGGGCGGGTTGATCGGCGAGAAGGCCAAGCGGGTCGCGGTGGTCCACCCCGAGGCGCTCGCCGAGACCGGCGACGCGCTCCGCGCCGACCTGGCCGGGCAGGGCTACGAGGCCGTCGCCATCCAGGTGCCGAACGCGGAGGAGGCCAAGACCGTCGAGGTCGCCGCTTACTGCTGGAAGGCGCTCGGCCAGTCCGGCTTCACCCGCTCCGATGTCATCGTCGGCGTGGGCGGCGGGGCGACGACCGACCTGGCCGGTTTCGTGGCCGCCACCTGGCTGCGGGGCGTGCGCTGGATCGCCATCCCCACCACCGTCCTCGCCATGGTGGACGCGGCGGTCGGCGGCAAGACCGGCATCAACACGGCCGAGGGCAAGAACCTGGTGGGTGCCTTCCACCCGCCGGCGGGCGTCCTCTGTGACCTCGCCGCCCTCGACTCGCTCCCGGTCAACGACTACGTCTCCGGGCTCGCCGAGGTCATCAAGGCCGGCTTCATCGCCGACCCGGTGATCCTTGACCTCATCGAGTCCGACCCCGAGGCCGCGCGCACCCCGGCGGGCCCGCACACGGCCGAGCTGATCGAGCGCTCCATCCGGGTGAAGGCCGAGGTCGTCTCCTCGGACCTCAAGGAGTCCGGTCTGCGGGAGATCCTCAACTACGGCCACACGCTCGGCCACGCCATCGAGAAGAACGAGCGCTACAAGTGGCGGCACGGTGCCGCGGTCGCCGTCGGCATGCACTTCGCCGCCGAGCTGGGCCGGCTGGCCGGCCGCCTGGACGACGCGACGGCCGACCGCCACCGTACGGTCCTGGAGTCCGTCGGTCTCCCGCTGCACTACCGCTACGACCAGTGGCCCAAGCTGGTCGAGACGATGAAGGTCGACAAGAAGTCCCGCGGCGACCTGCTCCGCTTCATCGTCCTGGACGGCCTCGCCAAACCGACGGTCCTGGAGGGCCCGGACCCGGCCGTGCTGCTCGCCGCGTACGGCGAGGTCGGGCAGTAGGTCCGCCGCTGTTCCTTCCGCCCGATTCGCCTGGCGACGCGGGCACTTCGGGCCGCCCCCGGCCGTTTCACCAAAGGACGACCGCGGGCGGTACCGTTCGGTAACGAGCGCAGCCGAACATGACGAGACGGAGTGGCACCGGATGCAGCACGCAGTGGGATCTCCGCTGCCGCCGCCCCATCAGCCGGGGCAGGGACCGACCGGCTGGCAGCCGGCCGCACAGCACCCGGGAGCGCCGCAGGGCTCCGTGCCCGTGCCGCCACCGCCGGCCGCGCCGCCGCAGCCCTCGGTTCCGCCGGTTCCCCCGCTTCCCTCGGCCCCGCCGCCGCCCGACACCACGGGCCACGTCCCGCTGCCGCCGGGCGCCCCGGTGGGCATCCCCAGCGCGCCCACCGCGCCCGACCCGACCACCACCACCCTGGCCGTCCTCCTCATCGGCCCGGCCGGTGCGGGCAAGACCAGCGTGGCCAAGTACTGGGCCGACCACCGCCGGGTCCCCACCGCCCACATCAGCCTCGACGACGTCCGCGAGTGGGTCCGTTCGGGCTTCGCCGACCCCCAGTCCGGCTGGAACGACCACTCCGAGGCCCAGTACCGCCTCGCCCGCCGCACCTGCGGCTTCGCCGCGCGCAACTTCCTGGCCAACGGCATCTCGTGCATCCTCGACGACGCGGTCTTCCCGGACCGTCCGGTCGTCGGTCTCGGCGGCTGGAAGCGCCACGTGGGCCCCGGCCTGCTCCCCGTCGTCCTCCTCCCCGGCCTCGACATCGTCCTGGAACGCAACGCGGAACGCACCGGCAACCGCCGCCTCACCGACGAGGAGGTGGCCCGCATCCACGGCCGCATGGCCGGCTGGTACGGCTCGGGCCTCCCGATCATCGACAACTCCCAGCTGGATGTTCCGACCACAGCCCGAGTCCTGGACGACGTCCTGGCAAGAGCGATAGCAAGCCCCCCGAACTGGTAAACGGGGGACTGCACCCACCTTCTTGTTCTTGAGGGCGCGGGGAACGGTGTGAGCAACCCCCACCGGCCCGTCTTCGAGGGGCGCGGGGAACTGCGCGCTCGGCCCCACCGGCCCGCGGCCGACAGGTGACCGGTGTCCTGAGGGGCGCGGGGAACTGCGCAAAAAATCCCACGGACCCGCACCCGACAACGGCGCCCAGCCACCCCACTCGGCCCCCTTCAACCGGCACAAACCGCCCACCCCTCCTACGCTCGACTCATGTCAGACGTGTACGCGGCCCGCCGAACCAGGCTGAGGGAACGCTGCCACGCGGCCGGCAGCCACTCCGCCGTCATCTCGCACCCGGCCAACGTGAGATACCTCGCCGGCGCCGCACCCAACGGCTCCGTCCTGCTCCTCGGCAAACGCGAGGATCTCCTCGTCTGCCCCGGCCCGCCGGACGACCGCCCCACCGGGGCCCGCCCCGACGAGTCCCTGCGGCCGCACCTCCTGGAAGGCCCCGGCGGTGACCCCGCCGTCGCCGCCGCCGACCTCGCCGTCGCCCAGGACGCCGACGCCCTCGCCGTCGAGGAGCACCACCTCACCGTGGCCCGGCACCGTGCCCTCGCCTCCGTCGCCCCCCACCTCCGTCTGACCGACCTGGGCAGCGCCGTCGAGCAGCTCAGGATCGTCAAGGACGAGGAGGAGATCTCCTGCCTCCGCATCGGCGCCGAGATCGCCGACCAGGCCCTCGGCGAGCTGCTGGAGTCGATCCTCGTCGGCCGTACCGAACGGCATCTCGCCCTGGAACTGGAGCGCCGCCTGGTCGACCACGGCGCCGACGGCCCGGCCTTCGCCACCTCCGTGGCGACCGGCCCGAACTCCGGCCGTCGCGGCCACCGCCCCACCGACCGGCGGGTCGAGGAGGGCGACTTCCTCTCCGTCTGTCTCGGCGCCACCTACCGCGGCTACCGCTGCGAGATCGGCCGTACCTTCGTGATCGGCACCTCGCCCGCCGACTGGCAGATCGAGCTCTACGACCTCGTCTTCGCCGCCCAGCGGGCCGGCCGGGAGAGCCTCGTGCCCGGCGCCGCCTGCCGCGACGTCGACCGCGCCGCCCGCCAGGTTCTGGACTCCGCGGGCCACGCGGAGGGCCTGCAGCCCCTCACCGGACACGGTGTCGGACTCGAAATCGACGAGGACCCGCAGCTCGCCCCTTCAGCCATGGGTAAACTGGACGCTTGCGTGCCGGTCACCGTCGAACCGGGGGTCCACCTCCCGGGCCGGGGCGGCGTCCGGATCGATGACACGCTCGTCGTGCGCCCCGAGGCGGACGGCGGACCCGAGCTACTCACCATCACGACCAAGGAGCTGCTCGCACTCTAGGCAAGGTGCGCGCCCCGGGGTCGTCCACGTCAGTCCAGGAGATTCCGCAACCGTGGCTTCCACGAACGACCTCAAGAACGGCCTGGTGCTCAAGCTCGAAGGCGGCCAGCTCTGGTCCGTCGTCGAGTTCCAGCACGTCAAGCCCGGCAAGGGCCCCGCTTTCGTGCGCACCAAGCTCAAGAACGTGCTGTCCGGCAAGGTGGTCGACAAGACCTTCAACGCCGGCGTCAAGGTCGAGACGGCCACTGTCGACAAGCGCGACATGCAGTTCTCGTACATGGACGGCGAGTACTTCGTGTTCATGGACATGGAGACGTACGACCAGCTGCACATCGACCCGAAGGCCGTCGGCGACGCCGCGAACTTCCTGATCGAGGGCTTCACGGCCGTCGTCGCCCAGCACGAGGGCGAGGTGCTCTTCGTCGAGCTCCCGGCCGCCGTCGAGCTGACCATCCAGGAGACCGAGCCGGGCGTCCAGGGCGACCGCTCCACCGGTGGCACCAAGCCGGCCACCCTGGAGACCGGTCACCAGATCCAGGTCCCGCTCTTCATCACCACCGGTGAGAAGATCAAGGTCGACACCCGCACGAGCGACTACCTCGGCCGGGTGAACAGCTAACCGTGGCTGCCCGCAACACGGCCCGCAAGCGTGCCTTCCAGATTCTCTTCGAGGGCGACCAGCGCGGGGCCGACGTCCTGACCGTGCTCGCGGACTGGATCCGGCTGTCCCGGGACGACACCCGGCAGCCGCCGGTGAGCGAGTACACGATGCAGCTGGTCGAGGGCTACGCCGTGCACGCGAAGCGGATCGACGAGCTGATCGCCCAGTACTCGGTCGGCTGGACGCTGGACCGGATGCCGGTCGTCGACCGCAACATCCTGCGCCTGGGCGCCTACGAGCTGATCTGGGTCGACGCGACGCCGGACGCCGTCGTCCTCGACGAGATGGTGCAGCTCGCCAAGGAGTTCTCGACGGACGAGTCGCCCTCGTTCGTGAACGGGCTTCTGGGGCGTCTGAAGGAGCTGAAGCCGTCGCTGCGCCGCGAGGCGTGAGCCGACAGAACGCCGGAGGGCCCGCAGCGTGCCTCGCTGTGGGCTT